>CAYMHO010000019.1:35885-46056 GCA_964390195.1 uncultured Fimbriiglobus sp. | reverse complement strand
GAGTACCACTGGATGTGCGGCAACTACATCAAGTACGCCGGCCCGAAGACGGCCGAGGACCTGCCCGTGGACGCCCACCACCTGGTGGCCATGTGTGCCCCGCGGCCGGTCTTCATCTCCGTCGGCTCGCTCAAAGTCGAGGGCACCTGGATCGACGCGAAAGGGAGCTTTCTGGCGGGGTACGAGGCCGGGCCGGTGTACAAGCTGCTCGGCAAGAAGGACTACGGCACGAAGGAGTTCCCCGACGAGAAAGTTGGGCTGACCGACGGCGACATCGCCTTCCGCATGCACGAGGGCGGGCACACCGTCGGCCCCAACTGGCCGACGTTCCTGGCGTGGGCCGATCGGTACGTGAAGGCGCCGAAGAAGTGACAACCTCTCTTCGCCGCGACCGACAGGGCGCGTGGGTCCCACGCTCCCTGTCGGTCGCGGCGAAGAGGATTCCGCCTTGCGCCGCCGCACTTCTCGCCCTACAATCGCGGCAACCCCACCGGGGCCGCCGCATGTTCGCCGACGTCTCCCCGCTCATCCGCACCAACCCGCCCGCCTTCCACTACGGGGCGGCGGTGACGGACTTCGACGCCGACGGCCGACCCGAGTTCGTCGTCGCCGGGTTCGGCGGGCCGAACCGAGTACTCCGTTGGGATGGCAGCCAACTCTGGGACGTTGCCCCCCGCTCCATCGCCGACCCCGACCGGCAGACGCTCTCGCTCATCGCCGGGGACGTGGACGGCGACGGCCGCGAAGAGCTGTACGCCATGCACGCGGACACCTTCGCCGGGCCGAAAACCCACCCCGACCGCCTGTTCGACCACGACCCCACCACCGGCCGCTGGCACGACCTCCTCTCCCACCCGGGCAACAGGCAATCCCGCAACGCCGTCGCCGGGCGATCCGTCGCCGCCCTGGATCGCCGCGGCACCGGGCGGTACGGCTTCTTCGTCGCCAACTACGGCCGGCCGATGGGCTACTACGAGATGGGCGGGGACGGGCGGCTCGTCGATCTGGCTCCGGCTCTCGGCTTGAACCTCTGCACCGGCGGGCGGGGGGTGTGGGCCGGCCCGCTGGCGTCGGATCGCACCGACATCCTGTGCGTGAACGAGTCCGGGGCGAATTTCCTCTTCCGCAACACCGGCATGGGCACCTTCCTGGAGATCGCCCACGACGTGCGGCTGGCCGACCCGGACGAAGCCGCCCGCGGGGTGACGGTGCTGGACGCCGACGGCGACGGCCGGCTCGATGTGGTGTGGGGCAACTGGGACGGCCCGCACCGGCTGATGGTCCGCACCCCCGAGGGCCGCTTCCGCGACCGGGCCACCCCCGCGATGGCCCTGCCCAGCCGCGTCCGTACCGTCATCGCCGCCGACTTCGACAACGACGGGTTCGAGGAACTGTTCTTCAACAACCTGGGCGAGCCGAACCGCCTGTTCCGCCGGATCGACGGCGAGTGGCGGTTGGGCGATCCCGGACCGGCGACGCTGCCCGCCGGGGCCGGCACCGGGGCGGCGGTCGCCGACATCGACGGTGATGGGGTGCTGGAACTGCTGGTGTGCCACGGCGAGGCGTCGGAGCAGCCGCTGGCTCTCTTCAAAGCGGCGAGCGCCGGCAACAACTGGGTGCGGTACGCCCCGGTGACGCGGTTCGGCGCTCCCGCCCGTGGGGCGACCGTGCGACTGACCGCCGGCGGGCGGACGCAGGTGCGGGTGATCGACGGCGGGAGCGGCTACCTGTGCCAGATGGAGCCGGTCGCCCACTTCGGGCTGGGGGAACTGACGACGACCGAATCGGTGCGGGTGACGTGGCCGGACGGGGCCGAGGTGATGCTGCGGGGGCAGGCGATCCGACACACCCACCGGGTGGAGTACCCGAGAGGGTAGGTGACGCCTGCCGGGCGGCACAATTCGAGTGCCGCCCGGCGGGCGACACCTGCCTTATTTCCACCGCACCCGGAAGCTGCTGTTGCCCATCACCCGCACCTCCCGCTGGGCGAACTTCTGCGCCTCGAGGCAGTCGAGCAGGTCTTCCACCTCGCTCAGGCTGGTCAGGGTGATGACCGTCCAGCCGTCGTCGGCGAACACGGTCTCGGCCTCGCCCGCCATCGTGTCGGCGGACGGGTCCACCTTGCGGGGGGCGAACGGGTAGACCACGCTGGAAGGCTTTAGCATCACGACGGCCCCGAAGACAACCACACCCAAGCCGGTCACGAGTAGCGGGATGATCACGTCGCGGCCCTCCGGTTCTTGCTGACCCTATTCCATAGAACAGGAGATCGAACCGTCGGCAGTTTGCGGCGCGTGATTCAGGGGCGAAATGGCGACTCCGACTCTCACCCGGCCGCACCTTTAGGGCCGGTGCCGAATGAGACCGTCGGTGCGATCGGAAAGATCACACCGTCTGAATGGACCATAGCGCACGATCGCCCTGCCGACCGCCACAAAAATGGAACCCCGACCGGAATCGCCCGGCTCACTGTCGGAAGAACAGGCACTTCCTGTGACGATTGACCATGACCCCCAACCACCCCAGCCCGCTCGACCCCGCCCGCGTGCTGTTCGAGGACCACCACCTGATCGTGGTGAACAAGCCCGCCCCGCTGCTCACCCAGGCGCCGCCCGCCGTGCCCAGCTTGGAGGGGCTGGTGAAGGCGTACATCAAGGAGAAGCACCAGAAGCCGGCGGGTGTGTACCTCGGGGTGCCGCACCGGCTCGACCGGGCCGTCAGCGGGGTGGTGTGTTTCGCCCGGAACACGAAGGCCGCTCAGCGGGTTCATGCCCAGTTCGCCGAGCACACGACGAAGAAGGTGTACTGGGCGGTGGTCGAAGGCGAGGTGGCACCCGACGCCGAGGTGTGGTCCGACTGGCTGGTCAAGAAGGCGGACGTGGCCGAGACGGTGGTGGGCCAGGAGGGCGAACCGGGGGCGAAGCTGGCAACGCTCGGGTACAAGGTGCTGAAGCGGGTGGCCGGCGGGACGGTGCTGGAGTTGTCACCTCTGACCGGTCGAATGCACCAACTGCGGGTGCAGTGCGCCAGCCGCGGGCACCCGGTGTTCGGTGACGAGAAATACGGTTCGCGGGTGGCGTTCGGCCCGCCGGCGGAGCTGCCCCGCGAGCGGGTGATCGCGCTGCACGCCCGGCAACTGACGCTGACCCACCCGTTCACGAAGGAAGAGGTGACGTGGGTGGCGGAGGTGCCTGCGTATTGGGGAGAGCTCGGGGTTGGAGTTCACGCTTCAGCGTGAGTCGTGCGGAAGTCACGCTGAAGCGTGAACTCCAACTCGTCGGTCACTTCGGCAGGAAGCTCTTGTGGATGACCCCGCCGCCCTTCTCGTGGTACTCGACGACGGCACTTTTCGACGGGACGACCGAATTCTGTTGTCCCTGTTGGCTACTGCCAACGCGATAACCGTCTCGTCCGCGGGTCTGCATCGCTCCGTTGAGGTTCAAGTGAATCGGGTCAGCGGGGTTGACCTGTTGCCCGTCCGTTTGGGTGAACGGGTTGAATGGATGCTGTGAACGGTAGGGGATCTCTTCGACCAAGTTGTTCACCTCAGTGATCACGACGGCCGTGCCGCCTCCGCGGCTCGGAAGCCGGTCGCGGGTGGCGTTTGAAAGCCCTCTGTATGCGGCGGTCCGATCCGGGGATGCTTCTGCCGCCTCCGTAACATCGAACGTGAAGAGTCCGAACTGACCACCTGAGTTGTGCGGTCCTGGATCGCGTGCCTCGTTTCCCGCCCGCGCCAGGAAGCCCCGCACTGCGTCGGTCGTCATCCCCGCGAACGGCCGGTCGGTCTTCTCGGCCACCGCTTCGACGGCCGCGGCGTTCACCGCCTTCGCCCACGCCTTCTCGAACAGGGCGTGCGAGGCGAACGCCTCCGCGCCGGTCACTTTGCCGTTCACCACCGTCACGAACCCGATCACGCCGTTCGGAGTGCCCACCTTCCGCAAGATGGTGTCGCGGTACTTCGCCACCTCCGCCTGCACCTTGTCGTTCTCCAGTGCCAGTTGCAGGCTGGTCGGCGAGGCCGGGCTGTTCACCGTCGTGCCCACGTTGCGACTCAGTGCCGCCTGCTGAACGGCCACGTTCTCCCACACCTCGCCCTGACTGCCGGCCAGTTGCACCGCCTTCTTCAGCTCCTTCCCGCCGATCTGCGCCAGGTTCTCGGCGAAGTGCGTGTCCGCCTCCCCGCCCCGCTTCGACCACCGCGACTGCTCCACGCAGAACGACCGCACCGGCACCTTGCCCGACTTCGGCGGCAGGATCATCGTCGCTTGCAGCACGCGGTCCTGCCGCCCGCCCTTCACGATGTCCCCGCTCAGCAGCAGCAGGTCGTCTTCCTCGGAGGTGTTCTCGACGGTCAGCTCGCCCACGTCGCCGGTCTCGTGGACGACGGCGCACTTGCGGGCGAGGGCTTCGTCCAGCCCCAGCACCGGCCGGCTCCGTTCGGAGTCGGGGCCGTACAGCAGGAAGACGGTCAGGTTGCCGTGGGTGAACGGGGCGGAGACGGCGAACTCGTCCGGCGGGGCGGACGGGCTGAGCGCCTTCGACCCGAACCACAGAACCCCACCCAGCACAGCGACTGACACCAGCAGCAGGAGACGGGAGCGGTTGGACATGGCGGAGACTCCGGCGTCACGATTTGCCTAACACCAAGTCTAACGCCCAGCAGCCGCGGAGGTGAGCCGGTTGGTGGCGGAAATGGGCCAGCAGGTCGGCGTCGTTACACCCGTCGTCTTCGAGTGCGTCGGCCAGTATGGGCATGCGGTCGAACGCCCGGTCGGCCTGCACGCCGAGGGCGATCGCCCGCGGCGTCTCGCCCACCCGCAGCATCCAGGGGGCCGCCCGTCGGCCGGCGGCCAGCCATTCCGGCCCGGCCACCACCCGCTCGTGAAACGGGTTCCCCACCACCTCGTGAAACACCAGGCACATCCGCCGGCTGATCTCCCGCCGGACCTCCCGCGGCCCGCCCGGCCCGCCCGCCCGCGCGCCCGCCGCCTCCACCAGTTCCAGCACCCGCCTCATGCCCACGTCGAGCGGTTGGCTGACCGTGCCCACCAGCGCTCCCGCCACCGCCGCCTCCAGGGTGGGGGCGAGCGAGTTCCCGGTCGGGGTGGCGATGAGCAGCGGGTTCACCCCGCGGAGGAAGGTCTCCTTCGCCTGCTGGTAGTCGTCGTCGGACGCCATCCCGTCGGCGTACCGTTCGACCACCGCCAGTTCCGCCCGCTGGGTGTCGGTCAGCCAGCGGTCGAGCAGGCGGCAGCACCCGCAGGCGAGGAGTTGCAGCTTGCGGCCGGACAGCCGCGCCTTGACGTGCTGGAACATCCACGTCGGGGACTCGGTCGATAGCCAGACGGATTCGGTCATGGTGCCGCATGTTACCCGGTCGCCGCCCGCCGCCGGAACAGGGATTTGCCTCGCGTTCGTCTCGGGGGTGCCCCGCCGTGCCGGACAACCGTACCAACAGGTGCCGCGGCCGGTGGCCGACCGCGGCGCCGCCCGGCTCACTTGTCCTCTTTCTTCTTGTACTCCCCCTCGACCGCCGTCCGCGCCTCCTCCTGGTTCTCGTTCGCCTCGAAGGCGGACACCGTCACCGCGTCCTTCTCCACCTTCAGCTTGAAGCTGAACTCGTAGTCGTCCTTCGGGGTGACGGGGAAGTCGTTCTTGTTCTCCACCTTGGTCGCCTTCGCCGTCCACTTGCCGTCCTTGCCGGCGGTCAGCTTGCTGGTGATGACCAGCTTCTTGTCCTCCACCGTCACGGTCGTCACCAGCACGTCCTTCTTGGTGAAGTCGAGTTGCAGGGTCAGCCCCTCGTCCGTCTTCTTCACCCACACCCCGGTCGGGGCGTCCGCCTTCTTGTCGTCCGCCGGCTTCTTGTCTTCGGCGACCGCCCACCCGCCGACCAGCAGCACCGCCACCAGAGCCGAGAGCAACCGGGCCATGTGTGAGAACCTCCGTGGGAAATGCGGGGCGACGCCCCACCCACCAGAGTAGGGGGCAGGTCAACGGCCGGCCCACGGCGGCGACGGTTGTACTCCGGGGGAAAGGTTGTAGTGTGTGCCTGTCGGCCTCCCAGCCCCACCGGAGCAGCCCATGCGGTCGTTCGACACCTTCCTGATCGTGTTCTCGATGTGCGCGGGCATCGGCGGGGCGGTGGTGCTGCTGGTGCAGTTCCTGTCGTTGCGGGTGCGGAACTCGGCCCTGCCGGCGGAGGACCGCGACCCGCACCTGGGCCGCAAGTTCGCCCTCGGGGTGTTCCTGCACCTGTCGGTGATGCTCATGCTCACCGGCCTGACGGTGTCCTTCTCCGAGACGTTCGACGGGCTGTTCGGCGGCAAGCAGAACCAGTGGGGCGGCACGCCGGCGACGGTGCGGATGGGACCGGGCGGGCCGGGCGGGCCCGGGTGGCCGCCGCCCCCGCCGCCCACCACCACCAAGTCGTGGTTCGACGAGTGGTACACCACGGCGCAGCGGGTGTCCGCCGGCCTGGTGCTGAGCGGGGTGATGCACTGCCTGCTGTTCGCCATGCTCCTGTTCTTCGCCACAAACGCCCGCAAGTTCCCCGCCGTCAGCCGGGCGTTCGTCCTCAACCGCCTGCTCGTGGCCGGCATCATCCTCATGGCCATCACCACGCTGTTCAGCGTGCTCATGTTCTCCGAGGGAGACTTGCAGATGGACTCGTTCGGGCGGCCGATCGGCATCGCGGTGGTGTGGGGGCCGGCCGCCCTGGCCCACTTCCTGTGGCTGATGTTCGGGTTGAGCAAGGAGAAGGCGAAGGCGAGCCAGCGGGCGGAGGCCGACCGCGATCGCGACGGGGAAGGGCGGACCCGCCGGCGGCACGACTAACGGGGAACGTCGCCGCACGCCCCGCGGGGCGTGCGGCGACTTCCTCGGCCGCTCACTTCTTCTTTTCGGGGATGTAGACGCCCCGCACGCCGGCCTCGGTGGCGGCGCTGTGAATCCGCACCGACACCTCCCACAGCACGTCCGGGTGGATCTTCAGGATCATCTCGTTCCGCCCGGTCGATTTCACCACCTCCGTCAACTCCTTCTCCAGCCGGTCGTAGGCGATCACCCGCTCGCTCGAGTTGGTGGTCGCCTTCAGAATCGGCTCCTCCCGCTCGTCGAGCGTCACCGTCAGGGTGAACGTGCGGTCTTGCAGGTCCTCCTGTTTCGGCCTCGGCGACCCAGCCGCCTCGACGTTCGGCGGGGGCACCTCGATGGTGCGGCGGAGGGTTTGGACGGTGGCGGTGAGGATGAAGAAGATGAGCAGCACGAGGGCGACGTCGATCAGCGGGTTCATGTCCAGGGTGGTCTCGTCCACCGGCTCGGGCGGGGGAGGTCCCATGCCCGAGATGGCGTCCGCGAACAGCGGGTGTTCCTCGATCGGCAGCCACATGCGGTCGCCCGGCCCCCGGACCTCGTCGGACGGCTCCCAGTCGCCGTCCCGCACCCCGACCAGCACCGCCTCCGGGGTGGTCACAGGGCGGGGGTTGGGGTCGGCGGACAGCCGCACGAGCCAGTCGGAGGGGGACGTTGGGGTCATGCGGTGATCTCTGCTGTGGCCGGCCTCACAGAGGCCGGCTACAACGGCTCGCGGAACACGTCAGTTCGCCTTCGGCTTCTCGTTCACTTCGGCCCGGTAGCTGGTGATGATGCCCTTGCGGCGGTACGGGTCGATCTCCGTCACCAGCTCCCGCACCCGCACGTTCTTCACCTTCGGGTGGCAGGCGATGCGGAGTTCGGGCGGGCTGGTGAACTGCGGCAGCAGGGCGTCCAGCCGGGCCTTCACGTCGGTCAGGGTGAGCAGGTTGTTGTCTTCCGGCTTGATCGTCCGCCCGGCGCCGACCTTGAGGGCGTAGAACGCCTCGCCCGACTCCCGCAGGTCCATCTGCACGGTAATCACCAGCGGGTCTTCGCGGTTGATCTCGGCCCCCTGTTGCACCTCGGCCAGCTTCACCAGCGAGTCGTTGCTGGCGGCCGCCGTGGTCATCATGAAGAACACCAGCAGCACCAGACTCACGTCGATGAGCGGGATCATGTCCACGTCGTCGTCTTCCGCCTCGGCCCGCGTGTGCCCGACCGGGTCCGGGGCGTCTAGCGGTTCGATCGTGTCGGACGTCGCAGCCGCCGCGGGCACGGGCTTGCCGCCGCCGTACTTGAGCGGCAGGTAGTCGGACAGCAGCGGGTGTTCGGCGACCGTCACCCATGGGTCGTTGGTGCGTGTCGGCCGCACCTTGTCGGCGGCCGACACGCGGCCCTGTTCCACCCACCCGGCGGCCACCTGGAACGGAACGCCCCGGTACACCTGCTCGGTGGACACGAACCAGACGTCGAGGGCGGGTGCGGGCATTTTGTTGGGGGGTCAGGTGGTTCGGGCTTGGTGCAGACACGGAGAGTGGGAGATGGGGAGACACGGAGAGAAATCAGGGATCAGTGGAGGAGGATCAGCGAAGGCACTTCTCTTGTCTCCCCCTCTCCGTGTCTCCCCTTCTCCCCCTCTCGCTTCACCGCCGGGCACGTGACCCCCGCCGGTCCTCTTCCTCGTCCTCCTCCCGGTTGCGGCCCTTCTTCCCGCGGTCCTCCTCCTCCTCCTCGCCCCAGTCGCCGGACTTGGCCTTCTGCACCAGCGTCACCAGCTTCTGGGCGGCCACCTTCGTCTTGATCTCGAACTTGGTGATGGACGCTTTGAACAGCACGTGCGCGAACACCAGCGGGATGGCCGTCATCAGCCCGAACGCGGTGGCGAACAGGGCTAGGCCGATCTTCTCGCTCTGTTTGGCCATGTCCGCCCCGGCGGCCGCCCCCTTCACCGCCTCCGAGTTCATGGCGGTGAACGTCAAGATCATCGAGATGACGGTGCCGAGCAGGCCGACCATGGTGGCGATCTTGGCGATGGCCAGGATGGTCGGCAGTAGGAAGTTGAGCCGCGGCAGGATCTCGTGATCGACGGCCGCCTGCATGCTCCGCCGCATGGCCGCCACCCCCTGGTCCGACGCCTGCAGGCCGGCCGTGTACATCACCTTCGGGATCAGGCCGGTCTCGGTCTCGCACAGGGCGAGTGCCGCCTTGGTACCCTTCCGCTTCAGGTTCTCCTGCACGTCCGGCAGCAGGGCGTCCAGGTTCGACTTGGCGCTCATGTTCAGCAGCAGCCGCCACACCACCAGGGCGAGGGCGACGAACAGCATGAGCGTCATCGGGTAGGAGAAGTACCACTCGCTGGTGAAGAAGCTGAGCAGCGGGTTCTTCTTTTCCATGGGCAGACCGGACCGGGGGGGACGAGAGGTGCGACGGGTGTAGCTTCGCAGATGTGTAACCCTTCGGCAAGAAGGCCCGTTGGCGAACGGCGGAGCGGTTCGTGCTGGCCCAGGTCCGGTTGTCGGGATTCTCCACGGGGATCGATTCTGGGTGAAGCCCCTGTCCCAGACCCACGCCTTGGCGGCGAATGGACAGAAGCCGACCGGGTGAATCGATTTCAGTCCACACTTGCCACTCCCTCCGCGAAAACACGAGGCGAAACCGTCCGGATCGAATTCTGAGTCCACCTCTTGACATAGTTTACTTTCTATGTCATATTAGTAGTGATTGACGAGGTCCAGGAACCAAAGCCTCGCCGATCGCTCTCCCGCCCCCCATCGAGGGACCGAGCGATGATCCGAATCGAATGGGACGATGCCCCGCTGAGCGTGCAGAGAATCGCCGTCCGCCGCGAACTGCCGCCGGCCTACCTGACCCGCCTGAGGCGGATCGCCGTACGGCACGGGCTGTTCATCGTGTCGCCGGCGGCGACCCCGCAACCGGGGGACTTTTGGCTCGGGTGTACCCCGGACGGCGGGTGGGGCGACGCCGACCCGCAACTCGTCGGCTGGGTCAGCCTGTTCGATCTGGACGCCGCGTTGGATGCACTCGAAGTGACTGCCGATGACCGACAGTTGGTGCTGGTTGGCTGAGACCGATTCCGGAGCCGCGTGGTGCGGTCCGGCCCCTCGCCGGTCGGGTGTGTTCGGGAGAGGCACACCCGACCGGCGGACGCGAGAGCGGGCGGCGGTGTCGTTCGGGAGAGGCGACACCTCGCGGGGTCGGGCCGTGCCACCGACTTCGAGGTGAACCGGCGGGGGGGGGGGGGGGCGCGGGGGGGGCGCCCCCCCCCGGCCCCCCCCCCCCCCCCCCCCCCCGA
>CAYMHO010000019.1:0-35875 GCA_964390195.1 uncultured Fimbriiglobus sp. | reverse complement strand
GGGGGGGGCGCGGGGCCCCGGCGCTGGTGGGGCCGGGGGGGGGGGCGCCCGGGGGCGGCGCGCCCCCCGCGGCCGCCCCCCCCCGCCGGTTCACCGTTTCCTACTTCGGCTTCGACTGGCTGCCCGGCGCCAGCCGCTTGATCATCCGCCGGAACTGGCTCCGCCGCTTCGGGTCGTCGTGCTCGTCTTCCAGGTCGCCGACGATCTCCTCGATCACGTCCTCCAGCGTCAGGATGCCGAGCACCGTGTTCCCGTCCTTCACCACCGCCATCGGCCGGTGGCTCTTCTTGAACCGGCTGAGGGTGCGGCTGACCGGCTCGTCCGGCGGGACGAATTGGGCGTCGTACAGGGCGTCGGCCAAGATCACCGCCCCCCGCACGCTGAACAGGAAGAACAGGTCCTTCGTGTTCACCACCCCGACGATGTTGTCCTTGGTGCCGTCGTACACCGGCATGCGGGTGTGTGCCCCGTCTCGCACCGCCTCCAGGACCTTCTCCGGCGGGGTCCGCAGTTCCAGGGCGTTCACCTTCTCCCACGGCACCATCACCTCGGACACCTTCTTGTTCGTCAGGGCGAACACGTTCATCACGTAGTCCGCCGCCTCCGGTTCGAGCAACCCGGCCTCCTCCGTGTCCTCGACCAGCAGCTTCAACTCGTCGACCGTGTAAATCTCGCCGTGCGAGTCGGTCGCCTTGTACCCGAACAGCCGCAGGAAGAGGGAACTCGACCCGTTCATCAGGCGGATGACCGGCTTGGTGGCGACGGCGAACAGGTTGAGCGGGCCGGCCGTCCACAGGCCGATCTTCTCGCTCCCCTGGAGGGCGGCGATCTTCGGCATCTGCTCGCCGAACACCACGTGCATGTAGGTGATGAGCGAGAGCGTGAGCAGCACCGAGACGACGTGCTTGACGGTGCCGTTCAGCTCCAGGTTGAGCGAATTCAGCAGCAGGTCGATCAGGTTGTGCAGGGCCGGTTCGGAGACGAACCCGAGGGCCAAACTGGCGACGGTGATGCCCAGTTGGGCGGCGCCGACGCTGCGGTCCAGGTCGGTGACGGCGGCGAGCAACCGCTTCGCCCCCTTCACCCCCTGGTTGACCATCTCCTCGACCCGTGTCCGGCGGACGGCCACGAGCGCGAACTCGGCCGCCACGAAGTACCCGTTGATCGCGATGAGCACCGGGATGAGGGTCAGACCGAGCCAGAGCGGCAGGTCGGACTTGGCGGCGTCGGCGGCGAAGAGGCTGGTCTGCGCGAAGTGGGACATCGAAGGCGGGGGGCCTCGGGGGGTGCGGACGGAGGAAATGATAGCGAAACTCCCCTCTCCCCTTGCGGGAGAGGGGGGACTCACTGCCACCGCGCCCCGAGGGTGCCGCTCTCCCGCGCTTTTCGTTCCATGCGGCTCAGGCAGAACTTCGCCAGCCCGAGGAACACCACCCCCAGCACGGCCAGGATCAGCACCTCCACCCACACCGGCAGGAAGCCCGGGACGCCGGTCGTCGGGATGCCGGCCTCGGGGTCGCCGGGGCGGTAGGGGAAGAGCAACTGCCGCATGGCGTCCACCCCGGCCGTCAGGGGGATGAGCAGGGCCACCCCCGGCACCGCGTACCCGGCGATCTTCTGCATCGCGGTCAGCGGGAAGTTCATCCCGGTCATCAGGTACACCGGCTCTTGCAGCAGGTTCACCAGGTGCCACGCCTCCCGCCCGAACAGCAAAAAGAGCGACGCGAACGTCATCCCCAGCCCGTACAGGGCGAGCATGGTGAGTGCGAACACGATCAGAAGGAGCCACCAGTCGTCGAGGCGGAAGGTGACGCCGAAGATGAGCACGCCGGCGGCGAAGATGGCGGCCGCCCGGACGACGGTGGTGAGCATCCCGCCGGCCGCCATGCCGGCCAGAATTCCCATCATCGGGGCCGGGGCCATGATGTACAGTTCCAGGTTGCCGCTGTCCCGCTCCCAGTACAGGTGGGCGCCCAGGCTCCAGAGCACGTTCAGCCAGAAGGTGGTCATGGCCGCCCCGAGGATGACCACCCCGACGTACTCCTTCGGCGCCTTCAGCCAGTCGTACGTCATGGCCAGGGCGGACACGCCGAGTACCGGCAGGAGGGTCTCCTGGATCAGCCAGGTGCGGTTGCGGCCGAGCCACACCACCCGCGGGTAGGTGCGGGCTGCGGCGGCGGCGAAGAACAGGGCGACGGCGTGAGGCAACGGGCGGCTCCGGGGTGGGGCATTCTACCGACGGTGGGCCGCGGGTGTGCACCCGCGGGTAGGGTCGCACCCAGGCGGCTCACGCCGCCGGCTGACCGGAAGGTGTCAGTTTGCTTGCGGATCGGTCGATCCACCGCTAGGATTTCTCCACCCCCCCGCTGTACGCTTCAGGTGGCCCGACCATGCCGTCGCTGATCCTGATCAAGTCCCCGGGCGGCCTCACCTCGCACCAGACGTTCCCGCTCGAGTTCCGCAACAAGTCGGAGATCGTCATCGGCCGCGAGAAGGGCAAGTGCGACATCTTCATCGACGACGGGCAGCAGCAGATCAGCCGCCGGCACGCGGTCATCACCAGCAAGGGCGGGAGCATCTACATCGAGAACTTCGGGCGGAACAAGACGTTCATCAAGACCCGCGACATCGACGGCCTCGGCCCGCAGGTGCTCAAGCCGGAAGACACGGTCAAGGTGTGCGACTTCCTGTTCCGCTTCCAGGACGACCGCCCGGCCCCGCCCAAGCCGCTCCCGGACGACTTCCTGACCGACCTGCCCGACCCGCCGGAGAACGAGTCGGCCAGCGAGATGACCACCATCCAGGGCACGGTCGCCCGGGGGGCCGCCCAGCAGTTGCTCGACGTGCAGCCGGCCGAGCGGCTGCGGGTGCTGCTGGACATAAGCACTGCCCTGGCCAAGACGGTCGAGCTGGAGCAACTGCTGCCGCAGTTGGCCGAGACTCTGTTCGGGGTGTTCAAGCAGGCCGACCGCTGCCTGCTCATCCAGTTCGACCAGGCCGGGCGGCCGTTCCCGCGGGTGATGCGGGCGCGGCGGCCGGGCACCGACGACCGGTTCAGCAAGACCATCGTCCGCCGGTGCATCGACACCCAGCAGGCGTTCCTGAGCGAGGACGCCAGTTCGGACGCCGCCCTGGGTACGGCCGTCAGCATCGCCGAGTTCCGCATCCGCTCGGTCATGTGCGCCCCGCTCATGACGACCGACGGCAAGCCCCTCGGGGCCATCCAACTGGACACCCAGGACGTCACCAAGAAGTTCAAGGACGACGACCTGAAGCTGCTCACCATCGTGTCGCACCTGGCGAGCGTGGCGGTGGAGAAGTCGCAGGTGATCGCCGCCCTCGTGGTGCGGGAGAAGTCGCAGCGGGAGATCGAACTGGCCAAGCAGGTGCAGCTCGGGTTCCTGCCGAAGTCCGCGCCGGACGTGCCGGGGTACGAGTTCTTCGGCTTCTACAGCGCCGCCCAGACGATCGGCGGGGACTACTACGACTACATCCAGTTGCCCGGCGGGCGGCTGGCGGTGGTGCTCGGGGACGTGGCCGGGAAGGGGGTGCCGGCGGCCATGCTGATGGCCAAGCTGAGCGCCGAGGTCCGCTTCTGCCTGCTGTCCGAGCCGCGGCCGGACAAGGCCATCTCCATGCTGAACGACCAACTGGTGCGGGGCGGGATCGGCGACCGGTTCGTCACCCTGGTGGCCCTCATCATCGACCCGGTCGAACACTCCTTCACCCTGGTGAACGCCGGCCACCAGACGCCCCTGCGGTACTGCCCGAAGACGAAGGCGTTCAGCCTGTCGGTGTCCGACGACGTGGGCGGGCTGCCGCTCGGCCTGATGGAGGGGTTCGAGTACCAGATGATCTCCGCCCGCCTGGAGTACGGGGAGACGATCGCCGTGTTCACCGACGGGGTGACGGACGCGGCCACCCCGGACGGGGTGCTGTTCGACCTGGACGGCGTCCACGCGGTGGCCACCGACCCGGAGGTGGTGCTCAACCCGCGGCCGCGGGTGATCGGGGAGAAGCTGGCGGCGGCCGTGCGGAAGCACGCCAACGGCGCCCCGCAGTCGGACGACATCGCCCTGGTGTGCTTCGGGCGGGTGGAACACCCGGCCCACGCGGCCGCCACCGCCACCCGCATCAGCCCGCTCCGGCGGGGGGATTGAATCGGGAGTGCTCTGCTCGCTCCGCGAGCGGGTTTGGAAGACCGCCCGCGGAGCGAGCAGAGCACTTTCAGCCTTTGCAGGACCCGTGATGCCCGCACCGACCGCGACGCCGGACACCGACGTGGACACCGAGTGGGTGTTGAAGCACCAGCCGCCGTACCACGTCATCCTGTTGAACGACGACGACCACACCTACGAGTACGTGGTCGCCATGCTGAAAGAGTTGTTCGGCCACCCGCTGGAGAAGGGCTTCCTGCTGGCCAAGGAGGTGGACGAGTCCGGCCGGGCGGTCGTCCTCACCACCACCCGCGAGCACGCCGAGTTGAAGGTGGATCAGATCCACAGCTACGGTCCGGACCCGAACATCGCCCGCTGCCAGGGGTCGATGTCGGCACTGGCCGAACCGGCCGAGTGAGTGGCGCAAGCCGCCCGGCCGAGGCCGTTCCTCCCGTACCCCTCCGGCGGGGCGAAATCCCGGCCCGGCCCCTTGCGTCGGACGGGGAGTCTGGGCTATAAATTGGGTGTTCACCCCGCCCACGGACGGGTCCTCCCACCGTTCCGGTGTCGTGCGATGTTCTGCGAGTCGCCCGCCATGCCCGCCAACCACCCGGTCGCCGAACGCCACGGCGTCCCCCGGCTGAGTGTGTACACCGACTGCAAGGTGGAGATCGACAAGTTCAAATGGATCGAGAGCGAGCGGGTGGGGTATGACCTGGGCGAGTCGGCGGTGCGGCAGTGGGTGACGGACCACTGGCGGGGATACCTGCGGGCGAAGTGGCTGGAGCACCTTCAGGGTAAACGCTTCTGGATCGAACTCGACCGCGGCGACTTCGGCCTCCTCTCCCGAGCCTTCTCCGCCGACCGCGACCTGCTCAACGCCATCCTCGAACAGCTCAAAGCCGGTCAGGAGAACCTCGACGTCCTGTGCTGGGCCAAGCACAACCAGATCGCCCCCGACCCGGTCGTCAACATCCTCGAAGCGCTCGACATCAACTCCCGCCGCCTGCTCTACAAGTTCGACCACTCGCCCGCCCACCGCAGTTAGACCCGCCGAACCGTACGTCCGGTATGACTGCCGTCTGAATTTCGTCGTAGTGGCTGATCCGTTTTTCCTCCCGGCGCGAATCAGGCCGGTCGCAGTGTCGGAACACTTTACGCGCAATCTTCTTCTCCCTTTTCGGGTCGGTCACTAATCTTTCGGTGTCCGCGGACGCCGGCTATCCTGACCGCGTTCAGATTCCCGTAGGCCCCCACCTCTCCCAGACCGCCCGCCTGCGGTTGGTGAACGGTCGGGTTTGTACGCCACTCCCGGACTGACTCCCGCCCACCGCCCTCGCGAGATCACCACCGATGCGCCACCCCCGCCAGTCCCGACGCCCGGTTGTCCCGGCCTTGACGCAGTTGGAAGACCGGAGCGTGCCGGCCGGGTTTTCGACCGGCACCATCCAGGGGCAGGACGGGTGGTCCGGCGGGAACGTCGCCATCCGGAACGAGGTGGCCCAGGACGTTCGCCAGTCCGGGTTCAGTGGGCACGCCGGGGTCGGCACCTTCGTGGTGTCGAACAACACCTCGGCCGGTGACTTCAACGGCGGGGTGGCCGGGTGGCCGTTCGGCCCTCGGTTGGGCGTGCCCGCCGGCCAGTCCTCCGCCCCGGCGGTGGCCGACGTATTCTCCGCCACCCTCTGGTTCCGGTCGGTGAGTGCGACCGCCGACGGGTCGAACGTGGAGATCAACCTGGGGACGGACGACGGCAGCGAACGGATGTCGTACATCGGCCTGGCCAACCGGGCGGACGCCGACGGCGGGCTGCAGATTTACCTGGTCGAGCCGGACGGCTCGACCGGCAACCTGTTCGCCCCGGAGGTGGAGGCGTTCGACCTGCCCCGCGGGGTGTGGCACCGGTTGGACGTCGTCGCCACCTTCCGCGACGGGTCGGCGAACGACTCCTACGGGGTGTGGCTGAACGGTACCCGGCTGAACAACACGGCCGGCGGCGGCGACTCGTTCGGCACCTTGGAGGGGTACTTCGAGGGGCAGTCCCAGGCGTACCGGACGGTCAGCCGGCTGATGTTCCGCTCGGCGCTCGCCCCGAGCGCGTTCGGCGCCTTCTCGGACGCCGCCGCCGCCGGGTTCGCGTTCGACGACGTCAGCTACTACTCGGCCCAATCGTCCGCCCCGACCACCCCGCTCTCCTGGTACTCGGCGGCGTTCGAGACCCAGCCGTCTCTGGTGTACGCGAACCCGGCGTACACCGCCCCGATCACCGACGCCGACCCGAACCTGCCGGGCAACCAGCCGGCCACCCTCGGCGTTGACGCCTTCACCAGCCTGTCCGCGGCGGCCGCCGCCGTCGCCCCGGGCGGGCGGATCGTGGCGTTCGGCAACGGGCACACCGGCACCACCACCATCGGCACCGGCACCACCCTGAGCGTCGGCGGGTTCGGCGGGGCGGCGGCGGTGTCCACCGGTGGTGACCTCAACTTCGCCTCCGGTGCGACCTTCGAGGTGGACGTGTTCGGCCCGACGGCGGGCACGGGTTACGACGAACTGACCGTCGGCGGGTCGAGCAACATCGCCGGGGCCACCCTGAGGGTGAACGCGGCGTACACCCCGACCCCGGCCGACACCTTCACCCTCCTGCGGGCGGCCGCCATCACCGGCCAGTTCGCCAACGCGCCGGAGGGCACCGTCATCACGGTCGGCGGGTTCGACTACAAGGTGCGGTACACGAGCACCACAGTCACCCTCCAACTCGACCGGGCGGACATCTCCGTCACTGTCACCGACAACCGCACCAGCATGCCGGCGGGGGCGGTGACCACCTACACGGTGGTGGTGCGGAACGACGGCCCACAGGCGGTGAGCGGGGTGGCGGTGACCGTGCCCATCCCGGCCGCCCTGTTGAACGCGGTGTACGGGAGCGTGGCGAGCGGCGGGGCGACCGGGAACACGAACGGCGCCGGCACCATCAGCAACCTGCTGACCATGCCGGCCGGCTCGTTCGTCACGTACACCATCACCGGCACGGTGAGCATCGCCTTCTCCGGCCCGCTGGTGCTGACCGCCACCGCCACCCCGCCGGCCGCGACGGTGTTCGACCCGAACACGGCGAACAACACGGCCACCGACGTGACCACCGTCATCCCGCCGGACACCACCCGCCCGACGGTGCAGGTGACCGCCAACGGCACGTTCACCGGCGGCACCCCGGCGAGCGTCAGTCTGGTGTTCAGCGAACCGGTGACCGGGCTGACCGCCGGCGACCTGTTCTTCGCCAACGCCTCGTTCGTCAGCCTGACCGGCAGTGGGGCCGTGTACACCCTCACCCTGGTGCCGGGCGTCGGGGCGGTGCAGGTGTTGGTGGCCGAAGGGGCCGCGGCGGACGCCGCCGGCAACCCGAACGTGACCGGGGTGGGCAACTTCACCTCCAACCCGCCGCCGCTCCCGACGGTGCCCCCGCCCCCGCCGCGGGTGGCCACCTCGGTCGGCGGGCTGGTCCGCCTGATCGACCCGCGGGACAACTCGTTCCGCGAGTTCACCCCCTTCCCCGGGTTCGCCGGCCCGGTGACGGTGGCCACCGGCGACCTGAACCAGGACGGGGTGGCGGACGTGGTGGTCGGGGCCGGGCCGGGCGGCGGGCCGCACGTGAAGGCGTTCGACGGCCGCAGCGGCGCCGAGATCGCCAGCTTCTTCGCCTACGCCCCGACCTTCTCCGGCGGGGTGAGCGTGGCCGTCGGGGCCGGCCGGATCGTCACCGGGGCGGGGGCCGGCGGCGGCCCGCACGTGAGGGCGTTCGACCCGGCCGGCACCGAGGTGGCCAGTTTCTACGCCTACGCCGAGTCGTTCACCGGCGGGGTGCGGGTGGCCTACGGGGACGTGACCGGGGACGGCGTCGCCGACATCGTCACCGGGGCGGCGTCGGGCGGCGGCCCGCACGTGAAGGCGTTCGACGGCCGCAGCGGCGCCGAGGTGGCCAGCTTCTACGCCTTCGACGCGGGTTACACCGGCGGGGTGTTCGTGGCCGCCGGCGGCGGGCGGATCGCCGTCGGCCAGGCGACCGGCGGGTCGGCGGTGAAGGTGTTCAACGGCACCGGCACGGAGGTGGCGTCGTTCACCGCGTACGAGGGGTTCACCGGCGGGGCGCGGGTGGCCCTGACGGACGTGACCGGGGACGGCCTGCCCGACCTGGTGACGGGGGCCGGGCCGGGCGGCGGCCCGCACGTGCAGGCGTTCACCCTGCCGGGCATCGCCCCGCTGCTGTCCTTCTTCGCCGCCGCTCCGGGCGACCTGTCCGCCGCCGGCGTGTACGTCGGGTGAGGTGGTCTGCTCACGCCCGGGGCTTGCGCCCCGGGTGCCGTTCGGGCGAGCGGCGGCCGTGAGGCCGCAGTTTCTCGTCCAACAGCGGCCTCACGGCCGCCGCTCGACCCACTCCGCCGGCACGTACCCGTTCGCCATTGCCCTTGCCCGTCTTGTCCACTCGGGCTACGCTTCCCTCCCGTTCGCATCCGCCACCGCCGACCCGAGGGCGTCGCGTGCCGTTCACCGTTGCAGACATCGCCGAGTGGGTGGGCGGCACCGCCAGCGGGCCGGCCGACACCCCGGTGTCGCGGGCCACTTCGCTGGCCGAAGCCGGGCCGGGCGACCTGACCCTGGTGGACGGGGTGAAGCGGCGGAAGGAGTGGGAGGGGTCGAAGGCGGCGGCCGCGGTCGTGGCCATCGACTTCCCCGACGACCCCCGTCCGCTCGTCCGCGTCGCCGACCCGATGGCCGCGTTCACCCGCATCGTGCAGAAGTTCCGCGGCGACCGCCCGCCCGAAACCGGCATCCACCCGACGGCCGTCATCCACCCGACGGCCCAACTCGGGGCGAACCCGTTCGTCGGCCCGCACGCCGTCGTCGGCGAGCGGACGACGGTCGGGGCGAACGCCCGCATCCACGCCGGGGCGGTGGTCGGCCGCTTCTGCACCCTCGGGGACGACGTCACCCTGTTCCCCCGCGTGACCGTGTACGACGACGTCACCCTGGGCAGCCGCGTCGTCCTGCACGCCGGGGCGGTGGTCGGGGCGGACGGGTTCGGGTACAAGCAGGTGAAGGGGCGGCACGAGAAGGTGCCGCAGTTGGGCGGGGTGGTGATCGAGGACGACGTGGAGGTGGGGGCGAACAGCACCATCGACGCCGGCACCTTCGGCCCCACCCGCGTGGGCGCCGGCACCAAGATCGACAACCTGGTGATGATCGCCCACAACTGCCGCGTCGGGCGGTTCAACCTGATCGTCAGCCAGACCGGGCTGGCCGGGTCGTGTACCACCGGCGACTACGTGGTGCTCGCCGGGCAGGTGGGGGTGGCCGACCACGTGCACATCGGCGACCGGGTGGTGGTGGCCGCCCAGTCCGGGGTGGTGGGCGACATCCCGCCCGACGCCCGCATGTTCGGCCTGCCGGCCATGCCCGGCCGCGAGTACCTGAAGTGCGTCGCCGAGTGGCGGAGGTCGCCGGCGGTGCGGGCGGACGTCGCCCGCATCAAGAAGCACCTGGGCCTGACCGCCGACGGGGGCGAGTCGTGACCGCCGCCCGCCAACCGGTCGGGCTGATCGCCGGGGCCGGCCGCTTCCCGTTCGCGTTCGCCGAGAAGGCCCGCAGCGTCGGCCTGCCGGTGGTGTGCGTGGGGGTGGCCGACATGGCCGACCCGGCCCTGGCCGAGTTGTGTACCGAGTTCCACTGGCTGAAGCGGCTGTCGCTCGGGTTCATCCTCCGCACCTTCCGCCGCGGGCGGGTGGGGCGGTGGGCGATGGCCGGCAAGTTCCACAAGCACGTCCTCTTCCGCCCGTGGAAGTGGGTGCGACTGCTCCCCGACTGGCGGGCCGCCCGCTTCTGGCTCCGCGCCCGCCTGGACAACAAGGACGATACCCTACTGCTCGCCCTCATCCGCGAGTTCGAGCGGGAGGGGATGTCGTGCGTGTCCGCCCTCGACCTGTGCCCGGAGTTGCTCGTGACCGCCGGACTGCTCACCCGCCGCAAGCCGACCGACCGGGAGATGACCGACGTGCGGTTCGGGTGGACGTTGGCCAAGGAGATGGGGCGACTGGACGTGGGGCAGAGCGTGGCCGTGCGGGAGCGGGCGGTGCTGGCGGTGGAGGCGATCGAGGGGACGGACAAGTGCATCGCGCGGGCGGGCGAGCTGTGCGGGCGGAACGCGTTCGCGGTGGTGAAGGTGGCCAAGCCGCAGCAGGACATGCGGTTCGACGTGCCGACGGTGGGCGAGCAGACGATCGAGACGATGAAGGCGGCCGGGGCGACGGTGCTGGGAATCGAGGCGGGGAAGACGATCCTGTTGGACGTGGCGAAGACGCTCGCCCTCGCCGACCGCTACGGCATCGCCGTGGTGGCCATCACCGCGGACGAGGCAACGGGCGGGTGAGTGCTCTGCACGCTCCGCGAGCGGGTTCGGAAGCTCGCTCGCGGAGCGAAGACGCCACTTCCTACTTCCACCGCGCCACCCGCCCGGCGGGGCCCACGGCCCAGCCCGTCCCGCCGGCGAACCCGACGCTGTTCCAGTTGCCGTGGTCGAGCAGTCGCCACACCTTGCCGTCGCCGCTCACGTCCGCCCCCGACGTGCCGACCGTCACCCACCGGTCGCCCGCCCAAGTCACCCCCGAGCGGAACGGCAATTTCGCCACCACCCACGTCTTCCCGCCGTCGGCCGTCACCGCCCCGTTCGCCCCTTCCTCGTCCGGTTTGGTGTAATCGCCGCCGACGATCACCCCGTTCATCTCATCCCGGAAGGCGATTCCGAACAGCCCGGCCGACTTGCTGCGGCCCCCCAGCGGACTGTCCTTCACGCCCCACGTTTTGCCGCGGTCGGTGCTGTGAAACACCCGCGCACCGTTCGGCCCGCCGGTTACGAACCACGCCCCATTCTCCCCGTGCGTGATGAGGCACGTCCCGCTCGCCGCGAACGCCCCTTCGTCGATCAGCGCCTCGGGCATGTCGGCCTTCAGCGGCTGCCACGTCTTGCCGTCGGTGGTGTGCAGCAGTTGGAACTTGCCGCCGACGGGATCACCCAGGGCGATACCGTTCCGTTCGTCCCAGAAGGCGATCGCGTCGAAGAACCCCTTCGGGTCGGGGTTGGAGAACAGCAACTTCCACGACTTGCCGCCGTCGGTCGTCTTGTAGATGCGGGACTTCTCCCCGTCGCCGGCGGCTAACACGTAGGCCACGTCCGGGCCGAACGCTTCGACGTCGCGGAAGTCCAGTTCCGTAGCACCGGGCACGGCGAACACGTCCCACTTCTCGCCGCCGTCGGTGGTCCGGACGACCGTCCCGCCGGTGCCGCTCGCCCACACCACGCCCGCGCTCACCACGCTCAGCCCGCGGAACTTGGCCTCAGTGCCGACGGGCAGAAGTTGCCACGCCGGTTCGGACGGGAGTAACCGGCCGAGCGCGATCCCGGCCGCCTGTGCGACCGTCGGTGAGCCGGTCCGCTGGACCCGTTCGAGTGTGGTGATGACCCGTTCGCGGCGGGCGGAGGTGCGGACGGCTTCGCCTTCCAGAATGGTGACGGCGGAGATCTGCGCCGCGGGGGTGACGGAGTCGAGCAGATCGACGGCTCGGTCGAACTCGTCGTCGGTGAGCGGGCGTGAGTGGGCGGCGGCGGTCAGTTGCCTGGCCTCGACCGCGTCCGGGCGGGCGCCGAACAGCGGGTCGTAAATCCACCACACGACCAGCCCGCCGGCGACGAGCACGGCCGTCACGAGGAAGGCCACCCACAGCAGCGGCCCCTTCGGCCGTTTCGTCGGATTGGCGGGGGTGGGCACGGGCGGACCTCGTCGGGGTCGGACCGTGGAAGCGTATTCGCTCGCCACCCGCCCACCTACACCCGGCTACCGATTTCCAGAAATCGTAACTTGACTTTCATTTCTCGCAATTAAATAATCAGCAAAGCGGATTGCGTTTTCTGCAAATGGGGCTGCCGTGACCGCGAACATCCCGGTGTGGTTCGCCGAACTGTCCGACGAGGACCGCGAGTTCGTCCGCCGGTTCGTGCTGGCGTCCGGCTCGCTCAAGGACTTGGCGGAGAAGTACGGCGTGTCGTACCCGACCATCCGGGTGCGGCTGGACAAGCTGATCGAGCGGGTGACCGCCGCCGAGGCGGCGGCGACTGCTGACCCGCTCGAACGCAAAGTGCGGGTGCTGGTGGCCGACGGCACCCTCGACGCGAGCGTCGGCCGACAACTCCTCGCCGCACACAAGGCGAGCAAAAACGGGGGGGCCAAGTGATGACCGCGGAACCGTGGTTCGACAGCGTCACGCAGATCTGGCTGGGGGCGGGAAGTGGTGTGTTCGGCGGGTTGTGGGGGTCGGCGCTCGGCGTGCTGGGTGGGCTGCTCGTCCCGAAGGGGAAGGGGAAGGGCGTCATCTTCGGGCTACTCTGGCTCGGCCTGTTCGTCGGGGTGGGGATGCTGCTCGCCGGTGCGGTGGCTGTGGCGACGGGCCAGCCCTACGGGGTGTGGTTCGTACTCCTCCAGCCTGGCATGCTGCTGACGCTACTGTCCGCCCCGTTCTTGCTCGTTGTGCGACATCAGTACCGGCAGGTGGAACTGCGGAAGATGCAGGCGGAGGAGATCATGTAGGGCGGGCGGGCGGGCCGGCTGGCCCGCCTTACTTCTCGAATTGCACCGCCGCGGTGCCGCCGGTCACACTCTGCACGGCGTCGGCGGGCGGCGGCGGTGGGGTGTACGTTTTGATGCCACCCGCGACACACCTCGGCTCACATCCGGCCATGAATACCAGTGCGAACGCCAACGCTGCCCAGGGTGCTCGCTTGTGCAGCCACTTCCACACCCGCTCGCGATTGGTGGCACAATCGGCGGTCATCACCCGCCCGTCGGGTCGGCGGTAGATGCGAAGGCACGGCACTTTCTCACCCGCCGTCACCAGTTGCACCGCCTCCGCCCGCGTCAGTTCGCTCACGTCGTGGACGTTCTGCCGGCACTGCTCGCAGAAGCGGGTGCGGTCGTCGCCGTGCATCGTTGCCCACGACACCGGGCACGGAACGGGAATGGAGGTGGCGTCCAGGGCATCAGCGGTGGGTAGCGGGATCATCGGCCAGCCTCCCAGACAGGCACACCCGATGATACCCGCCCGATCGCCTCACTTGAACAGCATCGGGGCGAACTCGTTCAGGTACTGCTGCCAGCAGATCCACGTGTGCCCGCCGTCCGTCTCCTTGTACTCCGGTGGCAGCTCACACTTCTTGAATAGGGCGACGGTCTCTTTGGTGGTGTTCAGCAGGAAGTCGTCCTTGCCGGTGGCGAACCAGAACACCTTCAGCCCGTCCTTCGCGGCGGCGGCCGCGGTCGCCTTCTCCTTATTCGCCTTTTCCCGGTCGTCCGCGTTCTGGGCGAACAGGCCCGAACTGAACACCCCGACGGCGCTGAAGTCCTTCGGCTTGGACATGAACAGGGAGAGCGTTTGGGCCCCACCCATACTCAGCCCGGCGACGGCCCGGTCCGCCCGCTCGGTCTTCACCCGGTACGTCTTCTCGATGTGCGGACGCAGGTCCTTCTCGAAGTCGTCCTCGAACTTGGCGGTCTGCCCTTCTCGCGGCGGGCCGAACATGTTGGCGAACTTGGCGTCGTGGCCGGCCGGCATGACCACGATCATCGGCTTGGCCTTCTTCGCCGCGATCAGGTTGTCCAGGATGTCGTGCGCCCGCCCGACCGACGTCCACGAGTGGTCGCAGTCGCCGGCCCCGTGCAGCAGGTAGAGCACCGGGTACTTCTCGGTGCCGTTCTCGTACCCCGGCGGGGTGTACACGTGGGCGCGACGGTTCTTCCCAACCGCGGTCGACTTGTAGGTGATGCTGGCGACCGCCCCGTGCGGCACGTCGGTGGTGTCCATGAACGCCGCCCCCGGCACCCGCACCAGGCTCCAGACGGTGCCGGACGACTCGCTGGTGGCGGCGTTCCGCGGGTCGGCCGCCGTCGCCCCGTCGGTGTTGAACTGGTAGCGGTAGGTGCCGGGGGCCACGTCGGCGGTGTACTCCCACACCCCGTTGTCGCCCTTCTTCATCTCTCGCGGGGCGGGCGGGGGCTTTTCGCTCGGGATGTCGGAGGTGACCAGAATCACCTTCTCCGCCTTCGGGGCGAGGTAGCGGAAGGTGACGACCTTCTTGCCGTCCTTGCCGTCCTTCACCTCCGGCGAGACGACCGCCGGCGGGCGTGGGGGCTGGGCGAGCGCCGGGGCGACGGCCGCGGCGAGGGCGAGCAGTGCGATGACGGTTCGGGTCATGGGAGGCAGTTCCAACCGAAATGAGGGGAGGTGGACGCCGACGCGGGTGTCGGGGACTCACGGGGAGTCTACCGCCCCACCGGCGGGCGGCGAGCCTCGGGGTTTGCCTGACCCGTCCGCCGTCACATACAATACCCGCTGCCAGGGGTGCCTGCCGTGGGTCGGCGGGCTGAGAACACACCCTTCGAACCTGGGCGGGTCATGCCGCACAGGAAGGCACCACACTTCCGATTGCCGACGACACCCGGCAATCCGCATCCGACACTCCCATGACTCAGATCGAAGCCGCCCGCAAGGGCGAAGTCACCCCGCAGATGGACTACGTCGCCAAGCGGGAAGACCTGGACCCGGAGTTGATCCGGAGCGAGGTGGCCCGCGGGCGGATGGTCATCCCGGCGAACGTCGAGCACATCAAGGGCAAGCTGGAGCCGATGGCCATCGGCGTGGCCAGCAAGTGCAAGATCAACGCGAACATCGGCAACTCGGCCGTGACGGGCAAGGTGGACGACGAACTGGAGAAACTGCACACCGCGGTCCACCTCGGGGCCGACACGGTGATGGACCTGAGCACCGGCGGGAACATCGACGGCATCCGCCGGGCGATCATCGACGCCAGCCCGGTGCCCATCGGCACGGTGCCGGTGTACCAGATCATTCAGCAGGTGAAGGACCCGCAGGACATCACCCCGCGGATGCTGCTCGACATGGTCGAGCACCAGGCGAAGCAGGGGGTGGACTACATGACCATCCACGCCGGGGTGCTGCTCGAGCACGTGCCGCTCGCCCGCAACCGCATCACGGGGATCGTGTCCCGCGGCGGGTCGCTCATGGCCGCGTGGATGGTCGCCCACCACCAGCAGAACCCGTGGTACACGCACTTCGACGAACTGTGCGACATCATGAAGGCGTACGACGTGACGTTCAGCCTGGGCGACGGGCTGCGGCCGGGGTGCCTGGCGGACGCCAACGACGCCGCCCAGTTCGCCGAGTTGCACACGCTCGGCGAGTTGACCCTGAAGGCGTGGGAGCGGGGCTGTCAGGTGATGATCGAGGGGCCGGGGCACGTGCCCATGCACCTGGTGAAGATGAACGTGGAGAAGGAGCGGGAGGTGTGCCACGAGGCGCCGTTCTACGTCCTCGGCCCGCTCGTCACCGACATCGCCCCCGGCTACGACCACATCACCAGCGCCATCGGCGCCGCCCTCGCGGCGGAGGCCGGGGCTGCCATGCTCTGCTACGTCACGCCGAAGGAACACCTCGGGCTGCCGAACAAGGACGACGTGCGGCAGGGGGTGATCGCGTACAAGATCGCCGCCCACGCCGGCGACATCGCCCGCGGCCGCAAGGGCGCCCGCGACCGCGACGACGCCCTGAGCAAGGCGCGGTTCGAGTTCGACTGGAACCGCCAGTTCGAACTGAGCCTCGACCCCGAGACCGCCCGCCGCATGCACGACGAGACGCTCCCGCAGGAGGTGTTCAAGAGCGCCAAGTTCTGCAGCATGTGCGGGCCGAAGTTCTGCTCCATGCGGATCACCCAGGACCTGCACAAGCTGGCCGACGAGGCGGAGAAGGTGAGCCTGACGATGGCCAAGTGACGCCCGCGGCGGGTGGGGCGTCCGCACGCCCCACCCCGTCGGCCGCGGTCACGCCGCCTCGCCGTTCGCCCGCCGTTCGAGCACCTTCACCGTGAACCCGCCCACCCGCTCGGCCCCCTGGGTGAACAGCCAGTCGTTCAGCCCGTTCCGCGGCACCCGCACCGGCTGCCCGCGGCGGACGGCCCGCACCGTCGCCGGGTCGTTGTCCAGTTGCCCGTAGATGTGATGGCCGTCCACGGCGGTGACGGTCAGCCACATGTACTCGCGGCCGTAGTCGTCCATGAAGCGGGCTTTCACGGCGAACCGGTCGGCGTCGGTGCGGTGGGCGAAGGCGGTCAGGAACTCGTCGAAGCGGCGGTGGGCCTCACCCACGGCGGCGGTCAGTTGGGGGTCGTCGTCCGGGATGCTCACCAGTTGCGGCGGGGTGGGGGGCGGCTCGTCGGCGGGGGCGTCGTCCATCTCGTCCAGTAACTCGCCGATCAGGTCGTCGGCGTCGGTCGGAACACCCCCGCGTTCGCTCGCCGCCACCCGCCACCGGTTCGGCCGGTGGGTGCTGTTCACGAATCGGTCGTTCACGTCCGCCCCCTTGCGTGTCCGCGTCGGAGTGGAGAGGCCGCCTGTGGAGGCTATACTTTCTTCGCCCGCTAACGCAACCGCGGCCTGCCGCGAATCGACCGACCATGACCGCCAGCGTTCAAACGGTATCAGCACTGCCGCTTCTGCCGGTTCGCCCGGCCGACGGGCACAAGGGGACGTTCGGCACCGTCTTGGTCGTGGCCGGGAGTCGCGGGATGAGCGGGGCGGCGGTACTGTGCGGCAGTGCGGCCGTCCGCGGTGGGGCCGGGCTGGTGCGGGTGGCGTGCCCCGCCGACATCCAGGCGGTGGTGGCGGCCGGCAACCCGTGCTATCTGACCAGCGGGCTGACCGGGGCGGATCTGGTGGACGAGTATTCGGATCAGGTGTTCGGGCTGGCGGAATCGGCCGATGTGGTGGCCATCGGGCCGGGTCTGGGGCGGTCGGACGCGGTGCGAGACGTGGTGACTCAACAGGTGCTGGCCGGCGACAAGCCACTGGTGCTCGACGCCGACGCGCTGAACGTGCTACCCCTGCACGACAAACTCCGCGTCCGCGAACGGCCGACCGTGCTCACCCCGCACCCCGGCGAGTTCGCCCGGCTGACGAACAGCACCACCGCCCATGTGCAGGCGAACCGGCTGAACCTGGCCATCGGGTTCGCCCAGCAGTGGCACGTGGTGCTGCTGCTGAAGGGTCAGCACACCGTCGTGACCGACGGCAGCCGGGTGTACGTGAACGGCACGGGCAACCCCGGCATGGGCACCGGCGGGGCGGGCGACGTGCTGACCGGGCTGGTGGCGGCCCTGATCGGCCAGGGGATGACGGCGTTCGACGCGGCCGTGCTGGGGGCGTGGGTCCACGGCCGGGCGGGCGACCTGGCGGCGGACGTGATCGGCATGACGGCCCTTTGCGCGACCGACGTGCTGTCGCACCTGCCGATGGCACTGCGAGAGGTCGAGCGGATTTAGTGAGTCAAGCGGTAAGTGGGAAGCAGCGAGGGGCATGTGAGCACAGGCCGGGTTCAATCACCCCGTAGCCCTTCTCCCCCGTCCCTTCCGCTTTCGGGGTCTGCGGAGTTCAGGCAAGGCCCATCGAAGTTTCCATCGGCACGCCCGCCGGGTGTAACTTTTTCAATTGCCCGGCGGTACCACCGCTTCACCCGGTCGGTGCGGCGGTTATGGTTGGGGTACGGCACCCGCTCGACAAGTCACTCTCCCGACAACTTTCGCTCAAGTTCCACCCTCCGCGGCGTGGCATGTGGGGCGCGGGGACTGCCGACCAGTCATCCAGGACGGACCATTCATCCCCGTATCGCGTGTGGAGGTGGTCGAATGGACGACGTGACCGTGACCGATCCGGTGGCGTGTGATGCGCCTGTGGCGGAAACGTGTGGGTCGAGCTGTGAGGCGGCCGAGGCGGTGGCGTGCGAAACGGCGGCGGTGGAGGAGCACGTGGCGGCCGAGCAGGTCGCCGAGGTGGCCCCGGCCGAAGCCGAACTGGCCGGCGCGACGTGACGACGGGTTCGCCGCCCGGGGCGCCCCCCCCGGGGGGGCGGGGGGGGGCCCCCCCGCCCCCCCCCCCCCCAGTAGACCGGGGGCGGGGCGCGGCGCCGCCGCGCGTGTCGCGCGCGGCGGCGCCTCGCGGCGAACCCCCTCCTTATTCGACGGTGACGCTTTTCGCCAAATTCCTCGGCTTGTCCACGTCACACCCCTTCAGCAGAGCGATCTCGTAGGCGAGCAGTTGGAGCGGGATGCTGCACACGATCGGTTGCAGGTACTCCGGCACATCGGGCACCGGGATCAAATCATCCGCGAGGTGATCCACTTCCGCGTCGTCCGGGCTGCACACCGCGATGACCGGCCCGCCGCGGGCCTTGATCTCCTGCATGTTGCTCATCACCTTGTCGAACACCTGCCCCCGCGGCACCAGAAACACGCTCGGGGTGTCGCCGTCCACCAGGGCGATGGGGCCGTGCTTCATCTCGGCCGCCGCGTAGCCTTCGGCGTGCACGTAACTGATCTCCTTCAGCTTCAGCGCCCCCTCGAGTGCCGCCGGGTACAGGTACTGCCGCCCGAGGTACAGGCAGTTCCGCATGTCGGCGTACTTGCGGGCGATGTCCTTCACCCGGTCGTGGCAGCGGAGCGTCTCGCGGATGACGTCCGGCAGGGCTTGCAGGTCGTCGATAATCCGCTGGCCCTGCGTGCTGGACAGGTGTCGGGTGCGGCCGAAGTACAGGGCCAGCATGGTCAGCACGGCGCACTGGCTGGTGAACGCCTTCGTGCTGGCGACACCGACCTCGGGGCCGGCGTGCAGGTACACCCCGCCGCACGCCTCGCGGGCGATGCTGCTGCCGACCACGTTGCAGATGGCGAGCGACGTGTGCCCCATCCGCTTGGCTTCCCGCATGGCGGCCAGCGTGTCGGCGGTCTCGCCGGATTGCGTGATGGCCAGGATGACGGTGCTGCGGTCGATCGGTGGGTTGCGGTAGCGGAACTCGCTCGCGTACTCGACTTCCACCGGCATTCGGGCCAGTTCCTCGAACAGGTATTCGCCGACCAGCCCGGCGTGGTAGCTGGTGCCGCAGGCGGTCATGATGACCCGCTCGGTCGCCCGCAACTGCTGGGCGGTCAGGTTCAGCCCGCCGAAGTGGGCGGTGGCGTCGGCGTCGTCCAGGCGGCCCCGCATGGCGTTGGCGATCGCTTCGGGCTGTTCGTAAATCTCCTTCAGCATGTAGTGCGGGTAGTCGCCCTTGCCGGCGTCGTAGTCGCCCAGGTAGTGCTGGATGTCGTGGGCGGTGGCGTCCACCGTGTCCATGTCCTGATTGCGGATGACCCAGCTTTCGGCATCCAGTTGGCAAATCTGCCGGTCGTTCAGGTAGACCACCTTGTCGGCGTACCCGGCGAGGGCGGACGCATCCGACGCCAGGTAGTTGCCGTCGTCGCCCAGGCCGATCACCAGCGGGCTGCCCAGGCGGGCGCCGACCAGCACCCCCGGCTCGTGCTTGGACACCACCGCCAGCCCGTAGGTGCCTTTCACCAGCTCCACCGCCCGCCGCACGGCCAGCAGCAGGTCGCCCTCGTAGTAGTGGGCGATCAGGTGGGCCAGCACTTCCGTGTCCGTGTCGCTGCGGAACGCCACCCCGTCGGCTTGCAGCTTCCGCTTCAGGTGCAGGTAGTTCTCGATCACCCCGTTGTGGACCACGGCGATGGTGTTGTCGGCCGACAGGTGCGGGTGGGCGTTGGCGTCGGTCGCCCCGCCGTGGGTGGCCCAGCGGGTGTGGCTGATGCCGTAGGTGCCCGCCGCCGGCTGGGTGGCCAGCAGTTTTTCAAGTTCCGCCAGCCGCCCGGCCCGCCGCCGCAGGTGCAAGCTACTTCCCGTACCGGTGATCAGGCCGGCCGAGTCGTACCCGCGGTACTCCAGCCGTTTCAGCCCGTCCACCAGAATGGGGGCCGCCTCCCGCTGACCGGTGAACCCGATGATGCCGCACATGCAAGAACCCTCCGTGGGCTGGTTTGGAAGAAGAGACCTCACCCCCGTCCCCCTCTCCATGCCATGGAGAGGGGGAGTTCAACCGGGGAAGGTGACTGTGCCTCCGATTCGGGGCGGAAACGTCATCCCGTTGGACACCCCTCTCCATGGCATGGAGAGGGGGACGGGGGTGAGGTCCCCGCCCTACACCACCACCTCGCCCGGTTGCGTCACCACCCGGAACCCGCACCCCTCGTACAAGGGGCGGAGGGACTCCTTGCTGGTGAGCATCACATACGGGGCGCGGTGCAGGTACGCCTGGGAGAGGGCGGCCTTGACGAGCGTGGTGCCCACCCCCTGTCCGCGGGCGGACGGGTGGACGACCACGTAGTCGATCTGCCAGTTGACGGGGGCGGACACGAGCAGGAAACCGGCCGGGTCGCCGTCCGGGTTTCGGGCGACGGCCACGAAGGACACGCACGGCCAGATGGCGAGGAACTTGCTGCGGGTGCGGAACTGGGTGTCGATCAGGTCCCAGAAGGTCTTGCACGCCGGCTCATCGGCCAGGAACTCCCTCACCGGCAGGAAGTCCACGCCGGGGTGCGGCGGGCCGGCCTCGGCCGGCTTGTGGATGTAGTGCAGTTCGCGGTCCATGCTCACTGTCCCTCCGGGCGAACGGTCGTCACCCCTCCGGGGTGGTTGGATGCGCGCCGCCCCCGAAGGGTGCAGGCCATCACACTACTGGGCGGCGAAATCGACCGGGGCGGGCGCCGCCGGGCGGGTGAACAGGCCGTACTTCTTCATCTTCTTGTACAGCGTCACCCGGCTGACCCCGAGCAACTGGGCGGCCCGCGTGCGGCTGAACCCGGCCTTCTCGAGCGCCCGCAGGATGGCCGCCCGCTCGGTCGTCTCGCGGTTGTGGTTGAGCGTGCCCGGTGCGGCCGCCGTGCCCCCCCCGTCCGGCCGGACAGTGTGAACCATCGGGGGCAGGTGTTGCAACCTCAACTCGTCGGCCGTGCAGGTGAGCACCGCCTGTTGCAGCACGTTCTCCAACTGTCGGATGTTCCCCGGCCACGGGAACGCTTCCAGCGCACGCATGGCGTCCGGGTGAATCCCCTGGATCTTCTTGCCGAACCGGGTACCGTACCGGGCGACCATGCCCCGCACCAGCGGGGGGATGTCCTGCGGCCGCTCCCGCAGTGGCGGCAGGCGGAAGGCCAGCACGTGCAGGCGGTAATACAGGTCGGACCGGAACGCCCCCCGCTCGACCGCGTCGGCCAGGTTCCAGTTGGTCGCGGCGATGATGCGGGCCTGACACACCTGGGTCTCGTTGCTGCCCACCGGCTCGTACTCGCCGGTCTCGATCACCCGCAGCAGGTTCGCCTGGTGTTCCAGCCCGAGGGTGTCGATCTCGTCCAGCAGCAGCGTGCCCGTGCCGGCGGCGGCGAACTTGCCCGGCTTGGTGGCGTCCGCCCCGGTGAACGCCCCCTTCACGTGCCCGAAGAACTCGCTGGCGATCAGGTTCGCACTCAGCGCCCCGCACGCCACCGCCAGGAACCGCTGCGGCGCCCGCGGCGAGCAGTCGTGGATCAGCTTCGCCAGGTGCGTCTTGCCGGTGCCCGTTTCGCCCTCGATCAGCACCGTCACGTCGTGGGTGGCGGCGATCTCCAGTTGCTCGGCCATCGGGGCCAGGCTGGGGGTGAGGGTGAGCAGGCGGGAGCGGATGCGGTCGCCGATCGTCTCCTGGGTCGGGTCGGGGAAGGCCGGCCCCGGCACCACCGCCCGCCGCACCCACGTGTTCAGCTCGCGGGTGTGGCCTGGCCAGGTCAGGTTGGCTTCGAGGAAGGTGCCGAGCGCCTCCAGCCGCTTGCCGGCGGGGAACGTCTCGCCCGCCAGCACCGCCAGCCGCGGCGGCAACTGCTGCAGCCGCAACTCCCGCACGGCGGTCTCGATGCGGTCGGCGTCGTGCGGGTCGGAGGCGAGCAGCAGCAGCACCCCGTCGGTGTCGCGGCGGACGACCTTGGCCAAGTCGTCGAACCGCACCTGCGGGGCGTGGACGAGGAACGTCTTGTGGAGGTGGGTCTGCACCAGTTGGGCGAACTGGTGGTCGGACCCGACGAGCAGCATCCGGCGGTGGAACGTCATGGTCGGCGTGGCTCCGCTCCGCGGGGTCTGCCGCGGGGTGGGGGGTACGCGGACGGGGGCGAGAAAAACCTACGCGGGCGGGGAAAGCCAACAGCCGGCGGGGGGGCGGAGGGGGTTGCTGTTGGAAAATCCCACCGGCGTTAACCGGCGGGAGCGGCGAATCAACCGTAGTGAACGCCGACAGTGGGTGCAAACATACGCCGGCAAATTCCGCGAAACCGGCACAGGCGGACCCGCGAAAATTAGGGGATGCCGCGAACGATGATCGGCCCGAGCACCCGCGTCATCTTCACCGGCAGACGCTGCCACAATTCAATCGCCCGGCGGTAACGCGGGTTGTCCGGCCGCATCTCGCCGGCGTCGCCCGTCCGTAAGTGGTACTGCCACGCCGCCGGGGTCGGCTCCGCCCCCCACTGCCGCTTGAACTTGAACGTCGGCCCGTCGGCCGTGCTGCGGCCGAAGTCGAACACCTTCTGCCGGCGCGAAATGGCCCGGTCGAGCAGGTGGCGGTACATGAGCATGTTCGCACACGTCGGGTTGAACGCCTTCAGCGACGACGCCGTCGGCACCTCCGTCACCCCCGGCCCGTGCAGGAGCAGCGCCGCCGCGATCGGCTTCGCGCCGGCACTCAGCACGCACAGTTCGGCGTCGGCCGGGAACGCATCCAGGATCGCGGTGAACAGATCCCGCCCGTACACCGGCGTGCCCAGGTCCCGCATGTTCTCGCACAGCACCGCGTAGAACGGGTCGATCAACTCCGCCCCGCCCCAGCGGACGTCGAACCCGTTCTTCTCCCCCTTCCGCACCTGGTTCCGCACTTTCGCGTCGAGACCCTTCCAGAACTGGTCCGGGCAGGCGGGGAGGGGCAACCGCATGTGCACCTTGCTGGCGTTCGTCACCGTCAGGGCCGCGTGTTCGACGGGCGTTTCGTGTCGCAGTTCGAGGTGCTTCGCGCCCAGCTCGTCGGCCAGTTCCACCGCCCGCGACACCAGCGCGGATTGCACGTCCGGCGAGTCGGCGATCACCCCGTTGCTGTTCAGGTACGGCAGGCTGACCAGGAAGCGGCCGAAGAGCGGGGTGTTCACGAACGTGAGCGGCAGGAACCCCCAGGTGCGACCGGCGGCGCGAGCCTCCAGGGCGAACCCCTCGTGCCCGAACGCCGTCCGCAGGACGGTCAGCCACGCCGGGTGACGGCTGAGCGGGGCGGGGGTGCGGGCGAACACGAACCGCGCGAGCGGCGGCAACACCGCGGCCAGGCTGCGGCCGGTGTGCGTCCACACCGTCAGCGGATCATTCACGGGGCGAATCATGGGCGAGCGGCGTTACCCTCCGGACGACGGTTCAACAGGTCATCATACTCCCGCTTCAGCGCCTGCATCCGGGCGGCGAAGCTGTACCGCGCTTCGATCGTACTCCGCCCGGCGGTCTGATATTTCACGCGGGCGGTCTGACTCGTCAGCAGGTCGTCCAACGCCCCGACGAGTGCGGGCAGGTCGTCCGGCGGGATCAGACGCCCGCTCACCCTGTCTTCGATCAGCCGCGGGATGCCGGCGATGTTCGTCGCCACGCACGGCACGCCCAGGGCCATCGCCTCCAGCAGCACGTTCGGCAGCCCCTCGCGGCGGCTGCTCAGGGCGAACACGTCCATCGCCTCGAACCACCGCCGCACGTCCGACTGCCAGCCGGGGAGTGAGACGCGGTCGGCCAGCCCGAGTTCCGTGACCAGCGCTTCCAACCGCGGGCGGTCGTGCCCCTCGCCCACAACTGTCAGGCGACACCCGACACCGCCGGCGTTCAACTGATGCACGGCGCGAATCAGCAGGTCGAACGCCTTCTCGGGTTCCAACCGCCCGACCGCCCCGACGTGAAGCTGGTCCGCGGGCAGGTGGAGCTCGGCCTTCGCTTCTGATACACCGCCTCGCCTGGAGTATTCCGCCGTGTCGATGCCATTCTCGAGCAGCATCAACTTCCGCTCCATCACGCCCGCCGCCCGACACGCCTCGACCAAATCCGGCGACACGCAGTACACCCGCTCGTACCGCTTCAGGCAGAACCTGTCGATCTTGTAGTACAGGGGCGTGCGGGCGGTGTGGTGAACCCAGCCGTGGACGGTCGTGACCAGCTTCATCCGGTGGAACGGCCGCAGGGCGAGACCGAGGGCGTTCGTCTTGTAGTCGTGCCCGTGCCAGATGCGGACGTGCTGTTCGCGGCACACCTTCAACAACGCCTTCACCACGCTCACGTCCGTCGGCCCACGATCGGGGATGGAGACGAGCGGGGCGGAATACTTCTTGGCCTTCGCTTCGATGTCGGCGTACCCCGGATCGCCCGGCGGGTGCAGGTACCCGCACACCATGCGATAGCCGAGGGGTTCGAGGAACCGCGGGGAGTTGAGGATGGTCTTGTCCGGCCCGCCGCCCGAGCCGGTGACCACACGGGTGTCGAAGACGACGGGGGGCGATCCGGTTAGCCGCGACCCGGAGGGGAGCGCGCTCGCCGTTGGCTCGCGGCTAATCATTCAGAGTCATCCTTTCCACCATCGGTCTCAAACACCGGTCCCAGTGGTGGTGCTCCTCGACGTACCGCCGGGCGTTCGCCCCGAGTTCGGCCTGTCGGTTCGCGTCTCCGAGCAACTCGGTCAGTGTCCTCACCCACTCGTCGGCGGTCGTCGGACTCAGCAGATCCCGCCCGACCTCCGCCTTCAGTGCGGCGACGGCGGGCGGGGCGGCGACCGTCGGTTTGCCCATCGCCATCGCCTCGATCACCTTGTTTTGCAGCCCGCGGGCGATTCGCACCGGGCACACCGCCACCGCGGCGCTCGCCACCTGCGGGCGGACGTCCGGCACTTGCCCGACCACGTTCACCCCGTGGGCACCGTGCAAGCGTAGCACGGCCGGCACCGGCTGGCGGCCGATCACCCGGAACTCGGCGGACGGGTGAACCTGTCTCACCCGTGGCCAAATGTCCCCCGCAAACCACTCGGCCGCGTCGACGTTGGGTGGGTAGTCCATCGCCCCGACGAACGCGCACGCCAGGGCAGGGGAGGCGACGGGCTGGGGGCGGAAGTAGTCCAGATCGACGCCGTTGGTGGCGGCGGTGGCGGTGCCGGGGGCGGTGAACGAGTCGAACAGTTTCGCTTCGGCGGGGCTGACCAGGAACACCCCCTTCGCCCACACGCACAGTTCCCGTTCCAACTTCCGCACCCGCCGCCCTTCGAGCTGATACAGCCACCGCTTCGGCCCACCGGCCGCGGCCGCGTAGTCGAACCACTTCTGCGAATCGACGTCCACCACGTCCACGAACGCCGGCACCGTCTGCCACCCGTTCCGCCGCTGGTACCGGGCGAGGCTCGACGCCGACACCAGGACCGCGTGAAAATCGCCCTCGTGCCGCCAGCCGGCGAGCAGCCGGTCCAACGCCGGTTCATGGAACAGCCCTTCGGAGATGCTCCGTCCGCCGAGCAGGCTCAGCCCGCCCCGCACCCACCGCCGCCCGCCGGGGATGAACTCGACCCGCTCGCACAACTCGCCCAGCCGGGACTTCTGCTCGGCGGTGACGGGTTCGTCGGCGAGTGCGGCCAGCCACACGCGGGCGTGCTTCGCCAGTTCCCGCAGCACGTGGTAGTTGCGGATGCGGTCGCCCTTGTCCGGCGGGTACGGCACGCGGTGGGTGAGGTAGGCGATGCGGGGGAGGGGCATTCACACCACCGGCTCGGCGGCGTGTTCCACCGCGCCTTCGGGCACCGCCAGCAGCGACAGGAAGTGGTCGCACACCCGCTCGCGGGTCGGCAGGAACAGGACTTTCCGCAGGGTGTCGGCCGACAGGAAACACTTCAGCACGGTGCCGAGGCAAATCCGCAGGTCGAGCCACACGCTCTGGTGGGTCAGGTAGTACAGGTCGTAGTACACCTTGTGCCGCACGCTCGTCACGTCGGTGTCGGCCGGCAGTTGGATTTGTGCCAGGCCGGTCACGCCCGGCCGCACGAGGGTGCGGAGGGCGTACCCCGGCACCTCGTCGGGCAGCCCCTTGGTGGCGATCACCTCCGGCCGCTCCGGCCGCGGGCCGACCAGGCTCATCTCCCCCCGCAGCACGTTGAACAGTTGCGGCAACTCGTCCAGGTGGAGGGCCCGCAGCACCTTCCCCACGCGGGTGACGCGGGCGTCGCCCTTGGTCGCCCAATTCAGGTTGTCGGCGGTCGCCTTGTCGCTCCGCATGCTGCGGATCTTGAAGATGCGGAACGGGCGGTCGCCGCGGCCGGCGCGGGTCTGGACGTACAGGCCGGGGCCGCGGGAGGTGAGCTTGATGGCCGCCCACGCGATCAGCATGAACGGGAACAGCAGCACCGAACAGACGGCGGCGGCGAGCAGTTCGAACGTCGGCTTCAGGGTGGCGTACCAGCCCGTCGGCGCGGACAGGTACACGGTGACCGTCGGCGGCACGTCGTCGACCGCCGGCCACGGCGGGGTGGGATCGGGTTCGACGGGGGGACCCGTCGGCGGGCGAGAATCCATGACCAACAACATCCCCTGGTGGGCGTCCGGGTGGTGTGTCAGCGGGTGCGGTCGAACACGGCGGTGTTGAGCCGGGGTAGGAACTTCGGCAGGAACTCGTGGAGCGGGTCGGGGGCGGTCGGTTCGCCGGTGAGCACCCGCTGGGCGTACAGTTTGAAGATCCGTTGGTGGCGGGCGAACTCGAACCGCGGGTTGTCGGCCGCGACCCAGTCGGCGTTGGCCGCCCATCCCCAATACACATGTAACGACGCGGTCTGCTTTCGGAATCGGGCAGACCACAATTCTGAGGGTGCTATTTCGCCCGTGTCCGGTTCGGGGACACGCCCCTTACACGGGTTTTCGGACAGTTCCCACCCGCTGCCGGCGTAACACACCTTCGGGTCGTGGGCGCCGATGTCGCCCGGTTCGCCGTACAGCACCATGACCGACACCGCCGCCCCGCTCGGTGCGTGCGTGTACACCCGGTTCAGGTACGCCTGGAAGCGGCCGACGTTCACCGTGCGGTCGTCCAGTGGGGTGTCGTCTCCGCACGTCCAGCCGTCGAAGGTGCGCGGGACGGCGTCCAGCCGCCGCTGCACGTCGGCCGGCTCGCGGCCCGGTTCGACCCCCGGCCGGAGCAGGCCGTAGGCCGCCACCCCGAGCAGCACCAGCAGGACCAGGACGACGGGCAACCAGCGGGGCATGGGTCACGCCGGCAGTTGCTTGACGTAGTTGTACCCGTAGGCCTGGATGTCCGGCTTGATGCCGTTCACCACCGCCCCGAGCAGGGGGATGTTCAGTTGGGTCAGCCGTTCGGAGGCGTCCTGCACCTTCGGCAACTGGGACACGTCTTGCAGGATGCTGAACACCACCCCGTCCACGTGCTGGGCGACGAGCAGGGTGTCGGCCACCGGCAGGATCGGGCAACTGTCCACCACGATGATGTCGAACTGCCCGCGGAGGCGGTTCAACAGGGCCTCGATCGGGTGCCCCTGGGCGAGGGCGGCGATCACCCGGTGGTTACACTGGCCGGCCGGGATGATCCACAGGTTGGGCACACTGGTCGCCTGGACGGCGTCCGAGGTGTCGATCTCCTGCAGGAGGATCTCGGCACACCCCGGCGACACCGGCACGTCGAACAGCTTCTGCATGCTCGGGTTCCGCAGGTCGCAGTCCAGGATGAGGGTGCGGAGGCCGGCGGTGGCCATGCTGGTGGCGAGTTGGCTGCTCAGGCTGGTCTTCCCCTCACCCTGCATGGCGCTGGTGACGAGGATCACCTGCATCTGCTGGGTGCGGGCGGTGTGCAGGAGCATGGTGCGGGTGCTGTTCACGCTCTCGTTCAGGATGAACCGCCAGTTCTGGTTGGCCCCCGTCTCGCCGCCGCGGAGGGCCGCCCGGCTGGGGAAGGCGGGGATGGTGCCGATCACCCGCATGCCCAGTTCGGCCACCACCTGATCAACGCCGTCCACCCGCCGGTTCCGCCACTCCACGTAGGACACCAGCAGGCAGACGCCGAGCAGGCCGGCGATGCCGGCGATGCCGGCGAACGCCGACTTCTGCTTCAGGTTGAAGTTGCGGCTGATCTCCGGCTTGTCCAGCACCTCGATGCGGGAGGTGGCGTTCTTGTCGATCAGCTCCAGGTCGCTCTTCTGTTTCATCAGGGCGGCCTTCTGGGCCTCCAGCGGGTCGGCCTCCTTCTGCATGATCTTCAGGCCGACGTCCCCGTTCCGCATCCCCTGCCGCTCCTTCACCAGCCCGTCCAGCGCCTTCTTCAGCTCCTCGGCGTTCTTCTCGGCCAGGTCGTGGGCGTTGGTCAGGCGGGCCAGTTCGGCTTCCAGCCGCACCCGCTGCTTCGCCTTCAGCCCGTCGCCGGAGGCGCCCACCGCCACCTTCTGGGCGACGGCCAAGTCCATCTCGGCCTCCTTCACCGCCTCGTCCGCTTTCACCCGCGCCGGGTCGGTGGCGACGAACTTCTTGGCGTCTTCGGCTTTCACGCGGGCGACGGCCAGCGCCTTCTGCTTCTCCAGCACCTGCGGGTTGGTGCGGAACACGTCGTCCAGGTCGGCCGGGTCGGGTGGGAACTCCCCCTTGGCCAGTTGGGTGGCCAGCAAGTCCCGCTGGTTCTTCAGTTGCCGCGCCTCATTCTGCTTGGCTTCCAGGCTCTGTTGGGTGGAGGTGATGCGGTTGACTAGCAGGCCGATGACGATCGGGTCGGCCGACCCGTTCTTGTCCCCCTCCTGCTGCATCTTCTCCCGCTGCTTGTCGATCTTCGTCTGCAGGTCGGCGAGCATCACGTTCACCTGCTGGAGGGTCCGCTTGCGGTCCCCCTGCTCCTCGTCCTTGTCCTTCTCGATGTACTCGCTCACCAGCGCGTCCAGGATCACCTGCATCTGCTCCGGTTCGTCCCCGTTGAGCGTCAGGGTGACGATCTCGGGCGACTCCCGCTTGAACTGGAACATGCCGCGGATCAGCCCGGCCCGCTCCTCCGGCGGCACCGCCTGGACCATCGGCTGGCCCCGCACCTTGTCGTGGGCGGCCACCCGGTCGAGGAACCCTTTCGTCTCCATCGACTTGCGGTGGTTGTCCATCTGCTTGTCGAACTGGTCGGCCGACAGGTCGGTGTTCCCCCCGCTCACCAGGTTGGTGAGGGTGCTCTTGAACCGCAGGGTGGCCCACACCCGGTGCTTGCCGGACGGCATGGCCAGCCACACCCCGGCGGCCATCAGGGCGGCCACCACCGCCCCGATCATGAGGGCCAGCGGCCACCGCCGCTTGAAGGCGTGCAGCAACTCGGCGACGGTCGGCAGGGCGCGGGCGGCCGGCGGGGGTGGGGCGGTGGGGGTGGCGATGGCGAACGGGTTGGGCGCGTACTGCCCGGACGGCGGTGTGTACCCGTTCACCCCGACGGCGGGCGACGGGATGGGGAGGTGATCGCCCGGGTTCGGACGCTGCATTTCGGACGCCTCGGCGGTCGGCGGACGTATCAGTCGGTTGGCGCAGTCCGGCCGCTATCACTCTATGTCATACATCTGTGGCCGGGTGAGTTTTTTGCGGGTTCGGCCGATTCCGCCGGTGGACGGAATCGGGCGATTTCGTCCGGGGCGGAATAGGGACCGGCGGGAGGGCGCGTGGGGTTGATTGGGGTGGGCAAACCGCCCACCCCGGTCCACCCGAACCGCCGGTCGTGACCCGCCACCCGCCACATCCAGTCGGGACGGCGCGGCGGCGTGGTCAGATGGGGACGCACAGGTTGATGCCGCTGTAGACCAACTTGCCGGTTTGCAGGAGGACGCTGTAGTTCTGGTAGTAGAAGCTCCAGCCGTTCGCGGTGCGGATGCCGATCACGGTCGCGCGGTAATCGTCCGCCACGTTGGGTACGGGGGCTTGCTTGTAGGTCGCCTTGATGAGCGTCCGGGCGGGGGCGGCGCCGAACTTGGCGACCAAGTCGTTGTCGATGGCGTTCTGGTCGATGATCTGATTGTTGACGAAGTTCGAGTGGGCGACCGACGGGTTGGCCGCGGCCCCGTTGTAGGCGAACGTGCACCCGTTGACCGTCGGGGTGAAGAAGTAGTCGGCCTTGTTCCCCAATTTCCCGCAGAAGGTCATCCCCGTCCCCCACGGGAGGAAGTACGCCTTGATGGGGTGGGTGGAACCCGAGGTGGTGCGGGCCTTGAAGTTCCGTCCGGTGCCGATGCCTTCGCCGATCCCCTGCAACTCGTACATCTTGCCGGTCCCGCCTCCGTTGATGATCTTGCCGACCTTCCGCAGGTCGAACTCGTAGGTGTCGAGTTCGGCGTTCACGGTGCCCAGGTCTTGACTGTACGGGTTGCCGCTCGTGGTCCCTTTTGCGACCGCGTAGAGGATCATGTGGTCGGTCAGCCAGGCCGCCTTCTGCGTCATGAACCGCTGGTTCGCGCCGTCCATTTGTCAGGTCCGAGGGGGGTGAACGGGTGGTGCCGCCGGCTCCGCTGGGGCGTCGCAACCACCCTCCGCCAACTCTTACGGGCGGCCGGCTCGAAACATTGCCGCTCGCGCCGCGGAAATTGCAACGGTTCGACCGTCGCGTCGGGCGTCAAACCGGGCGGGTTGCGTAGCCGTACGCGACGGTGGGTTCGGCCGGGGTTTCGGTGGACCGGGCGGGCGAAAGTGCCGATGGTAGCGGTAAGCCTTGCCGCGACGGTTGCGCCGGCCAGGCTCGCCCAGACGGGTTCGCTCGGAGGTTCGCGATGGACCGCGTTGCTCGCCATGGCCGGTGGATCGGGCTGGTGCTGGCCGCCGGGGCGCTGGTCGGCGGCACCGGGTGCAACGCCACCTACGGCACCCGCGCCGCGCCCCACCAGCCCCAGACCATCCCCGACATGGACGTGCCCAAAGAGCTGTCCATGACCACCCACCCGCCCATCACCGTCGCCCCGCCGGACATCCTGCGGATCGACGCCAGTCGGCTGGTGCCCCTCCCGCCGTACAAGATCGAGCCGCTCGACGCCCTCTACCTGTTCGCCGAGGGCGCCCCGGAAGCGGAGCCGGTGAACGGCATCTACCCGGTCGACCCGGACGGCACCATCAACCTGGGGCCGCGGTACTACGGGCAGGTGCAGGTGGCCGGCCTCACTCCACAAGAGGCCGAGAAGGTGATCGCCAAGCAACTCGCCCGGCGGCTGCAGAACCCGGCGGTGGCCGTGTCGGTTGCCCAGTCCAAAGGGGTGCAGCAGATCCGCGGGGAGCACCTGATCCGCCCGGACGGGACGGTCGGGCTGGGCACCTACGGCAGCGTGTACGTGGCCGGCATGACCCTCCCGCAGGTGAAGGCGTGCATCGAGCAGCACCTGAGCCAGTTCCTGCTCAAGCCGGAGGTGAGCGTGGACGTGGCGGCGTTCAACAGCAAGTGGTACTACGTCATCAGTGACTTCGCCGGTAGCGGGGAGAACGTGGTGCGGCTGCCGGCGACCGGGAACGAGACCATCCTGGACGCCATCTCCCAGATCGGCGGGCTGTCCCCGGTGAGCAGCAAGAAGATGTGGATCGCCCGCCCGGCCCCCCCCGGCGCCGGGGTGGACCAGATCCTGCCGGTGGACTGGAAGGGCATCACCCGCCGCGGGCACACCCGCACCAACTACCAGATCCTGCCCGGCGACCGGGTGTTCGTGATGAGCCAGCCGATGACCAAGGCGGACACCCAACTGGCCCGCTCGCTGGCCCCGGCCGAACGCCTGTTCGGTACCACCCTGCTGGGGGCAAGTACCATCTTCACCATCAAGAACCAGGGCCTCGGGTTCGGCGGGGTGGGCGGCGGACGGTAACGCCGGTCGGTCGGGTTGAACCGGCGGGCGGACCGGCGGCGGTTGTGCCCGGCGGATGACCCGTGAAGGGAATCAAGTCCTCCCACGACGGCGGGAAGGGTCCACCCGGACTCCTCCCGCCGTCGATGCGTTTCTCACACGGTGAACCGGCGGCTCGCGCCGCCGGTTCACCGCGGTGGTTCGCCGGTTGCCCCACGTTGACGACCGGGGTAGCCTCAAGGATTGCCCCAACCGGCCCCCGAAGGATTCACCATGTCCCGCACCGCCCTGGCCCTGTCGGCCGTACTGCTCGCCGCCCCGGTCCTGTTCGCCCAGCCCATGCCCGGCGTCGGCCCCGCCCAGCGGCCGACGTTCAGCCCGTACCTGAACCTGCTCAACCGCGGGGGGAACCCGGGGCTGAACTACCTGGGCATCGTCCGCCCGCAGCAGCAGATGCAGCAGCAGTTCAACCAGCTCCAACAGCAGACGAACCAGCAACTACAAGCCCTCGGGTCGGCGTACGACACCCAGTTCGACACCCTCTCGTCTGCCTTCCTCCCGCCGACCGGAAACGTGTCCACGTTCGGCAACCTGGGCAACTACTTCGGCCGCATCCCGACGGGGAGTGGGGGCGGCGGGTTCAGCGGGGGCAGTCGGTTCGGCGGGATGGGCGGGGCGGTGCCGAACCTGCAACGCCCGGGGTTCGCCGGCGGCGGGGCCGGGGCACGCCCGGCGGCCGGCGGCGGCCGGAGGTAGTCGGCGAGCTTCCAAACTTCAGGTTCCCCACGAAGGATTCGACACCATGTTCGCCATCACCCGCGGTCGGCTGCTCGCCGCCGCCTTCGGCCTGACCGCCGCGGTCGCCTCCGCCCAGGGGCCGATCGTGTACGGACCGGTCGTCGGCTGTCCGCTGGGCAACTGTGCCGCCGCCAACCACGGCACCTACGGCCCCGCCCTGTTCGCCGTCAACCCGGCGAAGAAGCACTTCGGCCTGCCCGGCCCGAACGAGCCGGAGTGCGTCGGGCGGTCGAGCTACCCGCTGTCCGACTGGCACTACATCCGCCAGTTCTGCGGGCCGACCCTGCAACCCGGCACCTGTTACGGACACTTCCAGACGAAGTGGCGGAAGTGGGAAGACATCTGCCCCAACCCCGGCGGGTGTGCGACCGCGGCCCCCGAACTGATGGCCCCGCCGGCGGTGTTCGTCCCCCCGCCCGCCATCCCGACCCTGCCCACGCAACCGCCGCTCGTCCCGCACGAGACGCCGAAGGCCGACCCCCCGAAGGGGGGTGAGGTGCCGAAGGTGGACCCGATCACCCCGCCGAAGATCCCGCTGGTGCCGGTGCCCGCGGGACCGGGCGGACCGGGCAAGATCAGCGCCGAGGCGACCGCCCCGACGCCGATGCCCGCGCCCCCTCTGGTGGTGCCACCGACGCCAGACGCCCCGCGTCTGGTGGTGCCGCCGCCGCCCCGGTGAGCTACAGTTGACCCTTAACGAGCCGCGACCGCCAGGGAGCGGGGAGACGCCCCGCTCCCTGGCGGTCGCGGCTCGTGAGGGCGTTACTCATGTCCGAATTGTGTCTGGTCACCGGCGGGGCGGGGTTCATCGGCTCGCACGTCGCGGACGGGTTGCTCGCGGCGGGCAAGCGGGTCCGCGTGTTCGACGACCTGAGCACCGGGCAGGCGACCAACCTGCCGACGGGGGTGGAAGTCGTCCGCGGGTGCGTGACGGACGTGAAACGGTTGACCGCCGCCGCGTCCGGTTGTTCGGTCGTGTATCACCTCGCGGCGATGGCTTCCGTCGCCAAAGGTTTGGAAGACCCGCTGGCCTGCCATGCGGTGTGTGCGACCGGCACGCTGAACGCCCTGCTCGCGGCGAAGGCGGTCGGCGCCCGCCGGGTGGTGTACGCGGCCAGCTCCAGTTGCTACGGCCCGGCTGACGATCCCGCCGGGTTGAGCGAGGACACCCCCCTCCGCCCGCTCTCCCCCTACGCCGCCGCCAAGCTCGCCGGCGAGCACTACCTGGAAGCGTTCGCGGCCAGCTTCGGCGTCGAGACAGTGCGGCTGCGGTTCTTCAACATCTTCGGCCCCCGCCAGCGGGCCGACTCGCCGTACAGCGGGGTCATCGCCATCTTCGTCGGGTTGCTGACTCAGGGGAAAACGCCGGTCGTCCACGGCGACGGGTTGCAGGCGCGGGACTTCGTCTATGTGGCGAACGCCGTGCAGGCGGTGCTGAAGGCGGGCGAAGTGTCGGGCGTCAGCGGTAAGGTGTTCAACGTGGGCACCGGGCGGATCGTCACCGTTTTGGACCTGGTGAACAGCCTGAACCGCGTGCTGGGCACGAACATCACACCCGCTCACGGCCCGGCGCGGACCGGCGACGTGCGGTTCAGCCTGGCGAAGATCGACCGCATCCGGGCGGAACTGGGGTACGACCCGGCGGTCGGCTTCGAGGACGGACTTCGCCACACGATCGACTGGTATCGGACCCAGTAAGTCCCACTGGAAAATGGTCCGGCGGGCGAGTACACCCGGCACGGCCGTCAACCTCTGGCGGTTTTCTCCACCTCTCGAAACCTGCACCACTCGCCGGAAAAGACGTCACCCCCCGCAACTCGGGCACGCCGGATGCTGGACTCGCGCTCCGGCGGGGAGTATGATTCCGAGTTACCCTCTCCCGCCCCCCGTCAGACCACGGAGAGACCCTCCATGCGCCGTCCGGTTGTCGGCATCGCCACACAAACGTTGCCCGCCAAGCCCGGCGGCGATCTGCCCCACTGCTGGATCATGGGTCATCGATACGTCGAGGCCCTGCGGTCGGTCGGCGGCATCCCGTGGCTGATTCCGCTGCTGCCGCACGACCCGGACACGATGGAAGGCATCTTCGACAAACTGGACGCCATCTTCCTGACCGGCGGGGTGGACGTGGACCCGTCGCGGTACGGCGAGAGCAAGCACCCCAAGTGCGGCACTACCGACCCCGACCGCGACGCGATCGAACTGATGTTGCTCGAACACGCCACCGCGACCGGCAAGCCGGTGCTGGCGGTGTGCCGCGGGATTCAAATCCTGAACGTGGCCCGCGGGGGCACGCTCTACCAGGACGTGGCGGCGATGGTGCCGGCGGCCATGAAGCACGACTACTTCCCGACGCCCGAGCGGCCGAGCCGGTCGTACCTGGCGCACGACATCACCGTGTCGGCCGAGTCGCACCTGGGGGAAATTCTGGGCGAGCCGGTGGCGACGGTGAACAGCATGCACCACCAGGCGATCAAGGAGCTGGCGCCGGGCTTACGGGCGACGGCCTTCGCCCCGGACGGCATCATCGAGGCGGTGGAGGCGACCGACCACAAGTTCCTGGTGGCCGTGCAGTGGCACCCGGAAGAGTTATCCGACTCGCAACCCGGCATGAAGCGGTTGTTCACCGCGTTCGCCTCTGCCGCGTAAAGTGGTCTGCGGCACCCGCGGGTTCACCCGCATCAACCGCTTGATGCCGAACGCCTTCTCCGCGAACCCCGGCAGCATGTCCTCCGTGACCCCGATATCGCGGAGGCGGGTCGGGATGCCGATGTCCGCTCGCAACCGCTCGACTGCGGCGATTGACCGCCCGACGGCGTCGTCGAAGTACGCCCGCACTTGCTGCACCGACTTGCCGAGCGGTTCGACCGCCGGCTCGGGGTTGGGGTCGTGTTCGGTGAACACCGCCGGCCCGTCCAGCCACAACCCGATGCCGCCTATCTCTTCCCCCCGCACCGCCGCGTTGTACCGCATCACATACGGCAGCAGCAGCCCGTTGCCTGCTCCGTGCGACACGTGGACCGCCCCGCCCACCGGGTACTCCATCGAGTGAACCAGCGCCACCCCGGCGTTGC
>CAYMHO010000018.1:17003-47169 GCA_964390195.1 uncultured Fimbriiglobus sp. | reverse complement strand
ACGTCAGCCCGCCCCACAGGTGAGCGATGACGATCTCCCGCACGTCGTCGGGCAGTTCGGCCAATGCGGCGGTGGCCGTCTCGCCGTCCATCCCGCTGGCCGAGTCCGGGTCGAACCAGTTGGGGGCGTGTTCCGCCCGACGGGTCTCGTACTTCGTCCGCCGGCGTTCGGACCGCTGGGCGTCGCGGGCGGCGTTCCGCACCACCGTGTACAGCCACGGCACCGGATTCTCCGGCGGCCGGCCGAGCCGGACCAACTTGAGCAGGGCGGTTTGGACGACGTCCTCGGGCGCGTCGGTCCACTGGCGGGCGAAGAGCACGAGTGCCCCCGCGTGTCGAGCCACCAGAGCGTCTAGCTCTTCCGCAGTCATCGTGAGTACAACGCCGGCCGCGGGCGGGGATTTCATCCCCACCCGACGCTGTGAGTATCACCGACGGACGGCCACCGCGAAAGGGGAGAAGCGAGATTCTGGGGGTGACGGGTGAGCCCGACCGGAGACCGGAATCGACGTAACTGCATGCGAAACTGATGGTTTGGCACACGCGGGAGCAAACCTCTTCGGCCGGTTTGGGGAGCTCATGGTCCCCCAGCGGCCGGGGATGGTGTGTCGGGGGGAAGTGGTGAGACTGAGACGAATCCGCTCCCACCCCTCCGCTCCGCCCACTGCCTTTGCAGTCCGGTTCGGGTATAGTCACCTGCGGTTCCCCTCTCTCGCCGAGGCAGCCATGCCCCGCCTGCTCTGTGCGGTCCTGTTCGCCGCCGCCGCCTTGCTCGTACCAGTCCACGCCCAGCCGAAACCGGCGGCCAAGCCGCCCGCCTCCACCCCCGCCGAACAACTGAAGGTGGCCAAGGGGTTCACGGTGGAACTGCTGTACAGCGTGCCGAAGGAGAAAGAGGGGTCGTGGGTGTGCATGACGACGCTCCCCGACGGCCGGCTGGTGGTGTCCGACCAGTACGACAAGGGTCTGTTCCTCGTCACCCCGCCGCCGCTCGGCAAGACCGACGGGATCAAGGTCGAGCCGATGGGCCTGAAGTACGACGGCAAGCCGTTCTTCGGCGCTCAAGGGCTGTGCTGGGCGTTCGACGCCCTGTACGTGGTCCTCAACCAGGGCAAGGCGAGCGGGTTGTACAGGGTGACGGCGAGCGAGAAGGGCGGCAAACTCGACCACGTGGAGTTGCTCCGCAACTTCGAGGGGCACTCCGGCGGCGGGCTGGGCGAACACGGCCCGCACGCCGTCCTCAAGCACCCGGACGGCAAGCGGCTGACGGTCGTGTGCGGCAACCAGACCAAACTGACCAAGTACGACAAGTCGGCCGTGCCCGAGAACTGGGGGGAAGACCACCTGCTCCCGCGGATGCCCGACGGGAACGGGTTTATGGCCGGGGTGAACGGCCCCGGCGGGGCGATGTACAACGTGACCCCCGACGGCAAGCAGTGGGAGTTGCACTGCGTCGGCTTCCGCAACCAGTACGACGCCGCGTACAACCGCGACGGCGACCTGCTCACCTACGACGCCGACATGGAGTGGGACGTGAACACCCCGTGGTATCGGCCGACGCGGGTGTGCCTGGCCGTGCGGGGGGGCGAGTTCGGCTGGCGGAACGGGGCGGGCAAGTACCCGGCGTACTACCCGGATAACCTGCCCGGCATCGTCGACATCGGCCCCGGCTCGCCGACGGGGGTCACGTTCGGGTACGGGGCCAAGTTCCCGGCCAAGTTCCAGGACGCCATGTTCATCTGCGACTGGAGCTACGGCAAGATGTACGCCGTCCACCTGTCGCCGAGCGGGGCCAGCTACAAGGGCACGACGGAGGAGTTCATCAGCGGGGCACCACTGCCGCTCACCGACCTGGTGGTGAGCGAGAAGGACGGGGCCATGTACTTCGCCACCGGCGGACGGCGGGTGCAGAGCGGGCTGTACCGGGTGACGTACACCGGGACGGAAGACACCAAACCGTCGGCCACCAAGCCGCGGGCAAAACCCGAAGTGGGTGACCGGAACAACCCGTTCGAACTCCGCGCCCGCATCGAGGCGGAGATCAACAACAGCTACGACGGCATGACGACGATGGGCAACTGGGCTCTCGAGTCCGGCGACCGCACTTTGCAATACCTCGGTCACACCATTCTGGAACGGCAGGACATCGGACTCGTCACCGAACGCGGGCTGGGGTCGAACAACCCGAGCGTGGTGATCGGCAACGCCCTCGCCCTCGCCCGCTCCCAAGCCGCCTGCCCGCAGCACGACAAGGAAGGCAAGAGGAAGGGCGACCCGAAGCTGAGGGCGCAGATCCTCGACGCCCTGGCCAAACTCGACTTCGCCAAACTGACCACCGAACAGCGGCTCGACCTGACCCGCGTGTACCACGTACTGTTCAACCGCTTCGGCCCGCCGACCGAACGCGAACGTGAGGCGTGGCTGACCAAGTACGACGCCGTCTTCCCGACCGGCCAGCGGTACGTCGACGGGGAGTTGCTGCAGGTGTTCGTGTACCTGCAAAGCACCAAAGTGGCGGCGAAGGGGGTGAAGCTGTTGACCGGCGCCCCGACGCAAGAGGAGCAACTGGAGTACGCCCGCGCCCTGCGGATGCTGAACGAGGGGTGGACGCCGGACCTCCGCAAGACGTACTTCGAGTGGTTCTTGAAGGCCCAAACGTACAAGGGCGGCAACAGCTTCACGAAGTTCGTGCTGGCGATGAAAGCCGACGCCGAGAAGACGCTGACCGACGCCGAGAGGGTCGCACTCAAGCCGCTCCTGGAGGCGAAGCCGGCGGCCACCGCGGAGGTGACGAAGCCGCGGCCGTTCGTCAAGAAGCACACCCTGGACGATCTGGCCGCGAAGCTGGAGAAGGGGATTGCCGCCGGCGGGCGGGACTTCGACAAGGGCCGCAAGCTGTTCGCCGAGGCCAAATGTTTCGCCTGCCACCGGTACGACCAGGAGGGCGGGGCGACCGGCCCGGACCTGACCGGGGTGAGCGGGCGGTTCAACCAGAAGGACCTGCTGGAGAGCGTGCTCGACCCCTCCAAAGAGGTGTCCGACCAGTACCAGGCGGTCGACATCGACACCCTGGACGGGAAGAAGGTGAGCGGGCGGATCGTCAACCTGAAGGAGAACGGCATCATGGTGATGGTGAACATGCTCGACCCGAACGGGATGGTGACGGTCAAACCGGGCGACGTGGACCGCATCACCCCGTCGAAGGTGTCGATGATGCCGACCGGCCTGCTCGACACCCTGACCGACGAGGAGGCCGTCGACCTGATGGCGTACCTGCTGAGCAAGGGCGACCGCACGCACCCGGCGTTCAAGAAGTGAGACCTTCCAGGCCCGCCGGAGGGCGGGCCAACCCCCTCGGACTCGCACCATGCCGTTGCTGGAAAACCGCTTCGAAGACAGTTTCGTCGTCACGACGCTGGACCAGGCGATCGACTGGGCGCGGGCGAGCAGCCTGTGGCCGATGACGTTCGGCCTGGCCTGCTGTGCCATCGAGATGATGGCCGTCGGCGGGCCGCGGTACGACATCGACCGGTTCGGCGCCGGGGCGTTCCGCGCCACCCCGCGGCAGGCGGACCTCATGATCGTCGCCGGCACGGTCAACCTGAAGATGGCCGAGCGGGTGCGGCGGCTGTACGACCTGATGCCCGATCCCAAGTTCGTGATCGCCATGGGCGCCTGCACGTGCGGCGGCGGCCCCTACTACAAGTACGGGTACAACGTGGTAAAGGGGGTCGATCTGGTGGTGCCGGTGGACGTGTACGTGCCCGGCTGCCCGCCGCGGCCGGAGGCCCTGTTGGAAGGGCTGATGCGTGTGCAGGACAAGGTGAAGACGATGCGGACCCTCCGCAAGGAGAAGGTGCAGGACGCGATGATCCCTGCCCGCACCGGCAAGCCGGAGTTGACCGCCGAGGTCGCCACCCTGGAGGCGGCCAACGCCTTCAAGCTGGCCCAGAAGGAGGCGGCCAAACCCGCAAAGGCGTAACCCGCGAGGCCCGTCATGTCACCCGACGACATCTCCCGCCGCCTGTTCCTCGGGGTCGGGGCCGCAGGTGCGGTCGTCGCCACAACGCGAGCGCGGACCGACACCCCGACGCCGTCCCCGGAACTGGCGAAACGGATCGACAAGCTCGACCCGTACTTCACCCCGCCGGCCGAGTTCGGCGACGTGTCCCGCGGGAACCCGATCCCGCACAAGCTGCCTGCCGACAAGCTGAAAGAGGTCGGGCTGACCCGCGACACCTGGAAGCTTGAAATCATCTCGGACCCGGATAAGCCGGCCACACTGGGCAAACAGTTCACCAAGAAGGACGGCACCGCCTTCGACTTCGCCGCACTCGTCGAACTCGGCAAGACGAAGGCCGTACGGTTCGCCAAGGTGATGACCTGCCTGAACCTCGGCTGCCCGCTCGGCATGGGCGTCTGGGAGGGCGTGCCACTCCGCGACGTGGTGTGGTTGACCAAGCCGACGGCCAACCTGCGGCGGGTGTTTTACCACGGCTACCACAATGACGACCCGAAGCAGGTGTTCCGCAGCTCGCTCCCGGTCGGCCGCGTGCTCGAAGACCCGGACGACCTGCCGCCGGTCATCCTGTGCTACAGGCTGAACGGCGAATGGCTGTCGCCGGAGCGGGGCGGGCCGGTACGGGTGCTGGTGCCAGAGGGCTACGGGTTCAAGTCGGTGAAGTGGCTGACCACCCTCACCCTCAGCAACCTGCCGCACGCGAACGACACCTACGCCGAGCAGAACAACGACATCGACAGCCCGCTGAAGACGTTCGCGGCCACCATCGGCGTGCCGGCGACGACGGCCGCCGATACCCCGTTGCCGATCACCGGGTACGCGCAGGCGGGCGTGTCCGGGCTGTCGAAGGTGCAGGTGTGGCTGTCGCCGAATGGGAAAGCGTGGCCGGCGGACGACCCGCACTTCACCAAGGCACCGTGGCTCGATGCCGCCATCCTGCCGCCGCCGAAGAGGTGGGACGCTCTCCCCGAGGGCAAACTGCCGGCCGACCTGTTCGGGTTCGAGGACGGCAAGCCGAAACAGTGGCCGATGAGACTGACGAGAGCGTACTGGGCGGTCGAACTGCCGGGTGTGGCGGCCGGCGAGTACACCCTCCGCTGTCGTACCATCGACGCCAAGGGGCAGGCGCAGCCGATGCCGCGGCCGTTCAAGAAGTCCGGGCGGTGCGACATTGAAGCGGTGAAGGTGGTGGTGAAGGGGTGACCCGCCCGAGACGGAAGTGTGGGGTATGCTTCGCCCATCCCGCCGGGTGTCCGCCGTGCCCAAATTCGTCCGCTACGCCCTCGTGTTGATGCCGACGGTCGTGTTCCTTGTGGCTGCGGCCGTCTACCTGCCCCCGCGGTGGGACGACCGCCCGCCGCCGCCGTCACCGCCCGCCGCCGACACCGGCCGCCTGGTGGTGGTGCTGGTGTTCGACCAGATGCGGGGCGACTTCCCCGAGCGGTGGAAGGGGCTGTTCGACGGCGGCGGGTTCGCCCGCCTGGAACGCGACGGCGTGTGGTACGCCAACGCCCATCTGCCGTACTCCTGTTCGTCTACCGGGCCGGGGCACGCGAGCATCGGCACCGGGCTGCCGCCGGCCGCTCACGGGATCATCGAGAACGAGTGGTACGACCGCCGCCGTCAGTCCACCGTGCTGAGCATCACCCCCGAGAGGCCGTCGCCACGCGTGCCGACCCGCTCGGACGGCGTCACCACAGGCTTCGCCCCAGACCAGTTGCTCGCCGACGGACTGGGCGACCACCTGAAGCAGGTGCGGCCGGACGCCCGCGTGTTCAGCCTCGCGCTGAAGGACCGGGCGGCGGTGCTCATGGGCGGGAAGAAGCCGGACGGGGCCTACGCCTTCGACACCGACGTCGGCCTGTTCCACACCGCCGGCCGCTACCGCGACGCCCCGCACCCGTGGGTGAGCGAGTTCAACAAGAACGAGCGGGCGGACCGATGGTTCAGCAAGCAGTGGGAGCGGCTGAAGCCGGAGGGCGTGTACACAGCGGCCGTCGGGCCGGACGACAGCCCCGGCGAACCGCGATACGACAAGGACGCGAAGACCGGCGGGCTGGTCGGCTACGGCCCCGCGTTCCCACACCCGCTGAACATCGACAACCAGAAGGTCCCGGGGAAGCGGTACTACGAGCGGCTGGAGGCGTCGCCGTTCGGGAACGAGTTGCTCGCGGAGTTGGCCATCGAGTGCGTCCGCGATGAGCAGCTCGGCAGTGGCGGGCGGACCGACTTGATGTTCGTCGGGTTCTCGGCGAACGACGTGATCGGTCACAAGTGGGGGCCTGACTCGCACGAGGTGCTCGACTGCACGCTGAGGAGCGACCGGCTGATCGCTGCGTTCGCCAACAGCCTCGACAAGCACGTCGGGGCGGGGCGGTGGACGCTGATCGTGACCGCCGACCACGGGGTGTGCCCGATGCCCGAGCGGTGGGCGAAGGAGCGGCCGGACGCCGAGCGGTTCGACTACCGTGAGGAACTGACCGCCGACGAAATGGGGCGGGTGCTGAACGAGAAGTTCGGCCGCCTCGGGGACGACCCGACAGGCTGGTTCGCGGACGGCGGGCGGTCGCACTACCCGCACGTCTACCTGAACCACGCCAACGTCGAGCGGCACGGGGTGAAGGTGACGGACGTGGCGGGGGCGCTGGCCAAGTGGGCGGCCAACCGCCCGCACACGGAGGCGGCGTTCACCCGAGCGCAGCTGCTTGGCCCGCCGTCGGGCGATCCGCTGACACGCCGGTGTCAGTGCGGCTACCACCCGGACCGCGGTGGGGACGTGTATGTGGTGCAGCGGGCGTACTGCCTGCCGATGGGTGTGGCGTCCCTCGGCACCAGCCACGGCACCCCACACCCGTACGACACGCACGTCCCGCTGTTCGCGGTCGGTGCCGGCGTGCCGAGGTTGGGGAGGCAGGGCGAAGAGGTGAGTTCGCTGCTGCTCGGGCCGATCGTGTGCAAGGCGCTCGGCATTAACCCGCCGGCGGGGGTGGGGAAGGTGCCGACGGGGTGGTGAAAGTACTCCACACCTTCCGGGTGCGGAGTACGTTACGCCAGCACGCCCTTCACCACGTTCCCGCTCACGTCGGTCAGGCGGAAGTCGCGGCCGGCGTACTTGTACGTCAGCTTCTCGTGGTCGAACCCCAGCAGGTGCAGAATCGTCGCGTGCAGGTCGTGGACGTGGACCTTGTTTTCAACCGCCTTGAACCCGAACTCGTCCGTCGCCCCGTAGGTGGTCCCGCCCTTCACCCCGCCGCCGGCCAGCCACACGCTGAACCCCCAGTGGTTGTGGTCGCGGCCGTTGATCTTGCCGGCGTTGCTGCCCGGCGTCGGCATCTCCACCACCGGCGTGCGGCCGAACTCGCCGCCCCAGACGATGAGCGTGTCCTCGAACATGCCGAGGCGCTTCAGGTCGGAGATCAGGGCCGCGATGGGGCCGTCGATCTCTTTCGCCAGCCGGGTGTGGTTGTCCTTCAGGTCGTCGTGGCTGTCCCACGGCTGCACCGGGGCGTGCGACACCTGCACGAACCGCACCCCGCGTTCGACCAGCCGCCGTGCGATCAGCAGGCTCCGCCCTTGGCCGTGGCTGCCGTACCGCTCGCGGACCTCCTTCGTCTCCTTACTGATGTCGAAGGCGTCCGTCGCCTCCATCTGCATCCGGTAGGCCAGCTCGAAGCTCTGGATGCGGGCCTCCAGGCTCGGGTCGGCGTCGCGGGCGCCCTGGTGCGCCTTGTTCAGCTTCATCAGCAGGTCGAGCTGCTTCCGCTGAGTCGAATCACTCGCCCCCTTGCTGCGGATGTTCTCGATGAGTTTTTCCGGGTCGGTGTGCCGGGTGTCCACATAGGTGCCCTGGTAGATGCCGGGCAGGAACGCGCTCTGCCAGTTCTGGCTCTCCATCAGCGGCATCCCGCCGGGGCACATGGCCACGTACGCCGGCAGGTTCTGGTTCTCGGTGCCCAGCCCGTACGTCACCCAACTGCCGAAGCTCGGCCGCACCAGCCGGCTTTCACCGGTGTTCATCAGCAGGAACGACGGCTCGTGGTTGGGCACATCGGCGTGCATGCTGCGAATGACGCAGATGTCGTCGATGTGCTCGGCCGTCTTCTCGAACAGGTCGCTCACCTCAACCCCACTCTTGCCCCGCTTCTTGAACTTGAACGGCGACGGGAACGCCGCCCCGGTCTTGCGTTCGGTTTTCAGATTCTCGGTCGGCAGCGACTTGCCGGCGTACTTGTCGAGTGCCGGCTTCGGGTCGAACGTGTCCACCTGGCTCGGCCCGCCGTTGGCGAAGATGTGGATCACCCGCTTCGCCTTCGCCTTGAAGTGGGCCGCCCGCGGGGCGAGCGGCGCGACCGGGTCGGGCGGCGTAGTCGGTTTGACGTCCTTGCCGTCCGCCGCGAGCAGCGGGTGCAGCCCGAGCAGCCCCATGCCGACCCCGCACCGGGTGAGCAGCTCACGACGAGAAATCGGCAGCATCGGCATCTCCTGTCCGCGCACGGGCTGTCGCGGTTGGGTCGTCGGTCAATCCACGAAGGCGAACTCGTTGCTCATGAGCAGCACCTGGGCGAGTTGTTCCCACGCGGTCAGCTTGCCGGGGGCGATCTTCTCCTTCTCCGCTTCCGCCACGAATGCCAACGCCAGTTCCGCCTCTTGTGTGGTCGGCGAGCGGGACAGCACCGCCCGGTAGAGCAACATCACTTCGCCTCGAGCCGACACCGGCGGGGCCAGCGATTTTGACGCCTCCACCCGCGCGACCACCGCCCGCGCCGCGTCCGCCACGAACGGGCTGTTCAGAAGGAACAACGCCTGCTGCGGGACGGTCGTCTGGAACCGCTGCGGGGTGTGCTGCTCCGGGCTGGCGAAGTCGAACGCCTGCAGGGTGCCGGGCAGGTTCTGCCGATCGACGAACCCGTACACCGCCCGCCGCGGGCTGAACGGCGGCTTGAACAGATCGACCGCCCGCCCGTACACCGTGCGGTCGAGCGTGCCGGCGGCAACCAACACCGAATCCCGCATCGCCTCGAAGTCGAGCCGGGTGCGCGGGAAGTGCGACAGCCACTTGTTCTCCGGGTCGGCCTTCGCCGCGTCCGGGCTGGTGGTGCTGCCGCGGGTGTAGGCGTCCGCCAGCATGATCCGCTTGTGCAGCTTCTTCACGCTCCACCCGTCTTCGATGAACCGGAGCGTCAGCCAGTCGAGCAGTTCGGGGTGCGACGGGCGTTCGGTCCGCACGCCGAAGTCGCTCGGCGTCCGCACCAGCCCGGCCCCGAAGTGCCACCCCCACACGCGGTTGACGAACACGCGGGCGGTGAGCGGGTTGTCCTTGCTGGCGATCGCCTTCGCCATTTCCAGCCGGCCGCTGCCGTCCTTGAAGGCCTCCCGCTTCTCGCCGGCCACCGCCATCGGCATCCGCCGCGGCACCTGCGGGCCGCGGTTGCCGGGGTTCCCACGGAGGAACACCACCGGCTCGCTCGGCCGCGGGTTGTCGGTCATCACCATCGCCCGCGGCGGGGCGCCAGGCGACTTCGCCTTGTACTCGTCCGCCTTCTTCTGGAGGGCGGCCACGGCGTCGCGGTCGGCCCGGTTGAACAGCTTGTTCTCCGGCGGTTGGAACCCGCCCCCGCCGGCCAGACCGATCACCCCGGCCCGCTTCGCCGCCATCCGCTTCTCCCGCTCGTCGGCGACGGCCTTCTCCAGTTTCCCGTGTTCGGCCACGAACTTCTCGTACTCCTTCACGTTGGCCGCCTCGCCGATCTGCGGCAGGTCCTTCGGCTCGCTGCTGCTGGCGAACACCCCGTACAAGCTGTAGTAGTCCGCCGCCGGGACGGGGTCGAACTTGTGGTCGTGACAGCGGGCGCACGTCACCGTCAGGCCCATCAGCCCGCGGGTGACGACATCAATCCGGTCGTCGGTGATGTCGTGGATGTTGTTGCTGAACCGCCGGCCGACGGTGAGGAAGCCCATCGCAGCCAGCGGCGTCTTGTCCGCCCCGAGGTCGAGTTTGTCGGCGGCCAACTGCTCGATCACGAAGCGGTCGAACGGCTTGTCCTCGTTGAAGCTGCGGGTGACGTAGTCGCGGTAGGTGTAAGCGAACGGGTAGGCACGGTCTTCGGTGAACACGTACCCCTTGCTGTCGGCGTACCGGGCGACGTCCAGCCAGTGCCGGCCCCACCGTTCGCCGTAGTGGGGCGAGGCGAGCAGCTTGTCGAGCAGTTTCTCGTAAGCGTTCGGGGAAGTGTCCTTCTCGAAAGTGTCGAGTTCGTCCGCGGTGGGCGGCAGGCCGGTCAGGTCGAAGTAGGCCCGGCGGGCGAGCGTCCGCTTGTCCGCCCGTGCGGTCGGGGTGAGCTTCTGCTCGGCCAGTTTGACGGCGACGAAGGCGTCGATCGGCGTGGCCGATCCACCGGGCAGTTTGGGTTCGACGGGGGGTTGAAATGCCCAGTGCTTTTTCCAGTCGGTGACGGGGGCGGCGGGGGCACTCGCCGGGAACACGGCCCCGCCCTTCACCCAAGCTTCGAGTATCGCCACCTGCTCGGCGGTCATCGGCTTCTCCGGCGGCATCGGGTAGTCGCCCTTCCGCCGCACCGCCTTGATGAGCGAGCTCTTCTCGGGGTCGCCGGGCACCACGACCGGCCCCTCGTCGGCCCCCTTTTTCAGCCCGTCGGCGGTGTCCAGGCGGAGTCCGGCCCGCTGCTTGTTCGGTCCGTGGCAGCCCAGGCACTGCTCGACCAACAGCGGCCGGACGTGCGTCTCGAAGAACTCCACACGTTCGGCGGACGGCTTCGCCGTCGGGTCGGCGGCATAGGCGGCAAGCTGCACCGAGATGAACACCGCCGCCGCCGCGGACAGCCGTCGCATGGGCAAACTCCGACGAACAGAGACGGGCCGCTCGCGGCCCGGTGGGGGAGGCACAGATATTCTAGTTCACCCGGCGGTGTGACGTCACCACACATTTCCGCCGGGGGTGGCGCCGCGGGCGCGGTACGGATTGCGCCGCCGGAACAACCGCGCCCGAGTGTGAAGAGTCTACCTCGTTCGGCCGTATCTCGTTTTGACCTGCCCCACCCCCGAGAGATAGATTGCGAATAGAAGTGAGGCCGGTTCGCCGGTCGTCCGCTTCGCCATCCCTCACCGCCTCTCCGGCATCGAGGGCGACATGTCGGCACCGCTCCCGTCCCGCCGATCCGGCTCGGTGTACGCACCGGGCTTCATCCCCAAGTTCCACCTGGTCCTCCACCGCTCGCCCGGCGTGCCATTGCCGGATGTGGTGCGGGCGGTCCGGCGGGTGACGCGGTTCGCCGAGGCGGAAGCCCTGGCCCGCATGTGGGACGCCCACCACAAGGGGTCCGCGGTCGTCACCACCACCTACCTGGAGCGGGCCGAATTCCTGGCCGACCTGCTCGCCCAGGGCGGGTTGCGAGTCAGCCTGGAGGCGGTCCACCGGTAGCCGGCGGCGGTCGCAGCACAACTGCCAGTACCGCCACGACGATCGCGGTCGCCGTCACCCCCACCCACATCGCCCCGAACACCTGGGGGATGGGGAAGTGCTTCGCCGCCCACCCGCACAGCAGGTGCCCGCCGACCGCCCCGCCGCTCAGGGTCATCGGCCACAGGGCCATCACCCGCCCGCGGGCGTGGTCCGGGGTGCTCAGTTGCAGCACGCTCTGGCCGGTGCTCAGGTACAGGATCATTCCGAACCCGAAGACGGCCGAACAGGCGGCGGCCGGGAGCAACTGGTCGGCGAAGGTCATCCCCAGCACGGCGACGGCGGTGAGTGCGGAGCCGACCACCACGAACGGCCGTGCCCGCGACAGCTTGCCGAACGTGGCGTTCGCCAGTGCCGCGACGAGCGCCCCGCCGCCGAGCGCGCTCACCAGCCAACTGTACTCCTTCTCCGCGTGCCCCAGCACCGTGCGGGTGTACGCCGGGAACAGGGTGAGCAGCGGCCACCCGAACAGGCTCATGGCCAGGGTGCAGGCGAGCAACCCCGCGAGCGGCTTGCTCCGCCACACGAACTGTAGCCCCTCGGCCAGCCTGCCGCCCTTCGGGCGATTCGCCGGCACACCCGGCCGCATGGCGAGCAGGCCGGCGATGACGGCGGCGTAACTGACGGCGTTCAGGGCGAAGCAGACCGTCGCCCCGGTGCGGGTCACGTCGCGCGACTCCGACACCCACCCGACCAGAAGGAACACCAGCCCGGCGAGCGCCGGTCCGATCGCCCGTCCCAGGTTGAACAGCAGCGAGTTCAGGCCGACGGCGTTCACCATGTCGTCCTTGGCGATCAACTCGGGCACGAACGCCAGCCGGGCGGGGATGTCCACCGCCTGCACCAGCCCGTTCATCACCGCCAGCACCACGGCCGTCGGCGGATCGACCACGTCGAACCACACCAGCCCGGTGAGCAGGACCGCGTTCAGCAGGAACAGCACCTGACAGATGAGGATGAGCGGCCGCTTGGCGAAGCGGTCGGCCAGCGCCCCGCCGACCGCCCCGAACAGGAGCGTCGGCCCGACCGTGGCCACCAGGATGAGCGGCGGCCAGACGGGGTCGTGGTCGGAGAACGCGTACACCGACCACAGGAGGGCGGTGCTCTGCACCCACGTGCCGGTAAACGACACCGCCTGGCCGGCGAAGTACAGGCGGAAGTCGCGGTGTTTCAGGGAGCGGAAGGTGGTGTCCCGGAGGAGTTCGAGCCAGTTCCGTCGGCGGGCGGGCGGGAGGTCCATGCGGCTGTTCTACGGGCGGTCCTACAATGCCGGCATGCTGTACACGTCCTTCGTCCGCCCGCTCCTCTTCCAGTTCGACGCCGAGTTCGCCCACACCGCCGTCATGGCCGGCACCAAGCTGCTCGCGCGGGTTCCGGTCGCGTGCAACCTGCTGCACGCCTTCGCCCGCCCCCGGCCGTGCCCGGTGACGACTCTCGGGCTGACTTTCCCCAACCCGGTCGGGCTGGCCGGCGGGATGGATAAGAACGCCGAGGCCCCGCTCGCGTGGTGGGCGTTCGGGTTCGGCTTCCTCGAACTGGGCACCGTCACCCCGAAGGGGCAACCGGGGAACGCCAAACCGCGGATGTTCCGCGAGCCGGCGACCGGGGCGCTGATCAACCGCATGGGGTTCAACAACCACGGGGCGGAGGCGATGGCGAACGCCCTGGAACAGCAGGCCCGCCGCGGGCTTCGCCCGCCCATCCCGATCGCGATCAGTGTCGGCAAGAACAAGGACACGCCGGTCGAGCAGACCGCCGACGACTACGCCGCCGCCGCCGCAATGGTCGCCCCGCACGCGGACATCCTGACCGTGAACGTGAGTTCGCCGAACACGCCCGGACTGCGGAAACTGCAAACCCCGGAGTGGTTGAGCAAGCTGGTGACGGCGGTGCGGGCGGCCGGCGGGGGCAAGCCGGTGCTGGTGAAGGTGGCGCCGGAGTTGGCTGGGGCTGATTTGGATGCGGCGGCGGATGCGGTGATGGCGGCCGGTGCCGGCGGGCTGATCGCCACCAACACGCTCGGGTGTGTCGCCCCGAACGGCGAACCGGCCGGGCGAAGTGGGCTACCACTCCGGGAGATCGCCCGGGAACGTGTCGCCGCCATCCGGAAGCGGGTCGGCGACGCGGCGACGGTGATCGGCTGCGGGGGGATCGACGACGTGAGCTCGGCTCGTGCGATGCTCGACGCCGGAGCCAACTTGATCCAACTCTACACCGCCCTCGTCTACGAAGGGCCGTTCCTCCCGGCTCGCATCACACGCGGGCTGGCCAGTAAGCAGGTCGGCTCGGCCTGAGAGTCCACCCAGGGCACGTTGGAGTACACTCTCCCCGTCGCCCCTCCACCTCTCCGGCCGCTCCCATGAACCGCCGCCAGTTCGCCGCCGCGTCCGCCGCCCTCGCCACCCCGGTGGTGTTCGCCGCCGAGCCAAAACCGAAGCCGCTCCGCGTCGGGCTGGTCGGGTGCGGGTGGTACGGCAAGTGCGACCTGTGGCGTCTGCTGCAAGTCGCGCCGACGGCCGAAGTCGTGTCGCTGTGCGATGTGGACAGCAAGATGTTGGCCGAGGCGGCGGTGATGGCGGGCGAGAAGCAGGCGAGCAAGAAGAAGCCCCGCACCTACGCCGACTACCGCGAGATGCTGAAGGAGAAGGACCTGGACGTGGTGATGGTGGAGACGCCCGACCACTGGCACGCCCTGCCGGCGATCGCCGCGATGGAAGCGGGGGCCGACGTGTGGGTGCAGAAGCCGATCGGCGTGGATGTGATGGAAGGGAAGGCGATGCTCGACGCCGCCCGCAAGCACCAGCGGGTGGTGCAGGTGGTGACACAGCGCCGCAGCACCCCGCACCTGATCGCCGCGAAGGAGAAGGTCATCCAGGCCGGCAAGCTCGGCACCATCGGGCACGTCGAGATCTGCTGCTACTACCACATGCGGAACGGCACCCCGGCGAAGGACGCCACCGAAACGAAGGTGCCGGACTACCTCGACTATGAGATGTGGACCGGCCCTGCTCCGATGCGGCCCTACGACGCCCCGCCGAACCAGAAGTACGGCAACGCCCGGGTGCCGCACCAGGGGTGGTGGCGGGCGTTCATGGAGTACGGCAACGGCATCGTCGGCGACATGTGCATCCACATGTACGACACGGTGCGGTGGATGCTCGACCTCGGCTGGCCCACCCGGGTGTCGTCTGCGGGCGGCATCTACGTCCAGCGGGAGGCGAAGTCGAACATCACCGACACGCAGACGGCCACCTTCGAGCACCCCAAGTTCAACGTCGTCTGGACGCACCGCACCTACGGCGACAGCCCGGACAAGGACTACCCGTGGGCGGCCGTCTTCTACGGCGACAAGGGCACGCTGAAGGCGAGCGTGAACAAGTTCGAGTTCTTCCCACGCGGGCAGCAGAAGGCGGCGATCGGCGGGGACGCCGTGCTGGAGTTCGAGAAGTACCCGGAGGACAAGACCGAGAAGTACCTCGAAACGCATGTGGCGTCGGCCCTGCGGACGCACTGGCTCGACTTCTTGAAATGCAGAGAGGACCGGAGCAAGCCGGTGGCCGACATCGAGCAGGGACACATCTCGTCCGCCAGTTGCATCCTGGCCAACCTGAGTCAGAAGCTGGGGCGGACGATCACCTGGGATCCGATGAAACACGAGTGCGTCGGCGACGCCGAAGCGACCAAGCTGCTGAAGCGACCCTATCGCAAGCCGTGGACGCACCCGGCGGGATGAATGCCGGGGGATAACGCTGGATGTCGTAAGGCTGATCGATAGATAGCCTTACGCCGTGACGATCCGGAAGGGGTGTGTGTGATCCCCTTGATCCCCTTGATCCCCTTGATCCCCTTGGCTTCACCAGAACGATCTTCGCCACAGGACTTACGATGCGACACCTCGTCCCACTCCTCGCCTTCCTCATGCTCGCCCCCACCGCTTCCGCCCAGTCCGCGTACAAGAAGCCGCCCCAAGTGATCGCCGACGTGCTCGACGCCCCGGCATTCCCGGCGGTGTCGGTGTCACCCACGCGAGACCACATCGCCCTCGTCACGTCAGCTCGGTACCCGAGCATCGCCGAGGTGTCCGAGCCGATGCTGCGGCTGGCCGGTATCCGCATTAACCCGAAGACGAACGGCCCCGCTCGCCAAGGGACGATCACAGCGCTGTCGTTCATGAAGCTGGCGGACCAGTCGAAGGTGGCGGTGAAGCTGCCGGCGGGGAAGGTGTCGTCGCCGAGTTGGTCCGACGACGGCAAGCGGTTCTTCCTCACCGTCACCTCCGCCGACGGCATCGGCTTGTGGGTGGGCACCGTGGCCGACGGCAGCGTGAGCGAACTGAAAGGGGTGAGGCTGAACGACGCCATCGGCGACGTCGTGCAGTGGCTGAGCAAGGACGAACTGCTGGTGCAACTCATCCCGGAGAAGCGGGGCAAGCCGCCGGAAGCGCCGACCGCTCCCGTCGGCCCGGTCGTGCAGGAGAGCAGCGGGAAGGCTGCCCCGGTGCGGACCTACCAGGACATGCTCTCGTCCGCTCACGACGAAGCGCTGTTCGAGTACCACTGCACCTCGCAACTGGCGGTGGTCAAGCTCGACGGCACCGTGACGAAGATCGGCGAGCCAGCCATCTACACCGGCGTGTCGCCGTCGCCGACGACCAAATACCTGCTCGTCACCCGGCTGAAGAAGCCGTTCTCGTACCTGTACCCGTACTCGGCGTTCCCCAAGACGACCGAAGTGTGGGACCGCGGCGGCAAGTCGGTGTACACGGTGGTCGATTCGCCGTTGCAAGACAAGGTGCCGATCGAAGGCGTGCCGACCGGCCCGCGGGCGATCAGGTGGGTGGCCGACGCGAAGTTCGACACCCTGTTCTGGGTGGAAGCTCGCGACGACGGCGACCCGAAGAAGAAAGTGACCTACCGTGACGAATTGCTTTCATTGGATGCGCCGTTCACAGGCGAGCCGCGGTCGGCGTTCAAGACCGAACACCGCTTCAGTGGGGTCGGTTTCACAATGCGCGGCCACTTGCTCGTGTCCGACTTTGACCGCGAGCGGAAGTGGACCCGCACGACGGTCGTCCAACCCGGATCCGGAAAGTCCGAGTTCACGCTGTTCGACCGCTCCATCAACGACCGCTATACCGACCCCGGCACGCCGTTGACGTTCCCCCTGGCGAACGGCCAGCGGGTCATTCCGGTCATCGATGGTCACTTGTACCTGTCTTCAGTGGGAGCAACTCCGAAAGGGGACTTCCCCAAGCTGTCCGCCTATCACCCGGTGAAGAAGGAGTCGAAAACCCTCTTCCAGTGCCGCGACGGGATGTACGAGTCGGTCGTGTCGGTCATCGACTTCGAGAAGAACACGTTCCTCGTCCGCCGCGAGTCGTCGACCGAGCCGCCGAACTACTTCCTGAAGACCGGCGACAAGGAAGTCAAGCTGACCGACAACAAGGACCCGTTTCCCGACTTGCGGAAGGTGAAGAAGCAACTGGTGACGACCAAGCGGAAGGACGGCGTGGAGATCTCGTTCACCCTGTACACCCCGCCGGGGGTGAAGGACGGCGAGAAGCTGCCGACCGTGTTCTGGGCGTACCCCAAAGAGTTCAACGACGCCGCCACCGCCGGGCAGGTGTCCGGCTCCCAGTTCCGTTTCACCACCCTCGGCGGGTACTCGCACCTGTTCCTGCTGACACAGGGTTACGCCATCATGGACGAGGTGAGCATGCCCATCGTCGGCAAGCCCGAGACGGCCAACGACACGTTCCTCGACCAGCTCGTCTCCACCGCCGAGGCGGCCATCGACAAGGCGTGCGAGGTGGGGCCGGTCGATCGGAACAAGATCGGCGTCGGCGGGCACAGTTACGGGGCGTTCATGACGGCCAACCTGCTCGCCCACTGCGACCTGTTCCGCGCCGGCATCGCCCGCAGCGGGGCGTACAACCGCACCCTCACCCCGTTCGGCTTCCAGAACGAGCGACGGACGTTCTGGGAAGCCCCGGACGTGTACGCCAAGATGTCGCCGTTCAACCACGCCCAGAAGGTGAACGAACCGCTGCTGCTCATCCACGGGCAGGCCGACAACAACGCCGGCACCTTCCCGATGCAGAGCGAACGCATGTACCAGGCGGTCCGCGGCAACGGCGGCACCGTGCGGCTGGTGCTGCTCCCGCACGAGAGCCACGGGTACGAGGCCCGCGAGAGCATCGGGCACGTGCTGGCCGAGCAGATCGAGTGGTTCGACACGCACGTCAAGAAGGCGAAACCGCGGGAGACGAAGGGCACCGGGGAGAAGTGATGCGAACGGGATTGGACGTGCTACGACAGGCCGACTTCGCCCCGCTCCGCGGCAAGCGGGTCGGCCTCGTCACGCACCCGGCCGCCATCGACAGCCAGTACCGTTCGGCCGCCGAGCTGTTCGCCGAGCGGGTCCACCTCGTCGCACTGTTCGGTCCAGAACACGGCCTCACGGGGGAAGCACAAGACCTGATCCCGGTGGGTGGCGCTGGAGATGGGCCGGTCCGGGTGTTCTCGCTCTACGGCGACACGTTCGACACCTTGAAGCCGACCCCCGCCGTGCTCGACGGCCTTGATGTGCTGGTCATCGACATGCAGGACGTCGGGAGCCGGTACTACACATTTCAGGCGACGATGCTGTACTGCCTTGAAGCGTGTGCCGCGGTCGGGTTGCCGGTGGTGATCCTCGACCGCTTGAACCCGCTCAACCTGCACGAGGTGGAAGGCCCGACCATTCAGCCGGGTTTCGAGAGTTTCGTCGGGGTCCACCCCGTCTGCACCCGGCACGGGATGACGATGGGCGAGTTGGCGAAGCTCTACCAGGCCGAGCGAGTGCCTGAAGTCGGCCTGACGGTGATCTGGTGTGACGCCAGCCGCGAGCCGAACACCCTCATGTTCCACCCGACACAGTTCGTCGTCCCGCCGTCGCCGAACATGCCGGGTCCGAAGACGGCGGACGTGTACCCCGGCATGTGCCTGATCGAGGGCACCAACCTGAGCGAGGGCCGCGGCACCACCCGCCCGTTCGAGTACGTCGGCTTCCCCGGCCTGTCCCCGACCACGCTGGTCGAGCGGTTGCGGGCCGCGAAGGTGCCGGGCGTTCACTTTCTCCCGGTCGCGTTTCGCCCGACGTTTCAGAAGCACGCCGGGCAGACGTGCGGCGGGTTCCTGACCGTCGTGGACGATTACGACCTGTTCCGGCCCGTACGCACCGGGCTGGCGGTACTGTGCGCCTTCCGCGAACTGCTGGGTGGTGCCTTCCAGTGGCGCACGGAACGCTACGAGTTCGTCGATCACATCCCGGCCATCGACCTGCTGTTCGGCAGCGACCGCGAGCGGAAGGCGATCGACGCCGGCACCCCGTGGCAGGACATCGCCGCCGCCTGGGAGCCGGAGGAAGCCGCCTTCCGCGAGCGGCGGAAGCCGTACCTGCTGTACACCTGACGACTGCCGGATACACTACGTCCCTTCGCCCGTCCAGGAGGGTCGCCGTCGTGTCTCCCAAAGTGCAGCGGATCATCGGTTGGGTGCTGAGCGGGCTGTTGGCCGCATTCCTCATCGTCGGCAGCGGGGTGCCGAAGTTCATGGACTTCCCCGGGAAGGCCGAGCTGTTCGAGAAGATGGGCTGGTCGGTCGAAACCATCTACGTGATCGGTGTGATCGAGATCCTCATCGCCCTCCTGTTCGTCATCCCCCGTTCCGGCTTCCTCGGGGCCATCCTGCTGACCGGGTACTTGGGCGGGGCGATCGCCACGCACGTCCGTATTGGCGACGCCCCCGTCTTCCCGATCGTCCTCGGGGTGCTGGTGTGGGTGGCCCTCGCCCTCCGGCAACCGGTCATATGGCGGCTGGCCGTCGGTGCGAACCCGAGTCCCCCGCCGGCCTGACCCACGCCCACCCGGAGGCTTGCCGTGTTCCGCCCGCTCCGCTGGTTGACCGCCCTCTTCGCGGCGTCTTCCGCTTTCGCTGCCGACCCGGAGAAGCCGAAGGCGAAACTGCCGCTTGGCAAGGACCTCACCCTGTTTACCGAACTGCTCGATAAGGACGGGTACGTCGATTACGAGACGGCGCTGAACGACAAACTGCGTGGGAAGCTCAAACCGGACGACAACGCCGTCGTCCTGCTGATGCAGGCCATCGGCCCAAAGCCCGACGGCCAAGTGCTTCCACCCAGTTTCTACAAGTGGCTCGGCACGGAACCATCGCCCGAGAAGGGCGACTACCTGGTGCCGCTGGCAACCCATTTCAGCAAACAGTTCGCCGCCGGAGAGGGCGAACAGGTGCAAGGGCAACTTCTGACCATCGGGCGTCACCCGTTGAAAGCGGCCGACGCCCCCGAGGTCGCCGCCTGGGTGAAGGCGAACGAGAAACCGCTCGCCGTTGTGGCCGAAGCGAGTCTGCGGCCGGCGTACTATCAGCCCGTGGTCGTCCCCCCGCTCACCGGCGGGCGGGGTGTGCTGATGGGCTCTCCGTTGCTGGCGACCCAAGTCCGTGAGTTCGCCGGGCTGCTGCAACTTCGTGCCGGGTTGCGGGCGTGCGAAGGGAAGACGGTGGACGCCTGGGACGACGTGTTCACCCTGTTCCGTCTCGCCCGGTTGCACTCGCAGGGCGGAACCCTGATCGAGTGGCTCGTCGCCGCCGCGTGCGAACACCTGGCGATGGATTCGGCGGTGATGCTGCTCGAACACTTGAAGCCGACCGCCAAGGAAGCCCGCGACTTCGGCGAGCGATTCGCCAAGCTGCCGCCGGGCGGGACGGTGCTGCCGAAACTGGCCCTGACCGAACGGGCGATGTGCGAAGACTTTCTCCAGGCCCTCCACCGCGACGGCCTGCAAACGCTGGAGCATCTGGCGCGGGTGGTGGAGCGGAAGTCCTCGCCGACCGAGACCGACCGGGCTTTCCGCGAGGCCGTCGTCTGGGAACTGCTGTTCGACCTCCGACGCCGGGAGTTCGACGCCATCGACGCCGCCCACAAGTTGCCGACCCATGCCGAGCGGGAGAAGGCCTGGGCTACCGTGCTGAGCGATACGGCTAAAGCCGCGGACGGGGCGAAGGGGTTGGCACTCGATCTGAAGTCCCTCCGCGGCATCAAGCGGGACGACGACCGCCGCACGTTCACGACTAAGTTCGCCCACTCCATGTCCCCGCTCGCCCCGATGATGAAACCGCTCAGCGAGCTGACGTACCGCACCGACCAAAAGCGGGCGATCCTGACCATCGCGTTCGCCCTGGCCGAACACCACGCCAACACTGGCAAATACCCGGCTGCCCTCGCCGACCTCAAGCCGAGGTACATCACGGCCGTGCCCGACGACCTGTTCTCCGGGAAACCGTTGAATTACACCCGTACCGACGCCGGCTACCTGCTGTACAGCGTCGGGGAGAACGGGAAGGACGACGGCGGCACGTTCCACACTGACACCCCGCCGGGTGACGACCTGGGCGTGCGGATGCCCCACGAGCGGAAGAAGTAGCCCATGCCCACCCTGTCGCCCGTCGATCTGGTCATCGTCGCCGTGTACATCCTCGGCATGACCCTGTTCGGCCTGTGGTTCAGCAAAGCGCAAAAGGACCTGAAGACGTACTTCGTCGGCGAGCGGAACGTCGGCTGGTTCATGGTGCTCGTCTCCATCGTGGCGACGGAGACGAGCGCCGTCACGTTCCTGAGCGTGCCAGGCACGGCGTTCCAGCCGGCGAACCCGGAGAAGAACATCCCCGAAGGGGACATGACGTTCATCCAACTCGCCCTCGGGTACATCGTCGGGCGGATCGTGGTGGCGTGGGTGCTGCTGCCGATGTACATGCGGGGGGAGTTGTTCTCCGCGTACCAGGTGCTGCGGGAGAAGTTCGGGCCGGGGGTGCAGCGGGTGGCGTCGGCCCTGTTCCTCGTCACCCGCACGATCGCCGACGGCCTGCGGCTGTACCTGACGGCGCTGGTCATGCAGTACGTCGGCTGGGGGATCGAAACGGCCGTGGTGGTGGTGGGGGTGGTCACCATCGTGTACACGTACCTCGGCGGGATGAAGGCGGTGCTGTGGACCGACCTGATCCAGTTCGTCATTAAGATCGCCGGGGCGGTGCTGGCGGGCATCTTCGTGCTGGCCATCATCCCCGGCGGATGGGACACGTTCGCCGCGGTGGGCGAGCGCTTCGGCAAATTCACCTGGGTGGACACGTCGTTCGATCTGAAGAAGGATTTCACCCTGTGGGCCGGGCTGATCGGCGGGGCGGTGTTCAGCATGGCCAGCCACGGGGCCGACCAACTGATGGTGCAGCGGTACTTCTGCGCCAAGTCGCTCGGCCACGCCCGCATCGCACTGGTGTTAAGCGGGTTCACCGTGTTCGCCCAGTTCGTGCTGTTCCTGCTCGTGGGTGTCGGGCTGTTCGTGGCTAAGGAGCAAGGGGCGTTCGACACCCGCGTTCCCGACGAGAAGGCCCCGCGGGTCGTCGCGGCCGAACCGTCCCCCCCGGCGGAGCCGAAGGTGCGGGAGGCGACCAAGGACGAGGTGTTCGGCCTGTTCATCGTGCGGCACATGCCGGTCGGCGTGGTCGGGGTGCTGGTGGCGGCCATCCTCGCCGCCGCGATGTCCACCCTGTCGTCGTCGCTGAACAGTTCGGCGAACGCGGTGGTGTCCGACTTCCTCAAGCCGCTCATGCCCGGCCGCTCGGAGGGGCGGTGGGTGTTCACCTCCCGGGTGCTGACGGCCGTGTTCGGAGTCGCCCAAATCGTGGTGGCCCTCGTCGCACACTGGTCCGGGTCGGATCGGAGCATCGTCAACCGCGTGCTGGCGGTCGCCGGCATGACCACCGGGTTGCTGCTCGGCCTGTTCCTCCTCGGCCGCTTCCGACGGCCGGTGCCGACGGTGGCCGCGGGCGTCGGCCTGGTGTGCGGGTTCGCCGCGGTGATGGGGGTGTGGCTCCCGTCGCAGTTCGGCACTCCTATATTGGCATTCCCGTGGTTCGCGCTGGTGGGGTCGGTCACCACCGTCGGCGTCGCCCTGCTCCTGTCCCTCTTCCTCCCGACCCGCCACGATGGACCCGCTGCAACACCTGCAAACCGAAGCCCGCAACCCGGCGTCTGAGCGGCTGGACGAACTCACCTCGCTCGAGCTGGTCGACCTGATGAACCGCGAGGACGGCACCATCGCGGCCGCGGTGGCCACCCAGCGGACGCAGATCGCACAGGCCGTCGATGCCATCGCCGACCGGTTCGCCCGTGGCGGGCGGCTGATCTACACGGGCGCGGGCACGTCCGGGCGGCTCGGGGTGCTCGACGCCTCCGAGTGTCCGCCCACGTTTCAGAGTCCGCCCGAGCAGGTGGTCGGGCTGATCGCCGGCGGGCAGGGGGCCATGTTCCGGGCCGTCGAAGGGGCGGAGGATTCGCCCGAGATCGGCGAAGCGGATCTGACGGCACTTCGGTTGAACGCGAACGACGTGGTGTGTGGCATCGCCACCAGCGGGCGGACGCCGTATGTGCTCGGCGGGGTGCGGTACGCGCGGGCGGTCGGGGCGTTCACTGTCGGCGTGGTTTGCACCTCCGGCTCGGAACTGGCGAGGGAGGTGGACCTGTGCATCGCCCCGGTGGTCGGGCCGGAGGTGCTGACCGGTTCGACGCGGCTGAAAGCCGGCACCGCCACCAAGCTGGTGCTCAACACGCTCACCACCGGGGCGATGGTGCGGCTGGGCAAATCCTTCGGGAACCTGATGGTGGACCTGCGGGCTTCGAACGCGAAGTTGGTGGCGAGGTCGAACCGCATCGTGCGGGCGTGTACCGGGCTGGACGAACCGACCGCCGCGGAGTTGCTCACCCGCTGCGACGGCGAGGTGAAGACGGCCATCGTCGCCCGGTTGGCCAACCTGGACGCGGCCACCGCCCGGGCGAAGTTGATCGAGAACGCCGGGCGGATCAAGCCGACACTGGCGGCGCTGGGGCACGGGCGAGCGACGGTCGTCACCCGGCGGATCGAGTCGCGGGCCGATCTGGTCATCGGTGTCGACGGCGGCGGGACGACGACCATTTGCCTGCTGGCGGAACGGGCGACGGGGAAGGTGTTGGGGCGAGGGGTCGGCGGGCCGTCAAACATCCAGGCCGTGGGTGTGGACGCCGGGTTACGGGCACTCGATGACGCCATCGGCCAAGCGTTCAACGAGGCCGGGCTGGGGCCGGCGAAGGTGGGGGCGATCTGCCTCGGGCTGGCCGGTGTCGACCGCCAGGAAGGACTGGATGTCATCCACGGGTGGGCGGAGCGGGGCAGCGTGGCCGAATCGGTGCGGGTGTCGAACGACGCCACGCTCCTGCTCGCTGCGGGCACCCCGGACGGGTGGGGGCTGGCGGTGATCGCCGGCACGGGTTCGATCGCGTTCGTAAAGACGCCGGACGGGACGTTCGGGCGGTGCGGCGGGTGGGGCTACCTGCTCGGCGACGAGGGGAGCGCGTACATGCTGACGCTGACGGCCCTGCGGGCGGCGTGCCGGTCGTTCGACGGCATCGCCCCGCCGACGAAACTGGTCGACTCGTTCGTGAAGCGGATGAACCTGCCCGCGGCGCCAGACCTGATCCCGGCCGTGTACCGCGGGGCGTGGGACCGCTCGGCGATCGCCGGGCTGGCCCCACTGGTGCTGGAATTGGCTGAAGCGGGCGATGCGGTGGCGGCGGACATCGTGAGACAGCAGGCTCGGGAACTGTCACTCACCGCGGCCGGGGCGGTGGGGGCGAACGGCCTGCCGAAGAAGGGGCTGCCGGTGGCGCTGGCCGGCGGTGTGCTGACCAACAGCGAACTGTACCGGCAACACTTCCTGGACGGGCTGCGGGAGGCGGGCATCGAACCCGGGGCCGTTCAGCTCGTCACGGAACCGGCGGTCGGGGCGGTGGTGCTGGCGCGGAAGTCGTAACGAGCCGCGACCGCGAGGGAGCGGGTGCTGCTCCCTCGCGGTCGCGGCTCGTCAGCATATTTACACCTCCACCATTTCCTCGCTCGGCTCGAACTTGTTCGCCCACTCGATCAGGTTGTCGAACAGTTGGCGGTCGAGCGCGCTCGCCGTCTCGCACTCCGGGTGCCACTGAGTACCGATGCAGAACCACTCCTCGTCGGTCGTCTCGATGGCTTCGATCACCGCGTCCGGCGCCTTCGCCCCCACCCGCAGCGCCCGCCCGAGCTGGTTAATCCCCTGGTGGTGCGTGCTGTTCACCCGGTGTTCGGGCGAGCCGAAAATGTCTTCCAGGGTGCTGCCCGGCTCGACGCTCACCATGTGCCGGTGCGGGCCGCCGCTCGGGTCGAAGTGCGGCATCGCCTTCGGGTGGTCGGTCGGCAGGTGCAGGTGCAGGGTGCCGCCGAGCAGCACGTTCAGCAGTTGCATGCTGCTGCCGACGGCCAGGAGGGGCAGCTTCCGCTCGATCACTTTCGCCATTAGCAGGCGGTCGGCGTCCTCGCGTCGGCTGTGCATCATCTGCACGGCGGCCGTCACCTGCTGGCCGTTCCGCCGCGGGTCGAGGTCCAGTCCGCCGACCATCACGACGCCCGACACGCGGTCGAGGAGCGCCTCCAGCTCGGCGAAGTTGTCCTTCCGCATGGGTGGGAGGATGACCGGCAGCCCGCCGGCGTTGAGCACCGCGTCCAGGTAGCCGGCGTTCAGCCGCAGGTGCGGGTGGCTGTTCTTGGGGGCATAGAAGTCGGTGCTGATGCCGATCAGCGGGCGGACGGGTTGGGCGGGCATGGTGAGTTCCCTCTCTCGACATCGCGGCGACCGCATTCCGTTCCGGTCGTGTGGGGGAGGGAGTGTACGCGGAAAAATCCGACGGGTGCAAGCCGAAGTTTCGACGGCGTGTGCCGCCCGGGCGAGATGTAACCCGGCTGGCTCACGCCCCCGGCTCACCCGATCCCTAGTTCTCTCTTCAGCGACTTGTACCAGTTGTTGAACAGCCCGGCCTTCACCCGATTGTGCCCGCTGTCTTCCATCGTCGTCACCAGCATCGCCCGCACCTCGCGGTCGGACTTCTTGCCCTGCACCAGAGACACCGCTTCGTTCACGATCCGCTCGAACCCGTCGCGGTCCACCCGTCCGGTGCGGTTCACCAACTCGGTCAGGCGTTCGCCCATCGCCCGCACGACGGCGCTCTCCAGCACGTACCCGCTGGCGGCACACACCGCCGACATCTCGCCGCGGGCGGTGTCGTAGCCGACCCCGAGTTGCAACGCGATCTGCAAGATCTCCCTCTCCTCGTTGCGGTCGATGTAGTGGTCGTCGTACCCGCGGAGGTGGATCTCCTTGAGCAGTCTGCTTTTAACGTCGTCGGCGGTCATGGCGTGGGCACCGGGCGGGTTCTTTTTCCGGCGGGGGTGATTATACCGTTCCCATTCGACATACCGGTGCCGCATGACATCATCGCCCCCGTCCGACATTGCCCGCCCGTTGCCCGGTGCGCGGTCCGCGTTCGCACTGCTGTTGGCGATCAACCTGTTCAACTACATCGATCGACAGGTGCTGTCGGCGGTGCTGCCGAAGATCAAGCTCGATCCGAAGATGCTCGACCCTTCAGACCCGCTCATCCAGACGAAGCTCGGCCTGCTCTCCAGTGCGTTCATGGTGGCGTACATGGTGCTGGCCCCGATCTTCGGCTGGCTGGACGGGCACGGGTATCGGCGGTGGGTCATCCTCGGGATCGGGGTGACCGGCTGGAGCATCGCCAGTGGGTGTTCGGGGCTGGCGGGGGCGTACTGGGTGTTCCTGCTCACCCGATGCCTCGTCGGTGTTGGTGAGGGGGCCTACGGCCCGGTCGCCTCGGCCATGCTGACCGACATCTTCCCCCAGCGGTTGCGGGGAACGGTCATCGCGGTGTTCAACATGGCCATTCCCATCGGCAGCGCGCTGGGATTCGTCTTGGGCGGGTGGCTCGGCGCGAAGTACGGCTGGCGGTCGGCGTTCCTCTTCACCTTCAGCGGGTTGATCCTCGGCGTCGCCTGTTTCCTGCGGCGAGAGTTCCCACGTCCGGCTGTGGTCAAACAAACCCAGGCGAGCTACCGAGACACCCTTCGGTCACTGCTCCGGAACCGCTCCTTCGTGTTCTGCTGTGTCGGGATGACCGCGGTGACGTTCGTGATGGGGGGGCTGGCTTCGTGGCTTCCGGTCTATGTCTTCGAGCGGGAGGCAAAGTTCCAACTCTCGTCTGCGGCGGTGGAGAAGCTCCGGTCCGGATCCGATTTCCTCCGCGCCGACGGCACGCCAGTGATGCCAGCGGATGTGACTGACAAGCTCGCCGCGGCGGCTTCCCCGGACACTCAGGACGTTCACACGTTCCGGCAGCGGGTGCGGGAAGCGCTTGGGGAAGACGATTTCAAGCAGTACAGCGAGTGGGTGCTCGAGGCGGCGACGGCTGACAAATCGGTCACCACCTCCGACATCGGGCTGATATTTGGCGTGATTCTGGTGCTGGCCGGGTTGACCGCGACGCCGACGGGGACGTTCTTCGCGTGGCATTTAGGGAAGCGGTTCCGCGGGGCCAACTTCCTCGTGAGCGGGATCGGCGCGATCGTCGGTTTTCCGCTCGCGGTCGCGTTCCTCTTCCTGCCGTTCCCGTTCGCGTGGGTGGCGGTGTTCGGCTCGCTGTTCGCCCTCTTCGTGTACACCGGGCCGATGTACACGATGCTGGCGAACGTCACCACGCCGGAGGTCCGTGCCACCGCGTTCGCCTGGAACATCCTGATGATTCATGCCCTCGGGGATGCCATTTCCCCCACGATCCTGGGCGGGATCGCCGACGCCTCGAGTTTGCACACCTCGTTCCTGGTGTCGTCGGTGCTGCTGGTGATCGGCGGCGTGATCTGGCTGTGGGGGGCGCGGCATGAAGCAGCAGACACCGATCGGGCGAGCAACACGGCATGACCCGCCGGGCGACGGTCGAACCCGCCGCCCTGTCCCGGTGTCCGATCGGTCAGTAAGTCAACGGTTCCGCACACGCCGAGCTTTTCGCAATGCCGAGTTACAACCCCGCCGCCGTCGAGCGCCGCTGGCAGCAGTTCTGGGAAACGAACAAGACGTTCCGTACCCCCGATCCCGGCACACCGGAAGCAGTCGGCAAGCCGAAGTACTACATCCTCGACATGTTCCCGTACCCGAGCGGGAGCGGGCTGCACGTCGGCCACCCGGAGGGGTACACGGCGACCGACATCCTGGCCCGGTTCAAGCGGATGAACGGGTTCCACGTGCTGCACCCGATGGGGTGGGATGCGTTCGGCCTGCCGGCCGAGCAGCACGCGATTGCGACGGGCGAGCACCCGAGCGTCAACACTCAGAACAACGTCAACACCTTCCGCCGGCAGATCAAGAGCCTGGGGTTCAGTTACGACTGGGACCGCGAGGTTGACACCACCGACCCGGCGTATGTGAAGTGGACGCAGTGGATCTTCCTGACCATCTACGACACGTGGTACGACGCCGAGCAGCAGAAGGGCCGGCCGATCAGCGAACTGCCGATCCCCGTCGAGGTGAAGGCGAAGGGCGAGGCGGCGGTGCGGGAGTACGTGGACGGGCACCGGCTGGCCTACGAGAGCGAAGTGCCGGTGAACTGGTGCGAGGCGTTGGGCACGGTGCTGGCGAACGAAGAGGTGATCGACGGCAAGAGCGAACGCGGCAGCCACCCGGTGGTACGGATGCCGCTGAAGCAGTGGCTGATGCGGATCACGGCCTACGCCGAGCGGTTGATCGACGACCTGGCCCCACTGGACTGGTCCGAGAGCATCAAGCAGATGCAGCGGAACTGGATCGGCAAGAGTGAAGGGGCAGAGGTCGATTTCAGGCTGGCCTCCCACGACGCGACGATTCGCGTTTTCACCACCCGTCCGGACACGCTGTTCGGTGCGACGTACATGGTGCTGGCCCCGGAACATCCGCTGGTGGAGCGCATCACCACTTCGGAGCAACGGGTAGCAGTGGTCGAGTACCGACAGGCCGCTTCACGGAAATCGGACTTCGAGCGGACGGAGGTGGCGAAGACTAAGACCGGCGTGTTCACGGGCGCGTTCGCCGTCAACCCGGTGAACGGCGAGAAGATTCCCGTGTGGATCGCAGACTACGTTCTGGCAACCTACGGCACCGGGGCCATCATGGCCGTGCCGGGGCACGACGAGCGGGACTTCGAGTTCGCCAAGCAGTTCGATCTGCCAGTGGTCACGGTGGTGACGCCGAACGAGAAGTGGCTGAAAGAGACCGGCAGCACGCTGAACGACCTGAAGAAGGCGTACACCGACGACGGTGTGGCGGTGAACAGCGGCATGCTGGACGGCATGAGCACGGATGAAGCGAAACGGAAGATCACCGCGTGGCTGGTGGTGGAAGGCAAGGGCGAGGCGAAGGTGAACTACAAGCTGCGGGACTGGCTGTTCAGCCGGCAGCGGTACTGGGGCGAGCCGTTCCCGATCCTGCACGAGGTGGACGCGAACGGCAACCGCACCGGGGCGAAGACGACCGTTCCCGTGAGCGATCTGCCGGTCACACTTCCCGAGATGGCCGACTTCAAACCGACCGGCTCTCCCGACGGCCCACTGGCCAAAGCCACCGACTGGCTGACGGTGACGATGGACGGGAAGACCTATCGCCGCGAGACGAACACTATGCCACAGTGGGCCGGCAGTTGCTGGTACTACCTGCGGTACATCGACCCGCGGAACCCGCAGGCGTTCGCCGACGCCGGCAAGCTGAACCACTGGCTGCCGGTGGACCTGTACGTCGGCGGGGCGGAGCACGCCGTTCTGCACCTGCTGTACAGCCGCTTCTGGCACAAGGTGCTGTTCGACCGCGGGTACGTGAAATGCCCCGAGCCGTTCCACAAGCTGGTGAACCAGGGGATGATCTTGGGCGAAGACGGGCAGAAGATGTCAAAGGCCCGCGGAAACGTCATCAACCCGGACCACGTCGTCGCCGAGTACGGGGCCGATTCGCTGCGACTGTTCGAGATGTTCATGGGGCCGCTGGAGGCGGTTAAGCCTTGGAGCACGCAGGGCGTGGAGGGTGTCTATCGCTTTCTGGGCCGAGTGTGGCGGGTGTTCATCGACGATGCGGCCGAGACGATGCAACTGCACCCCGCGGTTCAGGACGCGGAGCCGAGCAAGGAAGCGTTGCGTGAACTGCACCGCACCATCAAGAAGGTGACGGAGGACACTGAAGGCATGCGTTTCAACACGGCCATCGCCGCCATGATGGAGTTCACGAACTTCATGACCAAGCAGACCGTGCGGCCGAAGTTGGTGCTAACGCCGTTCGTGCTGCTGCTCGCGCCGTATGCCCCACACGTCGCCGAGGAACTGTGGGCGGCGCTGGGTAATGCCGCCACGCTCGCCTACGAGCCGTGGCCGAAGTTCGACCCGGCGCTGTGCAAGGCCGACGAGGTCGAAATTCCGGTGCAGGTGAACGGCAAGCTGAAGGCGAAGCTGATGCTACCGTCGGAGGTGGACAACGCCGCGATGGAGGCGGCGGCACTGGCCGACGAGGGCGTGAAGGCGGCTCTCGGCGGCAAGACGCCGAAGAAGGTGATCGTGGTGCCGAGGAAGCTGGTGAACGTGGTGGTGTGACCGACGAGCCGCGACCGCGAGGGGGCGGGTGTTCACAACAACCTCACACACCGACCCACCTCTCAGCTCATGCCACTATACCGTAAAGCATCCTGATA
>CAYMHO010000018.1:0-16993 GCA_964390195.1 uncultured Fimbriiglobus sp. | reverse complement strand
GGTGATCGGGGTGGTGGGACCGCCGCGCCGCGCCCGCGAGGGAGCGGGTGTTCCAACCCCGCTCCCTCGCGGTCGCGGCTCGTCGGTCATGCCGCGAACAGGTTCAGCTTCGTGTTCCCACTTACCTCTGCGAACGCCCGACGGATCTGATCGTGCGACTCGTGCAGATAGAAGCCGGAGTCGCGGCCCTTGCTCTTCGCCCCCAGTACGAAGTAGTTCGGCTCGCCAGTGCGGAAGTCGCCGGCGGGTTCGCCCACCCGCAGTTCGCTCGTCAGGGCCACGTCCGGTTTGTATCCCACGTTTGCAATCAGCCGCTCGCCCTCCCACGTCCGCCGCTCGCCGTTTACCAACGCCACCACCTTCACCCCTTTGTCCGGGCCGGGGCACACCACCTCTTGAATCTCGGCGTGCGGGTGGTGTTCCAGGTTGCCGTCGCAGCGGGTGGCCAGGGTGTTCGCCTTCGCCGCCAGCTTGTCGCGGTCGCGGAGCGGGTCGTTCGCAATCCGGGGCAGGGGGGAGGTCCGCGGCCCGCGGGTCAGCCACGTCACCCAGGCGGACGGGTTCTCCTCGGCCAACTCGGTGAGTGCCACCACCGTCGCGGCGGCGGAATACCCACCGCCGATGACGATCGTGTGCCGGCCGAGGTAGTGCGGCTTCTTGGCTCCGAGTACGTCCTCCAGCCAGTACGCCAAGTGCGGCCGGCTGGCCAGTTCACCCACCGCTGGCATTCCGCCGTCGCCGACCCAATTCGGCCGGGCGTACGTGCCGGTGCAGTCCAGCACCACGTCGGCGGTGTGAACCGCTTCGCTGTTGTCCGCGGCACGGACGAGCAGGCGGAACGGCGGCAACTTGGCGGTGGTGTCGGTCTTCCGCCACCCGGTGCGGCTGACGGCAAGGACGGTGCTCTGTGACTTGATGGCGAACTTGAGTGCCTGAGATTCGGCGAGCGGGTGCAGGTACGTATCGCGGAACTGTCTGCCGGTCTGGAACTCCGTGTCTGCCGGCACTTCGCGGCGGAGTTGCTGAAGTGACTTCTTTCCGAGTGGACTGGCGTTCATCCCGAACGGGGTGAACATCCGCACGAACCCCCAGCGGTTCAGGTACTCGCCGGGTTGCCCCTGCTCGAACACGGTGAAGGGGAGGCCGAGGGAGTGGGCGTAAAGTGCCGCCTCAATGCCGACCGGCCCACCGCCGAGGATCGCAATTCGGGGGCGGGCCGGTTTGGTCATGGCGTCCTGCCAGTTTGGTCATGCGGGCGGGACGCCCGCGCTCCCGACAAGCATCGACTCCGACGGGTAGACGGCTCCATTCGTCCCGTTCTCCGGCGTCGGGTGCAGCCCCTCACCGATCTCGCGCAACCTCTTCAACCCCGGCAACCCGTACGGGCGGAACTTCTCCGGCCGTTCCATGCCGTCTTCGGTGAACAGTGCCCGGTTGCGGCCGAGCCGCGACGCCGCCGGTGTGTCGATGAGTTGACTGCTGTCGTTCGGGTTCATCTGGAATAGCACCCGCATGGTGAACTCGCGGAGGGTACTCCGGTCGAGTGCCCGTGTCAGGTTGGTCACGCTGTCGCACCACACGATCGAGTGGACCCCGACGCCGGGGCCGTCCCGGAGGATGTTCAGGAAGTGCTCGCCCGGTGAAGTCTGCTTCTCCTTCTTGCCGAACGAGAAGTCGTCCTCCGGCTTTCGCAGTTCGCGGAAGCGGTGCAGGCCGTTGACGATCAGGAACCGCGGGCTGCGGTCGGCGGTTTCGCCCTTCACTCGCTTCGCCACCACGTCGGCCAGTTCGCCGATCGCCGGGCCGAGGGTGTACCGCTCGACAAATGAGTCGGGCATCCCCAGGGCCGCGCACGTGTTGCGCAGGGTGTCGGAGTACTCGGAGTCTTCGGGGGTGCCGTCGAACACCATCACCGGCGGTTTGCCGTTGTCGGCCTTCAGCCGGGCGGCCAGCGACACCAGCCCGGCGGACAGGATGCCCAGTGTCGACTCGTCCGCCTGCCCGATGAGCAGCAGGTTCGACCCGGACTGAGCCCGGAACACGGCGGCGGTAGGATCCTTGATCGCCACCGAGTCACCGAGCCAGAGGGCGGGCGGGGCGGTCCGCTGGTCGCTCGGCGTGCTGAGAAGCTTGCGGAGTAGGGGGTTGCCGTCAATTTCTGCCGCGACGCTCCCCTCGAACACGAGCGGGGTGGGCCGGTTCGGCGAGCGGTCCCGCAACTCGGCGATGATCTGTTCGCGGTGGCTTTCGTCCAGCCACACCACCTGGAACGGGTCGTTCCCTTCGAGCAGGCCGTTGGCGTCGTTGTAAATGGCTTCGCCGGGACGGGTGAGCAGGCGGGCGGCCGTGTTCTCCTTGCTCAAAATCAGTTGGGCGTCGGCCTCACTGCACTGCAACGCGATGCGCACGGCCATCTGGTCGATTGTGCTGCGGGCGAGGCTGAACGCCCCGCCGAGCGTCTGCGAGCCGAGCAGCACGTGCACGCCGAACGCCCGCCCCTGACGCACCAGCCGGTCGAGCAGCAGCGCTGCCTCCTGCGACAGCTTGTCCTCCTCCGTGAAGAACTCCTGGAACTCGTCCACCACGAGTAAGATCCGCGGCAGCCGCTCGCCCGGCTTCGCCTCGCGGTAGCCGGACAGGTCGTTCACCCCGGTGCGGCGGAACAGGTCGCCCCGCTCTTTCAGGATGCCGTCGAGCCGTTGCAACACGCTCAGCCCGAACTCGCGTTCGCTCTCGATCGCCACCACCTTCGCGTGCGGCAGCGGCAGGGCGGCGTACATCTTGAACTCGACCCCCTTCTTGAAGTCGATCAGGTACAGTTCCGCCTCGTCCGGGCTATAAATCATGCTCAGGTTGGTGATGAGGGCGTGTAGCAGCGTCGATTTGCCGGACCCAGTTTTGCCGGCGACGAGGGCGTGCTGAGCGGTGCCGCGCCCGAGCGAGAGCAGTTGTCGGCGGGTGGCCCCGGCCCGGCCGATGGGCACTTCGAACCCTTTCTCCGTGCTGCCGGTCCACACCTTCTCCGGCGGCGGGGCGATGTACGAGAACGGCACCTCCACGCGGGCGGCTTGCTTACTCGCCTCGCCCACCCGCTTCACGACGGCCGCCACCTCGGACGAACTCGGCGGGCTGTCCAGGGTCAGAGGGAATGGCACGAACGCCGGGTCTTTCGGGTGGAACTCCCCGTCCCGCCAGACCAGATTGAAGGCGACTTGTTCCAGGTCGGCGAGTCGGAAATCCCGCGGCACGGGGGCGGCGGTGTCCACCCCCAGGAGCGTACACACCCCGCACGCCGGCCCGCTGCTCATCACGCTCACCAGCCGCTTGGCCGCATCGGGGGTGAAGTTGGTCGGGAAGTTGGCGATCACCAGAACGCGGTACGGTTCGGCCACCTCGCCGGCCGCCCGGTTGTACTCCTCGATCGACTTGTATTGGTTCCGCAGGTACTTTTGGATCACGTTTTCCATGTGCTCGGTCAGGTCGGACAGCTTCGTCTCGATGTGCCCCGGCTCGGTCCAGATGCGGTCGCTCACGAGCAGCGGGTCGGCGTCGGCCAGGTGCATGAACGCGGCGAAGTTCTCCCCCAGCCCGACGGGGTCGATGATGGTGAACCGCACCTTGCCCGGCGGTAGGCCGGTGAGGAATCGCAGCATCATCGCTTGAAGTGCCTGCACCGTCGCCACACGGCCGTGGTCGCGGGCCTTGAGCAGAACTGCCGAGTGGTCGGGGAAGGGGAGGAACGCCGGCACCGTCACGTCGATGGGCGTCTCGGGGATCAGTCGCTCGTCGGCCGGGCGGCCGTCGGGCAAGCTGTACTGCTCGACCTTGTAATCGCCGAAACGAATGCCGGACGGCACCACGTCGGCCAACGGCGAGTTCCCGTTGATCAGCCCGGCCCAGGGGTGGAAGTGCTTCGCCCCTTGCTCGGCCCAGTCGCGGCACTCGGCGGACACCTCCCGCAGCCCGCCGAACCAAGAGGCGGTCGCCTCGTCCCAGGTGCGGGTGCGGGTGGCGTCGGCGTCGGCCTTCTTCGCCTCGTAGCGTCCCTCCGCCTCGGCCAGTTCGGCGTCGGCGTGGGTGGCGATCTCGGCCGCCCGGCGGTCGAACTTTTCCCCTTGAGCCTGCTGTCGCTCGGCCCGTTCGGCCTGGAGCGTCCGCCGCTCCTCCTTCGCCTCCAGGTCCAGCTTGGCCACCACCGTGACGCACTGCTTGACCACGCCGGCGATCCGCGGCCGGAAGGTGTCGTCCGACTTCTTCTTGTCGTCCGCGTGCTTCTTCCGCAGGGCGGTGACGGCGGACACCAGCTCCTTCTGGGCGTGCTGCCGTAGCCGCTCGGTGGCCCGCGCCGCCTCGGCCAGGTACACCCCGAGTGCGGTCGCCCGGTCCTTCACCTGCTTCTTCGCCAGCCAGTACAGCAGTTGCCGGAGCAGCAACCCGCCGACGAGTCCGCCGCCCGACCCCACCACCAGCGCCCAGACCAGATCCAACCGGGCGAACAGGGCGACGGCCAGCGCCAACCCGCCGGCCACGAACACGCACGCGGTGGTGCCGACCGCCCCGGTGAGCGACGACAGCTTGACTGCCGCCAGCCGGTCGAACGCGGCGTCCACGTCCTCCAGACACTTCTCCAGCTTGCCCTCGTGGTCGGAGGTGGCGAACGGCGGCAGGCGGTCGGCGGAGAACTCGACCTGCTCGCGGTGCAGGTTGACGGCACCCAACAGCGGGTCGGATTGGTCCCACTTGGCGGCGATGTGCTCGTCGGCGGCCTTCGTCACACGATCGAGATCGGCCTTCCGGTCCGTCGCCTCCTTCTCGCCCGCTTCCAGGAGTGAGTCGATCGTCCACAGCCGGTCCTTGTACTCCGTCTTCAGCGACTCCTCCGCCGCCTTGTGTTGCTCCTCGGTCCGCCGCTTCGCCTCGGACGTCGTCTTCTCCAGTTCGACGAACCGGCGGGCGTAGTCGAGTGAGGTCGCCTGAAGCGTCTGATCGCGATCGGCCGCCAGTTCGTCCTCGGCCTTCTTGCGGGCGGCGGCGATCGCCTTTCGGCTTTTGTTCACCTCCCGCTCGGCGGCGTCGATCGCCGCCTGGAAGGCGGCGGCGATGTCCCGTTCGGCGGCCGCCCGGTCGCGAACCAACTTCTGCAACCACCCGAGGGCGTCACGCTGGCGGTCGAACAGAGATCGGTCGGACATGGGGGTCTCAACTGAAGCGGGTGTGCTTTTGAGGGTGGCCGACTCTCTCCGAGAGTCGGTCGGCTGTCGCTCTCGGAGAGAACGACTCACCCTAGAGAGTCGGGTCGAACTCACAATCGCGGCGGGCGGAGGCGAACACCCCAGCCAGTCGGTCCACCGCGCGGAGCAGATCCGCCGCGGCGTCGTTCAGCGGGGAGACCACCTCTGCCTCGTGCTCCTTGCGGGTACTGTCGTTCCACAATTCGCCGGCGGCGTCCCACCGGGCGATCGCCGTCAGCCGGGCGTCATCCAGTTTGCCGCGTCCGCCGCCGAAGGTCATGACGGGGTCTCCGGGGTCGGCGGCGGGGGAGGGGGCGGCAACGGGGCGGACGCCGAATAGTCCGTCCTCAATTCAGCGTAACGCTCGATCGCCTCGGCCCGCCGCTCCAGAACGGCCGCGCCACGGGGGACATCAATGTCCAGCAGGTTCGCCAGGCGCTGAGCCGGCCCGTGGAACACCTCGTCCACCAGCTTGGGCAACTCGCCCAACCACCGCCGACACTTCTTGACCTGCTCCTCCGCGTGTTCCAATTTGGCGAGGGCCCGCCGCAGGTTCCGCTCCTCCACCGTCGTGTCCGGCATTCGACCGTTCACGTCCGGGAACTTCTTCGCCGCCAGGTCGGCCTTCGCCTGAACCACCGCGTCGTCGAACCGGCGGATCGACCGCTGCCACTGGTGGTACTGCTCGTTCACCCACTCGATACCACGGTTGATCTCCACCCGCAGGGCGGTGAGCGCCTCGTTCGCGTCCGAGCGGTAGGTGGCGAGGGCGGCGAGCCACTCCCGCAGGGCGTCAATGTCGCGGACGTCGGCGGCCATGACACTCACCGTTGGGACAGGTACTCTTCGATCCGCTCGGCCTTCCGCAGGAGGAACGGCACGTACTCCCCGCACACCTCGATGAACCGCTCCAGCTCCTTCATCCGAGTCTCGAACTCCTCGCGGAACTTGTCGTGTTCTTGGTCCCGCCAGCTCTCCGCGAGGGCGAGCAGTTGACCGTGGACGGCGCTCAGGTTGGTCTGCAACTCGCCGTTGAACCGCTTGACGGTGGTGGCGAACCGCCGGAGTTCGGCGGGGTCGGCGATGGCCTGAGACATGACGGGCCTGCGTGGGGGTGGCGTTTCCCGCCATTATACCCCACTCACGCCGGCACCGGGCGGTCCATGCTGATCGCGTTCAGTGCGGCGGACAGTTTCTGCCGGGCCTCATCGCGGGCCGACACTACCGACAATCGCTCCTTCTCGATAACCTCCAGGCGGTCTTCCTGTTTGCCAAGAGTGCGGACGTACCGCTCGCGGAGGTCTTTCTCGCTGGCCCGGTCGCCGAGGGCGGTCAGGTTCTCGCGGATCCGCTTCTGCTCCTCGTGCAGCTTCGCCCGCTCCTGTTCGAGCCGGTTGATCTGCTCGTCGTATTCCGCGACCTTCGCCCGGATGGCGAACGCTGAGCGGATGGCTTTCTCGCTTGCCACGTTCAAGTACCCGCTCGCCACCCACGTGGCGAGTTGGGGCTCGTGGCTGTTCATCAGGTGGAACGCCTGGGTGAATGGGCGATGCGCCTTCACCTCGAACCGTGTGGTCGCGTTCGGCGGCAGTGGGAACTTGAAACGCCAGAAGTTGTCCGTCACCTCGTGCGGGGTCGGCGTGTTGGTCAACTCCCAGTCGCTCAGCCGCGGGTGGTCGAGGTAGACCACCTGCTCCGAGTCGGACTTGCTGGCGAACGTGTAGACAGTCTCCTGCACCTGTTCGGAGGACGCGACGAGCGTGCCCTCATGGATGACCACCCGTGTGACGGCCGTGGTGTGCGAGTCGACCTTGTCCGTCACCCGCACGGCGAGCTCGACGGCGTACCCGATCAACCGCTGTTCCTTCGGTTTCAGTGTGTCGAGCATGGCTTCGCCGGCATAGCTCCCCGAGTCGAGGACCGTCACCGGCCCGCCTTCGAGGGTCAGCCCGGTGGTGTTCTCGAACTCGACGCAGCGGATCGGGTTCTCGGCGCGGGCGTGCTTCTGGTACAGCAGCACCGGCTTGCCGGTGAACGGCTTCAGCACGATCGGCACGAGCGCGGATTGATTTCGCCGCACCGTGACCGGCCGCTCGATGGCGTACTCGAACAGGTCGCCCACCTGTCGCTCACGGGTCTGGGTTTGGACCGAGGATACCCCTCCCGGTCGGGCTGGGGCAGGGGCGGCCATTGAGAAGGCCCTCTCCGCCAACGCCATCATCCCCCCACTTGATCGCCTCATTTTGGCACGGTCCCGCGGGGTCTCGTCGTCGTCGAGTGATTCAGCGAGCATGGCGTCGAACCCGGCTTCCACCGTCGGCGGCAGCACGCCGGTCGTCTCCTTCACCTCCACCACCGGCCGTTTGATGAACCGCGGGGTGTACAGGTCGTGGACGAACGACACCGGCAGCCCGGCGACGAGCGTCAGGTGTACGTCCTCCCAGTCTTCGTCCGACGTGTTGTCCACCACCGCCCAGCCCTGAACGAGCGGCTCCTTCTGGCCTTCTTCGTTCAGCAGAATGCGGTACGTCGCCTTCCACACCGGGGCTTCGAGCAGGTAGCTGACGGCCAGCGTGCGGGTGCCGTCGCCCTCGGCCAGCAGGGTGAAGGTGCGGTCGTCCTTCTTCTTCGCCGCGAGTTGCGTTTTCAGGTAGAAGTCGAGATCCCGTTTCAACCCGTCGTCGAGCAGTGTCACCTCCACGTCGAACAGCTCGAACGTCTTCACCCCGCCGCCGTCGCGCAACACGCTGAGGCGGAACTGTCGGGTGTTGCCGGCAGGCGTGGCGCTGTCTACCGAGTCGATGCCGAGCAGTACGCCGAGTACGGCGACCGATCCGGTCGGCATCACCGACACCCGTGCACCCTTCAACTGCGGGAGCAACCCGACCAGACTCCCCTCGTCGGGGATGCTCAGCGCGATCTCGGCGAGCAGTTGTTCCACCGGCGTGGTACTCTCGTACCCGACGGCAGACACCACCCCACCGTCGCGGTCGAGTACGGTCAGCGACTTCAGCACGTCGCTCACCTCCCGCTGCTTGAACGTGAGCGTGATCGCCTGCGACCCGACGACGCTGCCCTCCCGTTCGAAGTGGCCGACCCCGTGCTTGTACAACACCACGCGGCGGATTGGCAGGGCGGGCATGGGTGGCTCCGTGACAACGGCGGTGGGGTTTCTCTATAACTTCCCTATCCCCGCGGGCATCCTCTCACCTCCCGCCAGCCCTGCCCCGTTCGAGGCCCCGCCGTGACCCCCCGCGAAGTGCTCGCCCTCATCCGCGAGAAGGACGTGAAGGCCGTGGACCTGCGGTTCATGGACTTCCCCGGCCTGTGGAAGCACCTGACCGTGCCGGCCGACATGCTCACCGAGGAGCGGTTCGAAGACGGGTTCGGGTTCGACGGGTCCGGGTTGCGGGGGTGGCAGAAGATCAACGAGTCGGACATGCTGCTGGTGCCCCAGCCGGACACCCACTTCCTCGACCCGTTCACCCGTGAGATCACCCTCGGCATCCTGTGCAACATCCAGGACCCGAACACCCGCGAGGACTACACCCGCGACCCGCGGAACGTCGCCCGCAAGGCGGTGAACTACATGAAACAGACGGGCTTCGCCGACACCGCACAGTTCGGCCCGAGCCTGGAATTCTTCGTGTTCGATGACGTGAAGTACGACCAGACCACCAACTCCGCCTTCTACTTCGTGGACAGCGGGGAAGGGGTGTGGAACACCGGCCGCGACGAGAAGCCGAACCTCGGGTACAAGATCCGCGCCCGCCAGGGATACTTCCCGTGCCCGCCGGGCGACGCCCTGTACGACCTCCGCACCGAGATGATGCTGGCCATGACCCAGTGCGGGTTGCAGGTGGAGAGCCACCACCACGAGAAGGCGACCGGCGGGCAGTGTTCGATTGACATCCGCTACGCCGACTTGCTGAACATGGCCGATAACGTGCTGAAATACAAGTATGTGGTCAAGAACGTGGCCCGCAAGCACGGGAAGACGGCCACCTTCATGCCCAAACCGCTGTTCGACGAGTACGGCAGCGGCATGCACGTCCACACGTCGCTCTGGAAGGGCGGGCAGAACCTTTTCGCCGGCAACGGGTATTCGGGCCTGTCAGACGCCGCCCGGTACGCCATCGGCGGGATTCTTAAACACGCCCCGGCCTTATGTGCGATCACAAACCCCACCACGAACAGCTACAAGCGGCTGGTGCCGGGGTTCGAGGCGCCGACCAACCTGGCGTACAGCCAGCGGAACCGCTCGGCGGCCATCCGCATCCCGGTGTACTCGTCGCACGCCCGCAGCAAGCGACTGGAGTACCGCCTGCCGGACTGTGCGGCGAACCCCTACCTGGCGTTCGCGGCCTTGCTCATGGCCATGCTGGACGGCCTGCGGAACAAGACCGACCCCGGCGAGCCGCTCGACAAGGACATCTACGACCTGCCGCCGGAGGAGTTGAAGGACGTGCCCCGCACCCCGGCCACGCTCGACGACGCCCTGACGGCGCTCGAGAACGACCACGAGTTCCTGCTGCACGGGAACGTGTTCACCGAGGACGTGATCGAGACGTGGGTGCGGTTCAAGCGGAGCGAGGAGGTGGCGGCGGTGCGGGTCCGCCCGCACCCGTACGATTTCGCGCTGTACTTCGACGGCTGACCGTCGAGCCGCGACCGCACGGGGGGGGGTGATTGACCACCCGCCCCCTTGCGGTCGCGGTTCGACGGACACACTCACCGCTTCTTTACCCCGCCCTGATCGACCCGGATCACCGTCAGCCACTCCTGCGTGTTCGGGTCCTGGGTGAACTGCAACCGACCGGTCACGCTCACCTTGGCACTGCTCTTCAGCGGCACCGCCACCTGCTTGGTTTTCGACGGATCGGCCGGGTCCGGTGCCTTCCCCACGTCGAGCAGCAGTTGCTGCGGGTCTTTCACCACGCACGTCGCCTTGAGCGGCACCTGGTCGGCCGAGCAGCACGTCATCTTGAAGAAGAACAGGGTGAACTGGGTGTTGGTGAGCGGCTTGAACTGCCCGTTCAGCGTCACCGTCTTGCCGGTGTACTGCAGACGGCTGCCTTCGGAGTACGCGGCCGTCGCCAGTGTCTCGAAGCTCACGTCGCTGCTGCCGGTCGAAGCCACATCCCCCTTCTCGTCGACGATGTTTCCCCCCACCCGCGAATCCAAGTAGGCGGCGCTGAACGTGTCGTTCGGCATGCCCATCAGGTAGATGACCACCGGGAGGAGCAACACCACCACCCGCCAGTAGATATTCCCGTGGCTGTGGTCGTCGGCCGAGTGGTCGCCGTGGTCGTGGTCGTGCCCGTGGTGGGCGTGAGCGTGCGACGGGTGGTCGCACTTCTCCCCCGGCTTGTGGTCGTGGTCGTGGTGGTCGTGAGCATGCGAGGGGTGGTCACACTTCTCCCCCGGCTTGTGGTCGTGGTGGTGATGATGGTCGTGGTGGTGGCCGTGGGTCGCACCGGCCGACCGCCACAGGGCGACCCCGCGGACGACCGTCACCGCCAGCAACACCAGACTGCCACCCAGCACCCACGGGTGGAATCCCGGCACCAGCAGCACCCCGAGCTTCGTCAGCGGGTTGCCCGCGTTGTCCGTCACCCCCGGCCCGGCGGGGACGAAGTACATGAGCAGCCCGACGACGCCGAACGCCCCACAGATGAAGATGGTGAGCAACTGCTGCAGGTAGTAGTCGCTGCCGCCGTGGTGGTGGTCGTGATCGTGCCCGTGATCGTGCGTGTGGCCGTGGCCGTGGCTGTGCGGGGCGTGCGGCTCGGGTGCGTGATCCATCTCGTCGGCCCTCCGGGGTGGGGCGTGTGGTCGGGCGTTATTTGTTCGTCGGCGGGGTGTTCGGGGTGGTGGTTGGCGGAGTGCCGGTTGTCGGCGTCGGTGATTGCGGTTCGGCCGGGGCGAGCGATGGGGCGGGTACCGGACCGGTCATCGGCGGCAGGATGTAGTGGACGGCGACGGAGTAAATGAACACCTGCACGGCCACGCAGGCGACGATCACCCCGATCAGTTTCGGGCGGAACACCCGCGTGTACATGAGCAGCAGCTTGATGTCGAGCATCGGCCCGTACACCAGGAAGGCCAACTTGGCGGAGAGGCTCATCGACTTGAAGCTGGCCGCCAGGAAAGCGTCGGCCTCGCTGCACAGGCACAGGACGAACGCCAGCCCCATCAGTAGCGGTACCGCCAGGATCGGGTTCTGCCGAGACATCGCCTCCACGTTGTTGATCAGGTTCGGGTCGGACTTCACGAGAGCGGAGAGTAGCGACCCGATGATGAGGAAGACGGTGATGTCGATGAAGTCGTTCAAGGCGGTGGCGGAGATGTTCGACAGCCGCTCGCGGAACGGCTTCTTCGGCTCCGGGGCGGCGGGGGCGTCCGCCATCCCGAGCGACAGCCCACCCTTCGGCGGGGCAGGGGGGAGGGCGGTGGGGGTGAGCATCTCCTTCATTCCCCACTTGCCCACCAGGTAGTGAACCACCAGCCCGGTGACGCAGGCGACCAGATAGCCGATTCCGGCCCGGAGCAGCAGCACCGCCCACCCGATGTCTTGCCCGTGCGGGAAGAAGGCCACGGCCGTACTGCCCAGCACGATCGGGTTGAGGATCGGTCCGGCGAGCATGTACGCGATGCAACAGGAGAGTGGGAGGCCCTTCTTCAGGAGTCGCCGCATCACCACCACGATCCCGCACTCGCACATCGGGAAGATCAGGCCGAGCGCCCCGCCGATGAGTACGGCCGGCAGGAAGTGCCTCGGCAGCAGCTTGCTCAGGGCCTGTTGCGGGAGCAACTCCTCCAGGATGCCGGCGATGACGGCCCCCACGATGATGAACGGCAGCGCCTCCCAGACGATGCTCAGGAAGTTGAGCACGAAGTTCTGGAGGATTTCGGAGAATTCCACGGGCGCGTTCCTGGGTCGCGGGTCGGGTGCCAGTTTCTACGGCCGCGCGGGGCGGGCGGTTCATTCCTCGACCGGCTCAGTGGCGGTGCAGGTATTGTCCGTCGCCGTGGTCGTGCGAACAAGTGGCCGGGTCGTGCAGCGGGGCGAGGCCGAAGAACCGCCGCAGGATCGCCCGCACCAGCAGGCTGAGGAAGAACCACACCACGCAGGTGACGACCACCGCCCCGGACGGGCCGGGCGACAGTTCGACGTCGCCGATGGCGATCACGGTGGTGGTGCTCACCCGATACCCGACGACCGCGCACCCCACACACCCGGCGAGCGTCACCCAGAACATCTGCCGCAGGTTCCGCGAGACGTTCGCCGCCGCCGCCGCCGGCACCACCAGCAGGGCGTTGATGAGCAGCACCCCGACGGCGTACACGCTCAAATTCACGACCACCGCCAGCAGCACCACGAACAGGTAGTTGTTCCACCGCACCGGGATGCCGCGGGAGTTGGCCAGGCTGGGGTTGAAGCTGCCGATGAGCAGCCCGTTGTACCGCAGGCCGATGAGGAGGAGGGCGGCGACGGCCATGCCGAGGAGGGTGAGAAGTCGCACGTCGTCGAGGGTGAACAGTTGGCCGAACAGGATCTCTTCGAGCGGGATGCGGGCCTTCGCCTGTAATGCCGGGAGGAGCAGGCCGGCGAACCCGAGGGCGAGTGCGAAGAACACCCCGATGACGGTGTCTGACGACAGGGCCGTCTTCTCCTGGATGACCGCGATGACCAACCCGACGACCGCCCCGACGACGGCCATAACGAGGGGGATGGTCCATCGGTACGGCTCGGCGTCGTTGACCGTCCTCACCCCGGCGAACACCACCATGCCGAGGACGGCGAGGGTCACCCCGGCCATCGCCGTGTGGGCCATCGCGTCCGAGAAAAAGGCCATCCGGTTGCCGATCACCAGCGACCCGACCACCCCGCACGCCACCGCCACCATGAGCAGGCCGAGAACAGCCCGCACCTCGTACGGCGTGCTCCCGCAGGCGTCGGCGATGGCGACCACCACCTGAGTGACCCAGTCCAGCATCGGGGGCGTACTCGTTGGCCCGACGCGAGCGGCTTGTCAGCCCGACGCGCAAGCGAGGGAAGGTCGAACGGGGGCGATCACATGCGACCGGCGGCGGCCTGCAGCAGGCTCATCGCGGCGGCCGCCTCGTCGGGGGTGATGACGAGCGGCGGGGCGACCCGCACCACCTTCTTCGCCAGCGGGCCGAGTAGGTGGACGCCGTCGCCCGTCGGTCCCCCGCCGCGGTACGCTTCCAGTACGAATTGGTTGGCCCGTTCGTTCGCCGTCTTCCCGCCGTGGTCGGCGAACTCGACGCCCCACACCATGCCTTCGTGTTCGCCCCGTACGGCGGTCACGAACGGGAACCGCTTCAGTTCGACCAGCCCGGCCTCCATCTGCCGCGACACCGCCCGCATCGGCCCCAGTACGTCGGTCGTCTCGTAGCACTCGAGGGTGGCGAGGACCGCCGCGCACATGAGCGGGTTGGCGCTCCAGGTGTCCGACCCTTCGCCGTAATCCATCGCGGAAAAGATGTCGGCCCGTCCGACCGCCGCCGCCACCGGCACGCCGTTGCCCAACCCTTTGCCCAGCACCACGATGTCCGGCTCGACGCCGTACGTGTCGAAGGCGAACATCCTCCCGGTGCGGCCGAAGTTGGCTTGCACCTCGTCCAGGATGAACACCACGTCGTGCTCGCGACACCACGCTTCGAGCGTCTGCAAATAGGCCTTCGGCGGATGGTACGACCCCCCGCCGCCGAGGTACGGTTCGGTGATGAGGGTGCCGATCTTCATCCCGAACTGGTGCCAGAGGGCGTCGAGTTCGCGGCGGTACGGGGTGGGGTCGAACGGCTCGTTTCGAATGTTGACGTCGCGGCACTCGGCCATCGGGAAGGAGATGAACCGCACCCGCGGGTCGCGCTCGGCGTCTGTCTCGCTGCCGGTGACGGCGTTCGACAGCCCCTTTTTACCGTGGAAACCGTGCCGAGTCGCCAACATTATCGGACGCGACTTGTCCCGCGCCATCGCCGCCCACAGGGCCTTCTGAATGGCCTCGGACCCGGACGCCGCCCACAGCACCTGCTGCATCTGGGCACCACCGGCAGCCGACTGCATGAGTGAAACGAGCCGCCGGCTGGCTTCCACTTCGAGCGGGGTGATTGCGTTGTAGGTCGTCAGCGGGAGGGCAGGGAAGTAGTCGGAAGTCACATCATTATCGGACGCGGCCGATAACGCCTGGCCCCAACCCAGGTGTCCTACAAACTGCCGCAACCACGAAGCCGGGTTGTGCCCCAGGTTCGACACCAGCACGCCGGAGGTGAGATCCCACAACCGCTTCCCTTCGGGCGTCCAGTGGCAGCTACCGGCGCTGCGGGCGATGACCGCTTGCGACGGGGTGAACGTGCGGAGGGAGCGGGGTTCGACCTCGGCGGACCGCCCGCGGAGGGCGTTCGATTCCGTTTCGCCCAGGTGAACGGGGCAGGGGAGGGGAGGCATCGTCACTCCTGCGGGAGTTCGCGGAGGTACCGCGGGGGGACGTGGTCTGTCAGCCAGACGCCGTTGGCGGCGCGGAAGAAGACGTACCCGTCACGGCTCATGCTCATGGTATCGACCGCGAACACGATCGGTCTCCCGTGCCGTTGGCCGACGGCGACGGCGGTCGGCACGTCGGCCGACAGGTGGACGTGGTGGCGTCGCATCTTCAGCAAGCCTGCGGCGAGGAGCGGTTCGCGGAGGTGAATCGCGGTACCGTGGTAGAGGACGTCCGGCGGGGAGATCGGTTCGAGCTGCAGTTCGACTTCGACCGAATGGCCCTGATTCGCCCGGACGAGCTGGCCGGTCGGGTCGATGGCGAACCGCTGTTTGTCACAATACCTGACGACCTGCTCGAGTTCTTCGCGGGTGAACAGGAAGCGGTGTTTCGCCGCGGCCTCGAGGAGGGCGTCGATCGGCACCCAGCCGCCGTCGCCGAGTGTCAAGCCGATCGCCTGCGGTGCGTGGCGGAGGTGTTTCGAGATGTATTTGCTGACGGTGATTCGGCGTCGATCGTTCATGGCCGGCCTCGGCGGGGGAGGGGAGGGGTGTTTTTCAACAGACCACCCGCCGCCGAGGAGGTTCGGTGTCGAAACATTATCAGACGCGACGGGAATAGAGTGCGGTCGACTCTGGTACGCCCGGCTTGAACAGGTGGAGACCAGGCGACGGGCTGTTCACCTTCACGACCGCGTCCGGGTGACCGTCCGCCTGTGCACTCAGGATCGCCTCGAGTGCCTGGACGACGGCAACGGTGTTCCGGTCGGCACGGATGTCGTTGTACACCAGGCGGTTGACCGACATCAGCCGCTCCGCGCGGGTGCCGGGTTCGCCGAACTCGACGAACGCAACCTCGCGGAAGAAACGTTCGATCACCTCGATGCCGTACCCGCGGTGGACGCGGTCGCCCCAAGGCTCCTGGAAGCCGGCGTTGTAGTGGTGATTCGGCGTGTTCTTCACCGAGTGCGGCGACAGCCCTTCCACGGCCAGTTCCACACCCCGCTTCCGCTGGTGGGCCAGCCAGATGCCGTTGTCGAACCGGAACTGCACTTCTTGTTCGACGTAGCCGGGAAAGCTGTCCGGGTTCACCCAGTTGGTGTGGACGTCGAACGCCGCCTCGCGGCCGTCCGGGTGGGTGTAGACCACCCGAAGCAGCACCGAGTCCCAGGTCGCCGGGGCAGGGGGGGGCGGACCGACCAAGCCCCGCTGACCGCTCGCCGTCACCCGCGAGAGCGTCCACTCTGGGCCGAACGTGAAGTCGATCAGTTTCAGGTAGTGGACGGCGACGTACGACGCCGGGTTTCGGCCGACCACCCACTCGGCGAACTGCCCGGCGGCGATGCTCCGCGGCTCCAGGAGCGAGCAGTACCCGCTGTTCACATGCTTCAGGACGCCGTCGACGACGTGCGTGCGAAGCTTCTTGTGATCCGGGTCGAGCAGTTTGTGGTACACGACTTTGCAAATCACACCGTTCGCGTCGGCGAGCGACGTCAGTTCGTCGAGTTCGGCGAGTGACAGAACCGACGGCTTTTCGATCAGGACGTGTTTGCCGGCCCGGAGTGCGGCAAGAGCCGGTCCGAAGTGCCGGTCGTCCGGTGTTGCGACGCAGATGATGTCTACGTCCGCCGTCGCCAACTCGTCCGCCGCCGCAGGCCCCGAGAAGTTTTTAAACGAGTGATTCCAAGCCGCCGCGAGTTTCGCGGCCCGCGTGCCAGTACGGGTCGCTACCGCGTCGAGCGAGACGTTGACGGGACCGGTCATTGGGTTCCAAAGTGGCGTCCAGCGGAACTGCTCGAAGAAGTGCTGATACGTCTCGTCGAAGATCATCCCTACGCCGACGATACCGGCTCGGAGGCGTTGTTGAACTTGGTTCTGCATCATGTGATTGAAAAAGCCCCGAATGAAACATAATTGGCATTATCGGACGTCAAATCTGGAACGAACTTGACTCTTCAAACAGAGCCATAGTGAAAGCCGTGCTTTTATGTCCCTTCGGCAGGAAGGATTACCGCATCGCAGAGCCTTTGACAAGAGAGTCATTCAAGACACGCTGCTTGTCTGGGTCGGACGTGGTGAATCGATTCGAACACACGACCTCCGTGACCAGAACGTCTGGCGACGGAGATCGCGATTCCTGAAGCGTGTGAGTTGGGTGCTGATGTTGCGTCTGAGGTGACAATCTCAAGCCGGTTAGTCGAGTGCGGAAGAGAGGACTTGAACCTCCACTCCCTTGCGGGAACTAGAACCTGAA
>CAYMHO010000017.1:45518-47790 GCA_964390195.1 uncultured Fimbriiglobus sp. | reverse complement strand
CTTGCGTCACGCCCCGCCCGTTGAAACTACTGGGAAGCGTGAACTCCAACCCCGCTGTCACGCCGTCACCGGGCGGTGCGTGCCGGACAGGCTGGCCTTCATCCTGTGCAGCCCTTCCTCCACGTTCACCTTCGGGACGTACCCGAAGTCCCGCTTGGCGGCGGAGATGTCGTACCAGTGCGACGTACTCAGTTGCTCGGCGATGAACCGGGTCATCGGCGGTTCGGCGTTCACCCCGAACAGCTTGTAGACGCCTTCCATGACGCTGGCGGTCGTCAGGGCGAGCCACGTCGACACGGTTCGGGTGACGGGGGGTAATCCGGCGTCGGCGATGACGCGGTTCAGGAAGTCCCAGAGGACGACCGGTTCACCGTTGCTGATGAAGTACGCCTTGCCGGCGGGTGGGCTGCCCGGTGCCAGCACGTCGCCGGCGAGCAGGTGGGCGTCGGTCGCGTTGTCGATGAACGTGACGTCCACCTTCACCGGGCGGTGGCCGATCCTGCGGAGTTTGCCGGCCTTGGCCTTCGCCAGCACACGGGGGATCAGGTGCGGGTCGCCCGGCCCCCAGATGAGGTGCGGGCGGAGGGCGACGGTGGCGAGCGCCGGGCCGTTCGCGTCCAGCACCATCGCCTCGGCCTTCGCCTTCGTCTCGGGGTAGATGCACGAGAAGTGCGTGGGGTACGGCATGCACTCGTTCGCGCCTTCGATGTCGCCGCCGGAGTGAACCACACTCGGCGTGCTGGTATACACCAACTTCGTGATGCCGGCAGCCTTGCACGCGGTCAGCACGTTCTCGGTGCCGGTCACGTTGGTGCGGACGTAGTCGTCCCGTCGGCCCCACACACCCGCCTTGGCCGCGGTGTGGTAGACGATGTCGCACCCGGCCACCGCCCGCGTCACGTCTTCCAGCTTGCCGAGTGTGCCGTGGACCTGCTCGACGCCCAGTTCATCGAGCCACGGGTAGGCGCTGCGGGTGAACGACCGCACCGCCACCCCGCGGGCGAGCAACTGCCGCACGATGGCCCCGCCGAGGAACCCGCCCCCGCCGGTGACGAGCGCTTTCATGCCTGTTCCTCCGGCACCCAATTCGGGCCGAGCTGTTTGTCCGCCCACACCGCCAACTTCTCGCGGAAGATCTTGCTGTTGTGCCGCACGTCCACGGGGAAGAAACCGGGATACAGGAGGAACGTGCTGATTCGTTTCGTGTGGTCGTGCAAAGTAGCGGTAGCACGCAGCATATCCACTTGGGTAGGCCATCCCACCAGCTTCAGTTTCACCCGACACTGAGAGTCAATCGGGGGCTGCACACAGACCACGGGGTACGTCACTCCGTTGCGACTGACCCCGACGAGCGCCGTTCGTGTAAACCTGTCGTTGAACACCGGCTCCACCTTGTCGGTGAAGTACGTCCCGTGCGGCGTTTCGACGCGGTGGCTCTTGCGTCCGCAGAACCACAGCCGGCCGCGGTCGTCAACATACCCGACATCGCCCATACGGTGCAGCACCTCGCCGGTCCGCTCGTCCAGGATCTTCGCCAGTTTCGTCGCCGCATCTCGGTTGAAATACTTCTTCGTGACCACTGGCCCGCGGACGACGAACTCGCCGACCACTCCGGGTGGTACGCACAAGGATTCGTCCCAGGTCGGGATCGGGTCATCCGAAATGCGGATGACGGACACCGTGACGCCCGGCACCGGCTGGCCGACGCAAACGCCCTTCCCCTGTTCGGTTGCGAACCGCGTTTCGCCCAGGATTTCGTCGCTGCCAATGTTCGCCACCGGCAGGGCTTCGGTGGCCCCATACGGGGTGAACACTTGCACGCCCGGCGAGAGGAGTTTGGCGAACGCTTCGAGGACGTCCGGTCTCGCCGGGGCACCGGCGGAGACAACGCGGCGCAGGGTGCTGAACGCGATCGGCGTTGCCTCGCGGCTAACCAAACGATTCAGCACCGCCGGGCTGGCGAACATCTGCGTCACCCCGAACTGCCGCATCTGGCTCATCGCCTTCGCCGGGTCGATCGTCGCCGGGCGGCTGGCGTCCATGTCGGGCACCACGCACGCCATGCCGAGCGCCGGCCCGTACAGGGCGAAAAGCGGGAACGTACACAGGTCCACTTCGCCCGGCTGGATGCCGTACACCGCCTTCAGCAACTCCACCTGGGCGGCGAAGATTCCGTGCGTGCATTCCACCCCCTTCGCCACACCCGTACTGCCGCTGGTGAACAGGATGGCGGCCAGGTCGTCGGGGGACACGTCCGGAAAGTACTCCGCAC
>CAYMHO010000017.1:36835-45418 GCA_964390195.1 uncultured Fimbriiglobus sp. | reverse complement strand
GTGAACAGGATGGCGGCCAGGTCGTCGGGGGACACGTCCGGAAAGTACTCCGCACTCGCCGAGTGCGGTTTCCGCCGAACCGCACTCGGCGAGTGCGGAGTACTTTTCCGCACCTCGCCGATGCTCCGCGTGCAGAAGAACCGCCACCCGCCGACGTTCACCGTGATTTTCACACTCCGCTTCGCCCAGCCGTACAGCCGCCGGCCGAGGTGCGCCTTCGGGATGCCGATGAACGCTTCCGGTTCGGCCTCGCCCAGGCAGGTGCCGAGGTTCTTCACCCCCATGCCGGGGTCGATCATCACCGGCACGGCGGCCAACTTGAACAGGGCGAAGGTGAGGGCGAAGAAGTCTATACCCGGCGGCACCATGAGCGCCACCCGCGTGCCGCGGGTGATGCCGAGCAACGCCAACCCGTGGGCGACGGCGTCGGCGTCGGCGTTCAGCTGGCGGTACGTCAGGGTGCGGTGCGGCGAGTCGCCGTGCGGGTTCACCCGGCCGACGGGCACATGCACCGCCGGGCGGTCGGGGAACTCCGCCGCCATGCGGGTGAGGTGTGAGGCGACATTCACGGGAGCCACGGCCATTAGCCGATCACCTCGACCACCTTGCCGTCGGAGTCCTTGATCTCGGTCGGCACCACCTCCAGCGTGACCGCCGGCAGCGCCGCGAACTGGTACTTTCCCCGGACGGCTTGCAGCGTGCCGAGTACCTCCTCGACGGCCGTCGGAGTCATGGTGAGCGTCAACTCGCCCTCCTTCCCCTTCACCCCGTTCCGCTTGCCGGGCGCGAGGTTCACGGCCCGCTTCTTCCCGATAAGCCTGTGGTTCCGCCCGTGCATCAAGCGGGATCGCAACTTCGGCAGCAGCGACCGCACGGCGTTCGCTCCGAGCGTCACCTTGAACTTCTCACCCGCCTTTTTCCACTCCGCCAGGCCGACGTAGGTGAACTCGGCCTGCGACCCGTCGCGGGCAATCCCCCGCTCCACCGCCTTCGCGGCCTTCGGGTCGGCGAACAGCGACTCGCGGCCCAGGTCGGTGACGAGCAGAGGGTCGATCGTCTTCAGCACGCCCATTACCTTCTCGGTCTTCCAGTCACTGCACGCCTCATACTCGTCCGTCGTCAGCCCGACCACCTGGAGGAACTCGACCGACCCGTTCGGCGATTCGATCGGGGCGAGCTGCGGGTCGCGGACGAACGCGATGGCCCGAATGGCGGTGTCTTCACCCAGTGCGATGGGACCGTTCAGGTCCATGTAGTGCCCGACCCCGAACGGGTTGCCGCTGCTGGACACATACTTACCCAGGTTGAACAGGAAGTTGACCGCCCAGTTCGGCGGTTGACTGTCCTTGGCCTTCCGAGTCAGGCGGAAGGTGAGTTCGAACCCCCACCCGCTAAGGGCCGGGTCGCCCCCCTCCTTGGCGTACAGTTCGGTCAGCCCGTAGGTGACGAAGTGCCAGTGCCGCGGGTCGTCGGCCTTGTACGCGCTCACCCCTTGCAGTCCGCCGCCGGTGAACAGGGGCGACAGGTACGGGGCGAAGTGCGGTGGGTTCTTCTGCTTCGGATAAAGCGACTCGAAGGCGGCGGTGATGGCGTCCCACCCCGGCGCGTCGTCCGCATCGGCGTCCGGTTCCGGCTTGGCTTTCGCCATGGCGCTCACCCCTTCTTGGTGACGCGGGCTACCTCAGCACAGTCCTTGTCGCCGCGGCCGCTGAAGCAGAGCACCACCACGTCGTTTTTGCTCCGCTTCGCCGCCTCACGGATCGTCTCCACCACCGCGTGGGCCGTTTCGAGCGCCGGCAGAATTCCCTCCAGCCGGCCGCACAGGTGGAAGGCGTCGAGCGCTTCCTGGTCGGTCACGCTGGTGTACCGCACGCGGCCGGTGTCTTTCCAGTAGCTGTGTTCCGGCCCGACTCCGGGGTAATCGAGGCCCGCGCTCACGCTGTGAACGTCCGCCGTCTGGCCGTCGTCGTCTTGCAGCACATAGCTGAAGCTGCCGTGCAGGACGCCCGGTTTGCCGAAGGTGAGCGTGCTGGCGTGGTCGCCCGGCTTCGGCGTCCGCCCGCCCGCCTCCACGCCCACCAGTTCCACCGCTTCGTCGTTCACGAACGGGTGGAACATCCCCGCCGCGTTGCTGCCCCCGCCGACACACGCGATCACACAATCCGGCAACCGGCCGATCTGCTCCTTGCACTGCTGCTTGGTCTCGGTGCCGATCACGCTCTGAAAATCCCGTGTCATCTGCGGGAACGGGTGCGGGCCGACCACGCTGCCGATGATGTAGTGCGTGTGCTCGACCGTGCTCATCCACTCCCGCATGGCCTCGTTGGTGGCGTCCTTCAGCGTCTTGCTCCCACTCTCGACCGGGAACACCTCGGTGCCCATCGCCCGCATCCGGAACACGTTCAACTCCTGCCGCCGCACGTCTTCGCTGCCCATGTACACCCGGCACTCCAGCCCGAGCAACGCCGACGCCGTCGCACTGGCCACCCCGTGCTGACCCGCCCCGGTCTCGGCGATCACCCGCTTCTTGCCCATCCGCTTCGTCAGCAGCGCCTGCCCGATGGCGTTGTTGATCTTGTGGGCGCCAGTGTGGTTCAGGTCTTCCCGTTTCAGATAAATCCGGGCACCGCCGGCGTGGGCGGTCAGCCGCTCGGCGAAGTACAACCGACTCGGTCGGCCGACGTACTCGTTCAGAATCCGGTGGAATTCGCCCATGAACACGGGGTCGGCCGTGGCCGAGCGGAACTCGCGGTCGAGTTCGTCCAGGGCGAACATGAGCGTTTCCGGCACGAACCGCCCGCCGTAGGGGCCGAAACGACCGAGAGCGTTGGGGAGTTGTGCAACTGCTGAAGGCATGATTCACCGCGGAGGGCGCAGAGGGCGCAAGGAAGACAACAGCAAAGAGTATGATAGGCCTCGCTCTTTTCTCCGCGCCCTCTGCGCCCTCCGCGGTGAATCATGCCGGAATTACCGGAAGTCGAAACCGTCGTCCGTGACCTGCGTCCGCTGCTGGCGGGGCGGACGATCACCGGCGTGTGGGCGGGCAAGCCGAAGCTGCGGCGGGCGTGGAAGAAGGTGTGGGAGAAGCAGTTGCTGGGGGCGGGGTTCGGCGAAATCAACCGGCGGGGGAAGTGGATTCTGGCCACAGTTAGCCGCGAGCCAACGGCGAGCGCGGGTGTGCTCCTCGTCCACCTGGGCATGACCGGCCAGTTCACCGTGGTACCGACCACGACTCCGGTGGAACTGCACACGCACCGCGTCTTCGATTTGGACAACCAAACGCAGTTACGCTTCCGCGACGTCCGACGGTTCGGCAGCATGGAGTTGTACCCGAGCGAGTCCGCCGCGCTCGCCAACCTCGGGGAGAAACTCGGCCCCGAACCGTTCGACATCCCAGCGGCCGCGTTCGCGTCCGACGTGCGAAGCTCCAAACGCACCCTGAAAGCGATCCTCCTCGATCAGTCAATCGTGGCCGGTGTCGGGAACATTTACGCGGACGAAGCCTCATTCCGCGCCGGGTTGCACCCTGAACGGCGAGGCAACACGCTGACCGTGGCCGAGTGCGACCGCCTTCGAACGGCGATTGAGGAAGTCACCGCCCGTGCCATCGACAGCCGCGGGAGCACCATCCGCGATTATGTCGGCGGGTCAGGCCTGCGGGGCGGCTTCCAGAACGAGTTCGCGGTGTACGGGCGCACCGGGGAGGCGTGCGTGACGTGCGGGGGCGAGATCGAGCGGGTGGTGGTCGGCGGGCGGAGCAGCCACTTCTGTGGGAAGTGCCAGCCGAAGGGGAGAAAGTAGGTATGAGCCGGAATCACACCCTGACCGTCCGCTCCATGATCCGAACGGTGCTCCTGGTTGGAGTGGTGGGGGTGGCTCTCGTCACCTCGTTCATCTTCTCGATGTGGCTGTCGCGCATGTTTTCGCCGAGCGGGGAGTGGTTGCAGAACGGCCTTACCGCCTTCGGTCTTCCCATCGCCTGGCTCATGCTCACGCTGATGTACGCTTCACTCATGGTCGCCTCCACCAAATGGGTCTTCCGCCTCCTCTGGCCGAAACCCCATGAGGATGGCCATGAATGACGACACCCCGAATTACTCGGAGCGCATCGTCCGGCGGCGGATGCTGACCACGGCCGCCACCGGCCTCGCGTTCGCCCTCACGACGGTCGGCGTGTGGGTCGGGGTGGCGAACTGGCTGGCCGACCGCACCGACATCGAGCCGTACACGCTGGCCGCGATGACCCAGGGGTCGACCTTCGTGGCCGGGGTGATCGCCGCCGTGCTGACCGCCTTCGCCGTCGGTCGCGTTCATCGCTCGCTCTGGCCGGAAACCCCGGACGAGGGGTGAACGGGTTCGGCCTCGGTCGGTTCATCCGGGAAGCAGGAGCGGTGGAGGCGACCGACCACCCGCGACACGCCCCAACCCGCCAACACCCCGCCGCCGAGGGCGACCACCCCGACGGCCACCCGTGCCAGGGTGCGGGTGGAGTTGTCCACGCCCGGCAGCAGCGGAACGAGGTACACAACCGCCGCCCACAGCGACGTGACGAACACGAGCACGCCCGACGCGATGCCGGCCAACCACATGAGTCGCCGCCGCCGCTGACGGGTGCGGTACGGGTTGGCGAACCGTACCCCAGGGGCCGCGCTGCAGGTGATGGCAAAGGCGTTCGGGTGTTTCGCCAGCAGCCGTGCGTACAGCGGGGTGAGCGTCACCGCCCGCATCGCGGCCCCGGAGCTGGTCAGATCCGCCCCACAGTCGGTACACACCCGCACCGGCAGTTCGTAGGCGAGGTACTCGCCGATCACGTCCCGCATGGTGATCCGCCCGAACCAGTACCAGAGCACGATCCCCAGCCATCCGAAGCAGGCGAAAAACAGAAAGCCGAGGAGGAACGTCACGCCGGACATGCCACTCCTCGGCCGGGCGCACTCGACCAGCACCGCGACGGCCCGGTCCGTCTCCCGCCCGCAGTTCACGCACTCCTGTTCCAGCGGCAACTGGCCCAGCCGTCCCCGCGCCGCCACCTCGGTCTCCGGCGACGTCTCGCCCTCGATCACCGTCGTGCGGAGGGCGCTCAGCGTCGGCACCTCGACCGCCTTCCCGCACGGGCAGGCGAACCGCGTGCCGGCGTACCCGGCCGGGCACTGGTGGACCTTCCCGCACCCGCACCTCACCGGATACGTCTGCTGGCTCACGGGTCACTCCACGGGTAGGGTTACACCGGCATGTGGGTATTTGGCGAGCAGCCGGGCGTACAACTCGCTCCTACCCAGCGTCGCCCTCGCCTCCTCCGCCGTTCGCACCCGCGGGCGGCAGCCCCGGCACACCCGCACCGGCAAGCGGAAATGCACGTCCCTCCCATGCCGGTCGTCCCGCCGGGTCACCTGGGCGATGAACAGGGTCAACAGGAACCACATCCCGAGTGGGAGGAACAACCAGTACCACCACTTGAATTCCGACTTCGCCTCCGCCCGCTCGCACTCCACACGCACGGACAGCGTGTCGCCGGTCGTCGCCCCACACAGGACACAGTCACACTCGACCGGCAGCGATCCCTCCTTCAACCGGTGTTCGATCTCCAGGTCCGCCGACACGGCCGATTGACCGACCGACCGCTTGAGTACCCCGAGCGTCGGCACGTCCACCCGCCGCCCGCAGGCACACTCGAAACCGCTACCGGCCTGTCCACCGGTCACCTGGTGTTCCTTCCCACATTCACACCGCACAGGGTACGTCTGCTGGCTCATGGGCGAACTCCGGGACACACCGGGGAACTCACGTCGCGCCGTTCGCCGGGCCGGGAATAAAGTAGTGAGGTTCCGCCCCGAGGTGTGTGCCCCGCCATGCTGTTGATGTCTTGCACGAATGTGTCCCGCGGGTACGACGCCACCCCGCTGTTCGAGGACGTCAGCTTCGAGCTGCACGCCGGCGAGCGGGTCGGATTCGTCGGGCCGAACGGGGCCGGCAAGACCACACTCATCCGCATCCTCGCCGGGCAGGACGAACCGGACACCGGCAAGGTGCAACTGCACGCCGGCGCGCGGGTCGGGGTGCTGTCGCAGGTCGCCTCGTTCCCGCCCGACCGCACCCTGTTCGCCGAAGCCAAGTCCGCCCTCGACGAACTGCTCGCCACCCAGCACGAGCTTCAGGAGGTGGCCGAACTGATGGCCACCGCGACGGAGACGGAGCAGAAGGCACTCCACGCCAAGTACGACCGGCTGAACGAGCTGCTGGCCGCGAACGACGCCTACACCCTGGATCACAAAGTCGAAGACGTGCTGACCGGGCTGGGGTTCAAGAAGGCCGACTACGAGCGGCCGGTGGTGTCGTTCAGCGGCGGGCAGCAGCGGCGGTTGCTGCTGGCGAAGCTGCTGTTGAGCGCCCCCGACGTGATGCTCCTCGACGAGCCGACCAACCACCTGGACATCACCACCACGCGGTGGCTGGAAGACTACCTGATGCGGCAGCCGCAGGGCATGCTGCTCATCAGCCACGACCGCTACCTGCTGGAGAAGGTGACGAACAAGACGTTCGAGCTGCACGCCCGCAAGATCACCAGCTACCCCGGCAGCTTCAAACAGTACGTGCGGCTGCGGGACGAGCGGTTCGAGCGGCAGTTGAAGGAGTACGAGTCGCAGCAGGAGTACGTGGGGAAGCAGGAGGAGTACATCCGGCGGGCGCACTACGGGCAGTTGGCCAAGCAGGCGCAGAGTCGCGTGAAAGCCCTCGACAAGCTGGAGCGGGTCGAGAAGCCGACGAAGGTGAGCGGGCCGAACATCCACTTCCAGGACGTGACGCGGAGCGGCGACATCGTGTTCCACGTCGAAGACCTGGGCAAGCGGTTCGGCGACAAGGTGCTGTTCAGCGACCTGAGCTTCGACGTGAAGCGGGGTCAGCGGCTGGGCATCCTCGGGCCGAACGGGTGCGGGAAGACGACGCTCCTGAAGATCCTGCTCGGCGACGAGCCGCCGACGTCGGGGCTGGTGCAGCGCGGGCACCTGGTGTTCCCCGGCTACCTGGACCAGCACTTGAAGTTGCTGCCGGAGAACGAGCCGGTGCTGCGGGCCATCTGGCCCGAACCCGACCCGGCGCTGACCGAACAGAAGATGCGCGACCTGCTCGGCAGCTTCGGGTTGCACGGGGAGATCGTGGTCCGGCCGGTGAAGCAACTGAGCGGGGGCGAGCGGAGCCGGGCGGCGCTGGCCAAACTGACCGTCGCCGGCACGAACGTGCTCATCCTGGACGAGCCGACCAACCACCTCGACCTGTGGGCGTGCGAGAGCCTGGAGCAAGCCCTGAAGGCCTACGAGGGGACGTGCATCGTCGTCAGCCACGACCGCTACTTCCTGAACGCCGTGTGCGACGTGCTCATCGTGTTCGAGTTCGAGCGGCCGGAGGTGGTGTACGGCAACTTCGACACCTACGAGTTGCTGCGTGCCGCACGGTTGGAAGCCGGGATGGGCCGCGAGTCGAAGACGGCTCGTAGCCGCGAGCCGGAGGCGAGCGCGTCCGGGTCCACGAAGGTGAAACGGAAGCGGAAGTTCCCGTTCAAGAAGGCCGCCGAGGTGGAGGCCGACATCGCCAAGTTGGAAGCGAAGATCGCCGAACTGGAAGCCGCCCTGACCACGTCCGAGGTGTACCGAGATTCGGACAAGGTGAAGAAGACGATGGCCGACATCGCCGCCGGCAAAGAGAAGTTGCCGCTCCTGTACGAGCACTGGGAAGAGGCGGTCGAGCTGAACGGGTGATCCGTGACACTCGACTTGAGTCGATTTCTGGGAACGGGCGTTCGCTCACGGTGTTCCCCCGTCCTCAGCCGCACACCCGCCTTTCTTTGCCCGGTCGGTCCAACCGCCACCCGGGGCGGGCTTTCCCCCCGCTCGGCCGTCGGTTCGGCCGTTCCGCCCGCCCGCCCCGGCCGATGGAAGAGACGCCGTACCGGAATTACGGCGACCCGCTCGACCCTCAACGGAGTGAGCTAATGCGTATTCGTTTGCTCGGGGCCGTCGCCGCCCTGATCGGTGGTGCGGCCGTGGCGTCCGCCCAGACCGCCCCGCCGGTGCCCGCCGTCCCGCCCATGCCGGTGCCGGCCGCCCCGATGAACCCGCCCGGCCTGACCCCAGCCCCGGCCGTCCTGCCGCCGGCCAGCCTGCCCGCCCCGCCGGCCGCCCCTCCGATCATGGCCGCCAACCCGAACTGCGGCACCCCGGCCGCCGCCGCGTGCAACGACTGCAAGGGGGCGAAGAAGGCCGGCGGCGGGCTGCTCGGCAAGTTCCTCGTCGGGCCGGGCACCGCCAGCCCGGTCGGGTGCGGCTGCTTCGCCGCCGAGAAGACGTTCATGTGGGGCGGCTGCCGCCAGTTCTTCACCCCCGGCAAGAGTTGCTGCGGCGGGGGCATCGAGTACGGTCCCGGCGGGCAGTACAACCAGGACAACTGCCGGCACGTCACCAGCTTCCTGAACCGCTGACGGGTGCTGGGAGCGCGGGCGTCCCGCCCGCCCACGGTATAGCCGGCCGGGGGCCCCCCCGCCCCCGCCGTCCCCATTCGCCGCCGGGCCCCCCCCCCCCCCCCCGATAA
>CAYMHO010000017.1:6710-36825 GCA_964390195.1 uncultured Fimbriiglobus sp. | reverse complement strand
CGCGGGCGTCCCGCCCGCATTGAAGTCAGCGGGCGGGACGCCCGCGCTCCCAGGAGTACAACGTTCGCGGCGGGCGCACCAGCGCCCGCCGTTTTCCGTTGGCCGCCCGAGACGTCGCCATGCTCCGCTGGGTGTCCCGCCTGTGGCACGGTTGGTTCGGCGAGTCGATCGCCGGGGTGGAGGCGGCGGCCGAGCGGTTCCGTACGTCCGCCGCCGGCCGGAAGCCCGACTGGAAAACCGTGTGGGTGCTGGTGGTGGCGGCGGTGTCCCTCACCGGGCAACAGTTCTGGGACTCGTTCGTGCCCGTGCACAGCATCGGCGACGCGCTCGGCCTGCCGTGGGAGTTGACCGGCCTGCTGGCGTTCGCCCTCGGCTGCCTGTTCTGGTACTGCCTGCCGGCGGTGCTGGTCATCGTCGGCCTGGGCGAGCGGGTGACCGACTACGGGGTGAAGCTGGCCGGGTGGAGCAGCGGGTGGAAGATCTACCTGGTGTTCGTGGCGGTGATGGTGCCGCTGGTGTACTTCTTCTCGGCGGTGCCGGAGTTCCAGCGGATCTACCCGTTCTACCGCGGGTGGTCGGTGGAACACGACGGGTGGGGCCGTCTGCTCCTGTGGGAGGCGGCCTACGCCCTCCAGTTCGTCGCCCTCGAGTTCTTCTTCCGCGGCTTCCTGGTGCACGGGCTGAAGCACCGGTTCGGGGTGTACGCGGTGTTCGTGATGACGGTGCCGTACTGCATGATCCACTTCCGCAAGGCGCTGCCCGAGTGCGCGGCCAGCATCGTCGCCGGGGTGGCCCTCGGGCTGATGAGCCTGAAGACGCGGAGCGTGTGGCTGGGGGCGGCGCTGCACATCTCGGTGGCGTGGGGGATGGACACCTGCTCGCTCTGGCGGAAGGGGCTGCTGACACTGTAGCCGGGGTCTGTGACCCCGGTCCGGCCGGTCACCCAGAGACCGGCTACAGCAACCCGCACCCTTGTCGCGGTCGGCCGGGTGTGGCACCATAACCTCACCGGTCGTGCGCCGAGGTTCCGCCCCCGTCCCCCCATGACCGACCCGACCGCCGACTACAACCCGGACCAGCCGACCGCCTCGTACATCCCGACGGCCGTCCCGCTCCCGCTGCCGAAGGCGGTCGGGCGGTATCGGGTGCTGCGGGAGTTGGGCCGCGGCGGGTACGGGGTGGTGTACCTGGGGCACGACGACCGGCTCGCCCGGGACGTGGCCGTCAAGGTGCCGCACCCGCACCTGGTGAGCGCCGACGCCGACGCCGCCGCGTACCTCTCCGAAGCCCGCACGGTCGCCGGCCTGGAACACCCGCACATCGTGCCCGTGTTCGACACCGACGGCACCCCCGAGCACCCGTGCTTCGTCGTCTCCCGGTTCATCGACGGCAGCGACCTGGCCGCCCGCATGAAGGCCGCCCCGCTGCTGCAGACCGAGGCGGTCGACCTGATCGCCACCGTCGCCGCCGCCCTACACTTCGCCCACACCCGCGGGGTCGTGCACCGCGACGTGAAGCCGGCCAACCTGTTGCTCGACCGGGCCGGGGTGCCGTTCGTCGGCGACTTCGGCGTGGCCCTCCGGGAGCAGGACGTCGGCCGCGGCCCGAAGTACGCCGGCACCCCGTCGTACATGAGTCCGGAGCAGGCCCGCGGCGAAGGGCACCGGGTGGACGGGCGGTCGGACGTGTTCGCCCTGGGGGTGGTGCTGTACGAACTGCTGACCGGCCGGCGGCCGTTCCGCGGGGCCACCCGCGACGAGTTACTGGCGGTGATCGCCGATTCCGAACCCCGCCCGCTCCGCCAGATCCGCGACGCCATCCCCCGCGAGTTGGAGCGCATCTGCCTGCGGGCGCTCGCGAAGCGGGTGAGCGAGCGGTACACCACCGCCGCCGACTTCGCCGCCGACCTGAAGCAGTTCCAATCGGACACGCGGACCGTCACCCCCGCCCCGGCCCCGCTCCCACTGCCCCCGCCGGCGTACGTCCCGACGCCGGTGACGTCGGGCGTGCTGCGGCCGCCGAGCGAGACCACCCCGCCGGCGGTGGTGCCGAAGGGGCTGCGGGCGTTCGACGGGGACGACGCCGACTTCTTCCTCGCCCTGCTGCCCGGCCCGCGGGACCGCGACGGCCTGCCCGACGGGCTGCGGTTTTGGAAGAAGTGGGCGGAGACCACCGACCCGGACGCCGGCGGCGGGGTCGGCCTGATGTACGGCCCGTCCGGGTGCGGCAAGTCGTCGCTGGTGAAGGCCGGGCTGCTCCCGCGGCTGGCCCGTACCGTTACGGCGATCTACGTCGAGGCGTCGGCCGACGACACCGAAACGCGGCTGCTGGCGGCCCTTCGGAAGCAACTCCCCGGCCTGCCGTCAGTCGGGCTGCCCGAGACGCTCGCCGCCATCCGCCAGGGGTGGTTCCTGCCGGCCGGGGAGAGTGTGCTGATCGTCCTCGACCAGTTCGAGCAGTGGCTGCACGCCCGCACGGACGGTCCGCTCTCCGACCTGGCCCGCGGGCTGCGGCAGTGCGACGGCGACCGCCTGCGGTGCGTGCTGCTGGTGCGGGACGACTTCTGGCTGGCGGTCAGCCGGTTCATGCGGGCGCTCGAAGTGCGGATCGAAGAGGACCGCAACGCCCGGCTGGTGGACCTGTTCGACCGCCCGCACGCCCGCAAGGTGCTGGCCGCCTTCGGCCGGGCCTACGGCTGCCTGCCCCCGCCCCCGGCCGAGCTGACGGCGGAACAGGCCGAGTTCGTGGAGAAGGCGGTGGACGGATTGGCCGAGGCGGACAAGGTGGTGTCGGTGCGACTGGCCCTGTTCGCCCAGATGGTGAAGGGGAAGGCGTGGACGCCGGCGACACTCGAAGCGGTCGGCGGGGCGCACGGGGTCGGGGTGACGTTCCTGGAAGAGACGTTCGCCGGGCCGTCCGCCCCGATCGCTATCCGCCCGCACGTCAAAGCCGCTCAGGCCATCCTCGCCGCCCTGTTGCCGGACGGGACGACGGGCATCAAGGGGGCGACCCGACCGGAGCGGGAGTTGCTCGCCGCGAGCGGGTACGCCGACCGCCCGGCCGACTTCGCGGACGTCCTCAAGCTGCTCGACGCCGACCTGCGGCTGATCACCCCCACCGACCCGAGCGGGGGCGAGAAGCACTACCAACTGACGCACGACTACCTGGTGCCGTCACTGCGAGACTGGCTGACGCGGAAGCAGCGGGCGACCCGCCGCGGGCGGGCCGAGCTGCTGCTGGCCGAACGCGCCACCGAGTGGGCGGCCCGCCCCGACCGCCGCTGGCTGCCCACACTCGGCGAGTGGCTGGGCATCCGCCTCCGCACCGGCAAGCGGACGTGGACCGACCCGCAGCGGCGGATGATGCGGTCGGCCGCCCGGCACCACGCCCTGCGGGTGGGGCTGGGGGCGGCAGTGCTGCTGCTGACCGCCGGGCTGCTGTTCGCCGGGGTGAGCGAGGTGGTCGGCCGCTCCGACGCGGCGAGCGCGCGGGCGACCTTCACACAGACGAAGAAGGTCGGCGACCTGGGGCCGGTGCTGGACGCGCTCGACCGCCATCGGTCCCGCGTGGAACAGGCCGTGCGGGCGGAACACGCCGCCGCCACCGACCCCGAACAGAAGTTGAAGCTCGCCCTGGTCCTGGCCCGGTGGGATGACACCCTGGCGGCCGAGCTTCACGCCCCGTTGCTGGACGCGAAAACGCCCGCCGACTTCGCCCTGATCCGCGACGAACTGAGCCGGAACCCGTCGTCCCCGCCGACCGCGTTCCTGTGGGACAGGGCGTTCGACCAGTCCGCAGGCCCAGACAGGCAGTTCCGCGCCGCCTGTGCGCTGGCCGCGTTCGACCCGACGAACCCCCGCTGGGCGGAGTTGGCCCGGCCGACCGTCAACCGCCTGGTGGTGGCGAACCCGGTCGAACTGAAGGACTGGACGACTCACCTGAAGCCGGTGGCACCCGTGTTGTTCGCACCACTGGCGGACGTGATCACCGACCCACAGGGCAGCCCGACCGTCGCCAAGACGGCCACCGAAGCGTTCACCCAGTTGTCTGGCAACCCGACGTCGCCCGCCTTCGCCCCGCTGCTGACGACCGCCGCACCCGCTCCGCCCACCACCAATCCGGTCGCGACCATCGACCAACTGCGGCAGCGGGCGAACGCGGCGGCGGCGCTGGTGGCCTGCGGGCAAGGGGAGGCGGTGTGGCCGATGCTGAAGCACAGCCCGAACCCGACCCTGAGGAGCCTGCTCATCGAACGGCTGGCCGCCGCCCGCACCGACCCCGACATCCTGATGGACCGGCTGAGGGCCGAACCGGACTCGGCCATTCGCCAGGCCTTGATCCTGACCCTCGGGTCGTACCCGGCGGATTACCCGATCCGCGGCGACGGGTTGCTGCTCACCCTGTTCGAGAAGGACCCGGACGCCGGCGTCCACGGGGCGAGCGAGTGGGCCGCCCGCAAACGCGGGTGGGTGAAGGAACTAGCGGCGATCACGATCACGTTCGCCGGCCGCGACCGCGACAAGCGGAAGTGGTGGCTGAACGAACACGGGATGACGTTCAGCGTGATCGAACCGGGCAAGATGTCGCTCGACGGCGGCAAGCGGACGCTAGAGGTGGGGTACCCGTTCCTCATCGGCACGAAGGAGGTGACGCGGGCCGAGTGGGCGACGCTGATGCCACTGCCGGAGGGGATGAAACCTGACGACCTGCCGGTGGGCAAGGTGACGTGGTACCAGATGGCGAAGTTCTGCAACGAGCTGAGCAAGGCAGAGGGTATCGACGAGAAGGAGTGGTGTTACCGCCCGAACAAGGACGGCAAGTACGCCGAGGGGATGGAGATCCTCGACCCCCGCACGCACAGCGGCTACCGCCTGCCCACCCCGGCTGAATGGGAGTTGGCCGCCCGCGCCGGGGCCGTCGGTTCACGACATTGTGGGGATGGTGACGACGAGTTGCTCTGTGAGTACGCCCGGTTCGAACGAAACACCCCACAGCCACGAAGCCTGTCGGCACCCGGTCGGTACAAGCCCAACGACTTCGGCCTGTTTGATGTGGTCGGCAACATCGCCGAGCGGGTGGACCCCCAACTGCTCGACGAACCCGACAGACTGGTAAACACCTTACTGACCATCCAGAAGACCAGCGAATTCCGTCAGTACGGCAGTTCCATCGGTGGCGTCTCTCATGAATTGTCGCTGACAGTGTTCAATTCGAGCGTTGCCGATCAAACCTACAACCTTGTAGGCCTGCGATTGGCGCGAAGCGTCTCGCCCGCGAAATGAAAGCCCGTTGACTCGGGGCGAGTCGCACAATTTCTGACGTCGGACTGATCGCGCTAGAAAAAATAGATAATCTGGTATGAATGGGATAAATCATCAGCCCCCATCTATCGGAGTTCGTATGTCCCGTTCCCTACTCGCCGTCCTCATGGCACTCGCCTTCGGGGGATTCGTTCAGGCGCAAATCGTGATCCCCACACCGGTGATCACGCATAACCTCTGGGTGGCGGTCGAGACGCCGTCGATTCCGGGGGATTATCGGTGGGAGTTCAAGGGTGGGTACCCGAGCGAACTCCAGGCCCGAAATGCGGTGGCCACCCACTGCCCCGGCTGCCCGGAAACGACGACCCCGATGAAACCGAACAGCCGCACGTACATCATCCGAGGGGTCAGCCAGTGCCCGGACAACGCGGGCGACCTGGGTATCAACTGCCCCAGCAAGATCCCCGTCACGGTGCCGGGTGGGATTGTCCCGCTGAGTTTCCCCACCCCTTGTGCCCCGGTGTGCAAGCCGGCGTGTGAGCGGCCGCGGCTGTTCCCGCTGTTCCGCCGCTGCCGCTGAACGGCTGAGCCGTATCACCCGACCGTCGTCGGCGTCCAGCTCGTGTCCGGCTCGAACGGGTAGAGCGGCCGGCGGCGGTGTTCGTAGGTGAAGTGCGACAAATCGGCCGAGGTGATTCCCGGCGTGTTCACCCGGATGAGCGTGCGGCAGACCGGGGCGTAGGCCGCCACCGGGGCGTGAACCCCCTTCGCCACCAGCACCCGGAAGCGGGCCGGATCGACGCCGAAGGCGGTGAGCTGCCGCAGGCTGAACGGGGCGGTGCGGCGGCTCGTCAGCATCAGTGCCAGCCCGGTGTCACCCTCCACCACGGCGGTCGGCCCTTGGTCGTACCGCTTCAACCCGCCGTGCCTGGCTTCCGTCTCCTCGAAGATGCCGTCGAACAGCCCGACGACGGCGAACCGCCCGAACGACAGTTCCACCCGCCCGCCGACCGCACACTTCGCCACCGCGTCCGGGGCGTTCAGCACCGCGAACGCCGGACCGACTCCCTGCCGCAGCAGTTCGTGAATCAGCACAGTCGAGTCGGCCGGGCTGCCGCCGCCCACGTTGTCGCCCATGTCGAGCAGGCAGACCGGGCCGGGTGCGGTAGCGGCCGTGCGGACCGCGTCTTCGGGTGAAGTCAGTTTCCCACGGAACTGCTCACGGCGGTCCCACCACCAGCCGGCCAGTTCGGTCGCGTACCGTTTCGCCAACTCCGGATCGTTGTCCGTGGTGACGGTGAGCGCTGCACCCATTTCGGGCACGTCGGCATACGGGAAACCGAGCAGCACGCTGACGGCCAGCACGCCGGGGCGACCGCGAATGTCGTCCGCCGCGGCGGCCAACTCGCGGCACGGACTTTCGGCGGTCGCCTGCGCCTCGATGTTCACCACCATCGGCGGGAAGGCGGCAGCGGTGGTCGGTTTCACCTCACCGCGCAGTGTCCTCGCCAGCAGCTTCGCCGCGTTTACCCCGGTCTCGTGCTGGTCGAGGTGCGGGTTGGTGCGGTAGGCGAACCACGCGTCGGCGGACCGCACCAACCGCTCGGACAGGTTAGCATGCAGATCGAGCGTGCCGACGACCGGGACCGGGCCGACGGTCTTGCGGTGCCATTCCAGCCAGTCGGCGTCTAAGCCGGTCCATGCGTCGGACACCGCCGCCCCGTGCGGGGCGACCAGCCAGCCGTCCAGTTGGCCGGCGAGCTTCACCGCACGGGCGTGGCGGACGGCCAGTTCGCGGGCCGACGCGCCGTCGATCCTCCCGCCCGGCATGGTCCACGCGGCGAACACCGGCACCGCCTCGATGCCCTCCGCCGCCAGCCCGTCGAAGAACCCGCCGACCTCGTGGTGCGTGCCGGCCAAGTCGTCGCGGACCGCCTCGCCGCTCAGCAGCCGGTCCCGCATGAACGCGGACAGCGGCGTGCGGTCGGCCGCGAACGTGTTCGACTCGTGCATGATCGAGACGACGCCGACCCGCATGAGGTTTCTCCGTTGGCAGACTGTTCCCCGCCACAGTACCTTGAAGCCTCTTCGAACGGAACACCTTCCCCGAGTCGCAACGTGCCCGACATCACCCTGGCCGACATGCGGGCCAGCTTCACCGCCGCCGTGGTGTGCGACGCCCTCGACGCCGAAGGCTTCCCGAACCAGTCGCCGCGGGTGCCGCTCCGGCCGCTCACGGTGCCCGGCGTGCTGGTCGGCCGGTGCAAAACGACACTGTGGGCGGACATGGCCCACTCCGACCCGAAGCCCTACGAGTTGGAGTTGCGGGCGGTGGACGAGTGTCGAACCGACGACGTGCTGATCTGTGCCGCGGGCGGGTCGGTGCGGTCGGGCGTCTGGGGCGAATTACTGTCCACCGCGGCCCGCAACCGCGGGTGTGCCGGGGTAGTCGTGGACGGGGCGGTTCGAGACGTGACCCGGATGCGGAGGATGGGCTTCCCGGTGTTCGCCCGCGGGAGTGTCATTTACGACAGCAAGGACCGCCAGCGGGTGATCGACCTGGACGTTCCCGTGATGATCGACGGGGTGACGTTCTCGCCGGGCGATCTGGTGATCGCCGACGACGACGGGGTGGTGGTGGTGCCGCGGGCGGTGGAAGCGGCGGTCGTGCGGCGGGCGTGGGCGAAAGTCCACGCCGAGAACGAGGTGCGGGACGCCATCGCCGGCGGGATGCTGGCGACGGACGCGTTCAAGAAGTACGGGGTGCTGTGAGTCAACTGCTTCCCCCCGCCGGCCGGGGGTGGTACAGTGGTCGGCCTGCCGGACCGCCCGTCGCCGAGTGCCGCCATGCCCCGCCGGTTCGCCCTCCTCGCCGTGCTGCTGATCCCCGCTGTCGGGTGGTCCGCCGACCCGCTTCATGTTCGTCTCGATGCGGTGATTGATGCCGCCGCGAAGTCGAACGGCGTGCCGCTGAGCGTACCGGCCGACGACGCCGAGTTCCTCCGCCGGGCGTGGCTCGACTTCGCCGGCCGCATCCCGACCAGCGCCGAAGCACGGGCGTTCCTGAACGACACCTCCGCCGACAAGCGGACCAAGCTGATCGACACTCTGCTGGCGAAGCCGGAGTACGCCACGCACTTCGCCCACCGCTTCCACCTGATACTGATGGAACGCCTCGGCGACCACCCCGAGTGGACGAAGTATCTGGAGACCAGTTTCAAGGCGAACACCCCCTGGGACACGATGGTGCGGGACGTGTTGAAGGCCGAGCAAGGCCACGGGGCGACCTTCTGGATGGCGAAACGGCTGGAAAACTACGGCCAGCAGCCGGTGGACTACTCGGCGCTGACGCGGGACGTCGGGCGGCTGTTCCTGGGCAAGAACTTCCAGTGCTGCGAGTGCCACGACCACCTGACGGTGAACGAGTACAAGCAGGCGCACTTCCAGGGGCTGCACGCCTTCTTCCGCAACACGTCCCTGATCGACTTGAAGGCGCTGCGGGTGGGCGAGAAGCCGACCACGGCGAAGGCGAGCTTCGCGTCGGTGTTCGAGATGAAGGAGATGACGACGGGGCCGGCCCTGCCCGGTGGTGTGATGGTGGAGATCCCCACGTTCCCGAAGGGGCAGGAGTTCGCCACCCCGCCGGACCGCAAGACCAACAACCCCGGCGTGCCCAAGTTCAGCACCCTGGCGACAGTCGCGGACAAACTGCCGACCGCCGACAACAAGGACTTCGCCCGGAACATCGCCAACCGCCTGTGGTTCCTGCTGCTCGGCCGCGGGTTGGTCCACCCGCTGGACTTCCACCACGCCGGCAACCAGCCGTCGCACACCGAGGCGCTGGAGTTGCTCGCCGACGAGCTGGTGAAGGCGAAGTTCGACATGAAGTTCGTGCTGCGGGAGATCGCCCTGACGCGGGCGTATCAGCGGTCGAGCTTGCTGCCGAAGGGGGCCGAGAAGCCGGCCGAGGCGAAGCACTTCGCCACCGCGATTGAAAAGCGGCTGAGCGGCGAGACGGTACTGGCGATGGTGACGACGGCGACGGGCGTCACGCCGACGGACGCATTGAAGGCGAAGTTCCTGAAGGCCTACGCCAACCAGCCGCGGGAACCCGAAGAGGAGGTGTCGCCGTCGCTGCGGGCCGCGCTGTTCCTGCGGAACGACGAGACACTGCTGGCCCTTCTGAAGCCGGGGCAAGGCGCCCTGGTGACGCGACTGGCGGACCTGCCGCCAGACAAGCTGACTGAGGAACTGTACCTGTCGGTACTCACGCGGTTGCCGAACGCCGATGAGACCGCCACCGTGGGGAAGGTGCTGGCGAAGCACCAGTCCGACAAACCCGCCGCCGTCGGCAAACTGGCCTGGGCGCTGCTCGCGTCGTCCGAGTTCGGAGTGAACCACTGATGTCACACCCCCTTTGCACCCCGGCCGACCACCGCGTCAGCCGTCGGTTGTTCCTCGGCACCGCCGCGGCCGGGGTCGGCGCGTTCGCCCTGCCCGCCGTCGCCGACGAGTTGAAGAAGGATCGAAAGCAGGTGCTGATGATTTGGCTCGACGGCGGGATGAGTCAGCTCGAAAGCTGGGACCCGAAGCCGAACACGCCGTTCGGCGGGCCGTTCCGGGCCATCCCCACCAGCGTACCCGGCACGCACATCTCCGAATTGTTGCCGCAGACCGCCAAGCAGATGCATCGGTTGGCCATCTGCCGGAGTGTGTCCACACAGGACAATTCGCACTCGGCCGGCGTGGAGCGCATTCAGCGGGGCGACCCGAAGAACCGCGGGGTGACGTACCCGTACCTGGGGTCGGCGGTGGCGAAGTTGATCGGCCCCGGCGAGAGCGGGCTACCGCCGTACATCTGGATCAAGCCGGGCAACGGCGGGTTCATCGACAAGCACGCCGGGTTCCTCGGGCCGAAGTACGGGGCCCTGGCGTTGGGCGACGGCAAGCCGCCGGAGAACCTGTTGCGGCCGAAGGACGTGACCGAAGCCGACGACGCCGAGCGGAACGAACTGCGGAAGCTGGCCGATCAGCGGTACTCCGCCGGCCGCGGGTCGGGCAGTGCCGAAGCCAGCAGCCACGCCTTCGACCTGGCCGAACAGTTGCAGAAGAAGATGCACCTGTTCGACCCGGCCAAGCTGCCCGCGAAGGACACCGCCCGCTACGGCACGCACGACCTCGGTCGGCACATGCTGCTCGCCCGCCGACTGCTCGAAGAGGGCGTCACGTTCGTGAAGGTGACGAGCTATGGGTGGGACACGCACGGCGACCACTTCAACGGGGCTGCCAGTCTGCACCCGAAGTTCGACGCCCCGTTCGCCGCACTCATTTCAGACCTCGCCGACCGGAGCATGTTGAACGACGTGCTGGTGATCGTGGCCGCCGAGTTCGGCCGCACCCCGCGGATCAACGGGCACCTGGGCCGCGACCACTGGCCGGAGGCGTGGAGCGTGGCGATGGCCGGGCGGGGCATCAAGGCCGGGACGGTGGTCGGCAAGACGAACGATCGGGGCACCGACGTGGCGACCGACCCGCACGACATCGGCTGCCTGTTCCACACCTGGTTCACCGCCCTCGGGCTGAACTCGAAGAAGGCGAAACACTGGAACGCCGACCAGCCGCTGCCCGCCGCCCACGAAGATATGAAGCCGATCCGCGAACTGCTGGCGTGATGTTGTAGCCGGGGTCTGTGACCCCCGGACTCCGACCGGCCTCACAGAGGCCGGCTACAGGAAGGCCCCATGCCCCCGGTCGAAATCAAAAAACCTCTCGCCCCGGACTCGCAGCTGTCGCTCGTGCGGTTCAGTCCGTGCGGGAAGGTGCTGGCTGCGGCCGCCCACGACGGCACCGTCCGCCGGTTCGACATGACGAAAGCGGAGCCGACCGAATTGCCGAAGCTCGCCGGTCACGATGGCTGGGTAACGGCCCTCGCGTTCGCTCCGTCGGGTCGATTGTTTACCGGCGACTCGTGGGGCAAGCTCATCGCGTGGGATGGCGTCGTTGACACACCGAAGAAAGCCTGGGGTGTGGCCGCCGCTCACGACGGCTGGCTGCGGCGGTGCGCCGTGTCGCCGGACGGCAAGACGGTCGCCACCGTCGGCCGCGACGGGCTGCTGAAGCTGTGGGACACCGACACCGGCAAACCGACCGCCACCCTGAAGGGCGAAGACGACCTGCTCGCGGTGGCCTTCCACCCCAACGGGGCGGTCGTCACCGGCGATCTGCACGGGCGGGTGAAGGAGTGGGCCGGCGGCAAGCTCGTCCGCACCCTGGAAATCAAGGAGTTCTACCTGCTCGACCGCATCCAGGACGTCGGCGGGGTGCGGTGCCTGGCGTTCGACACGAAGGGTGACACGCTGCTCGTCGGCGGTGCTCAGCCGAAGACCGGCGGGTTCGTGCAGACCGTCCCGCACCTGTTCGCCTACGAGTGGAAGACGGGCACCCGCCAGCACACCTGGAAGGGGATGAGCGACAACGAGGGGTATGTTCACGACGTGAGTTGGCACGCGGGTCAGACGGTCGCCGTGACGAGCGGGCAACCGGGCCAGGGCAAGGTGTTCTTCTGGAAACCCGGCGACGCGAAGCCGAGTTTCGAGGCGGGCAAGCCGAACTGTCACAGCCTGAGCGTGTCGCCCGACGGCGCCCGGCTGGCGGTGAGCGCCACGAACGCCAACAGCAGCGGCAACGGGCGGGTGAAGGGCAAGGACGGCGAGTACCCGGCGAACACCTCCCCGATTCACCTGTGGAACCTGAGTTGATTCCGGATGGGGTCGACGGTCTGCTGTAGCCGGCCTCTGTGAGGCCGGGCAAGACCGGGGTCACAGACCCCGGCTACAACAGCGACAACCTTGTGACACATCCGTCGGCCGTCGTCCCTCGTCGGACGGGGTAACTCGACCCCGGAGCCGGCCATGCCTCGCCTCGCCTTGCTGCTCGCGGCGGTGTTCCCCGCCACGCTCCTCGCCGCCGAACCGCCGCTCCCGCCGGGGGCCGTCGCCCGTATCGGCAACACCCAGTTCCTACACCCCGAACCCGTCACGCACGTTCTGCTGTCAACAGACGGCGCCGAGGTGGCGACCGTCGGCAAGGCCGCCCTGCGGTGGTGGAAAGTCGCGGACGGCACGGTCGCGTCTGAGCCGTTCAAGGGCACTCAACAGAAATTCCACACCCCAATCTTCTCCGCCGACAACAGCAGCCTCATTCAGGTCGAGCCGACCGCCGGTTTCGGCTCCATTCTCGCCGTCCTCGACCCGCGGACGGGCAAGGCCCGCCATCACATCACCGTCGCCGACAACGTCGGGCTGACCGGCCTGCGGGTGTCGCACACCGGCAAGTGGGCGGTCGGCTTCGGCGGTAAAACGGTCGTCGTCTGGGATCTGAGCGCCGGCAAGAAGGCCGACAGCTTCGACGCCCCCGGCGTGCGGCACGTGGCCGTGTCGGACGACGGCAAGCGGGTCGCCCTCGACATCGACTTCCACAAGACGGAGGTCCGCACCGCCGCCGGCGAACTGGTGTGGGAGGTGACGAAGGACTACCCGCCCCCGCCGAAGGACCAGCCGGTCCGCGAGAACCTGGAGTCACACGAAGCCCTCGCCTTCTCCCCGGACGGTAAGCGGTTGGCCACCACCGGCATCATCGCCACCGCCGGGCACCCATTCCCCGCCCCAGTCCGGATGTGGGACGTCGAGAACAAAAAACACGTGTGGGCGGAATACGTCGGCGAGCGGGCACTCGGTCGGCTCGGCCGCGAAATCCGCTTCTCCCCGGACGGCAAACACGTCAGCACGGCCAACGGCAACCTGTACCTGCTCGACGCGGACACGGGCAAACTCGCCCACGAGTTCCCGGCCGACGCGGGCGTCACAGGAAATTACAGCGTCGCCAACGACGGCAGCCGGGTGGCGATGGCCGCCGGGCGGAAGCTGCGGCTGTGGGAAACGGCCACACACAAGGAACTCGAAGCCCTCGTCGGCCCGCGGGACCCGGCCCGGCTGATCGCCTGCTCGCCCGACGGCCGGTACACCGCCACCGGCAGCGGGGCACACGACGTGTGGGTGTGGGACGCCCGCGGGGGCACCCCGCACGCCGTCCGCGCGTCCGACGGGTACTGGGCGTTCGACCTCGGGTTCAGCCCGGACTCCAAGCGACTCATGACCACCACCCGCGGGGAAAGCCCGCCCATCCGGGTGTGGCCCGCCGGCACCGGCAAGCAGTTGTTCAACCACGGGCACCTGGCCGACAAGCTGCACCGGGCGGCGTTCAGCCGGCACGGGTTGCTGGTGGTAATCGACTACGTCCCGTATCTGTGCGACCCGGACACCGGCAAACCCATATGGACCGGGACCGCCGTGCCTAAGTACGGCAACAACGAGCCGCTGGTGGTGATTTCGCCGACGGCCGAGTGCTTCGCCACCGACGCGGGCGTGTTCTCGGTGCAAACCGGCAAGGAACTGGCCAAGTTCGACGCCGGCTTCCCGCTGGCGGTGTCCGACGACGCCCAGCGGGTGGTGTACAAGACCAAAGACGGCAAGATCGCGCAGTACGACACCGCGGCGAAGCGGGCCGGCGAGCCGGTACTCGTCGGGGCGGTGTACGCCATCAGCCCCGCCGCCGACCTCGCCGCCGTGGTGGTTGGTCTGAGTTTGCAGATATTCGACCTGACGACCGGCAAGAAGGTGGCCGAGTGCGAACGGCCGGCGGCGGTGAAGGAGGGCGTGTGGGTGAAGTGGTGGGCACGCGGGGTGAAGTTCAGCCCGGACGGCGCACGGGTGGTCGCCCACGCCGACACCCCCGGCCTCGGCGTGTGGGCGGCCGCCACCGGCAAGTCCGAAGCGTGGTTCGTCCCGGACGTGGACCTGCCGCTGTCCGCGTTCACAGTGCCGGACGCCAAGACGGCGGTTGCCACCTACGGCCACGGCGATCTGATCTACGTCTGGCAGACGGGCGAACGGCGGTGACACCGGCGGATGTGTTTCATTTCCACCACCCCCCCCCCGGCCGCCCACCCGAACACAATTCGGGCTGGAAATTCGCCGCCCGACTGTCCGATTACCGGCCGACCTCTCAGCTATTCCCGGAGGTCAACACTCCGGGGGCGCGCCATGTCAGTTCGAAACGACCGCCGCACGCAGGCACGGCCGTCGGTGTACGACACGGCCGAGCTGGGCGAGCTGTTCGAGCGGTATCGGCCGCGGCTGAGTCTGCTGGTGCAGGGGCGGATCGACCCGTCGCTGGCCGCCAAGATGGACGCCGACGACGTCATCTCCAAGGCGTTCGAGGCGGCCAGCCGGCGGTGGGAGGCGTTCAAGGCGAACCGCCAGGTGTCCGACTTCCTCTGGCTGTACCGCATCGTCAGCGACACGTTCGTCGAGATGTGGCGGATTTACACCGCCGGCAAGCGGGACGCCTACCGGGAGGCGCGGTGGGACCAATCCGGGTCGATCGACCTGGGCATGCGGTTGGCCGCCGCCGGGCCGGGGCCGGCGAGCGAGGTGAGCCGCCGCGAGCAGTTGCAGTTGATCCGCCGGGCGATTGCCCAGTTGACCCCGGACGACCGGGACGTGCTGTGGTACCGCGACCGCGACCAGTTGAGCTACGCCGAGATCGGCGAGTTCCTGGGGCTGACCGCGGACGCCGCCACCAAGCGGTACGTGCGGGCGGTGGCCAAGCTGAAGCAGGTGTACCTGTCACTCGGCGGGGACAGCCAGCCGTGACCCCCACCCCGCCCACCACCGACCCCTGCCTGGACGTGATCGTCGAGATCGAACTGGCCGCCGACGGGCTGAACTCGGCCGACCGCGGGGCCGTCATCCGGGACGCCGTCGCCCGCCACCCGCGGTGCGCGGCCGCCATCCTGGCTCACTTCCACCTGGTCGCCCTGAACCGCCAGCCGACCCCGCCGAGCGGACACCAGTTCCGGGCCGGGGATGAGGTGGGCGGGCGGTACCGCATCGGGCGGTTCGTCGCCAGCGGTGGGATGGGCGAGGTGTACGAGGCGACCGACCTGCTCCTCGACCGGCCGGTGGCGCTGAAGGTGATCCGTCCGCGGGTGGCCGCCGACTCCGACTCGGCGGCGGCGCGGTTCCACCGGGAGGGGATGGTGCTGGCCGACGTGCACCACACCAATGTCGTGCCCATTCACGATACCGGGGAGGACCGGGGGGTGCGGTTCCACGCCCTCCAGTACGTCCGCGGCATCACCCTGCACCGCGCCCTCGACGCCATCCGGCGGGACGTGCTCGGCGCGCAGTCGTCCGCCTCTCTCCGCGGGCTGGTCGGGCCGCTGCTCGAGTCGGCCGACCAGGGCCGCCCGGCCGGTGCCACCGCGGCCGCCCGCCGGCGGTTCGGCCGCGCCCACTTCACCTCGCTGGCGGAGGTGCTCGCCCAGGCGGCCGACGGCCTGCACCACACGCACACGCGGGGGTACTGCCACCGGGACGTGAAGCCGTCCAACGTCATGCTCGACACCGACGGGGTGTGCTGGCTGATCGACTTCGGGCTGGCCGGGTCGACCGCCACCGGGCAGGTGCTCGGGGAGACGACCGGCGGGCCGGAGGTCACCCGCGGGCCGCTCGGCACCCCGGCGTTCATGGCCCCGGAGCAGTTCGACGCCCGCGCCGACGCCCGCACCGACGTGTGGGGGCTGGGCGTCACCCTGTACGAGTTCCTCACCCTCCGCCGCCCGTTCCCCGGCACCACCTTCGCCGAGTTGGAACCGCAGGTGCGGAACGACCACCCGGTGCCCCCGCGGCGGGTGGTGCGGGAAGTGCCCGCCGACCTGGAGGCCATCTGTCTGAAGGCACTGGCGAAGGACCCCGCCCACCGCTACCAGACGACGGCGGCGATGGCCGACGACCTGCGGCGGTGGCTCACCTGGCGGCCGACCGGCGTGCGGCCGGGGTGGCTCACCCTCCGCCCGCTGCGGCTGTGGGCGTGGCGACACCAGGGGCTGAGCCTGGCCCTCCTGCTGATGGTGGCGCTCGTCGGCATCGCCTGCGGGTGGGCCTACCAGCGGGGCGAACAGCAGTTGGCCGAGGCGTCCGCCCAGGCGGAACGGCAGCGGCGAGAGGTGGCCTTCTTGAAGGTGCAAGAGGAGGTGACGACCTTCCGCCGCCTCGGCCACGGGCACGTCGGCTGGCCGGACGAGTTGAGCCGCCTGCTCGACGAGATGCAGGGCCTCCAGCCGGAGGCCCGCCTCCGCAACCTGCGGGCGACCACCCTCATCGGCCTCGACTGCCGGCTCGAGTTCACCTACTCCGTGCCGCAGTCTCAGGGCCAGCGCCGCGGGTTCTCCGATGTGACGTTCAGCCCGAGCGGGAAGGGGATCGCGGTCGGCGGCCTGCGCGATCCCAGAAGTCCGCCGGCCGAGCACACCGCGGCGACGGCTTGGAGGGATGGGCACACCGGTGGGCCGGTGGTGGCCTCCGAGGTGGGCAACGGGCCGGTCGCCTTCCTGGACGACCAGACCCCGCTGCAACTGATCGAACCCACACGCGACCGCCCCACCGTGCGCCTCTGGGATCTGGCCGCGAACCGGCCGGCGGCCGAGGTGTCGGCCCCCGGCAAGGTGGCTGCCACCGCCGTCGCCCCCGGCGGGCGACTGTTCGCCGTCGGTGGCTCGACCGACGAGGGCGGGGTGACCGTCGTGTGGGAATACCACCCCGCACTCTCCTCCTCGGCCCGAGAGGTGGCCCGGTTCGAAGGGGCCGCGTCCGCCCTGGCGTTCTCCGCGGACGGCCGCTTCCTCGCGGTCGGCACGCCCGTCGGCGGGGTGACGGTGCACTCGCTGTTCGACGAGCGGGCGGCGGTCGCCCTGCCGAACGTCCGGCTGGTCGTCAACTCCCTCGCCTTCGGGCGGGGATTCACCCGCGGCTCCGACGGTCAACCGCGGGGGGTGCCCGGCGGCCTGCCGGGCTTGCAACTGGCGGTGGGCACGTCCAGCGGTCGACTGCACGTGTTCGACCTGGGGACGCGGGCCGAGGCGACGGTCGCCCACGACTTCTCCCACTTCCTGAACGCCCTGGCGTTCAGCCCGGACGGCACCACCCTGGTGGTGGCCGGGCACCGTCACCCGGTGCTGATCGACGTGGCCACCGGGCGGGTGCGGTTCGAGTTCAGCGGGGTCCCCTTCTCCGGGCGGCAGGCGTACACCGGGGCGGCGTTCTCGCCCGACGGCCGGCAGCTGGCCCTCACCGGGTACGCCATGTACGGCAACGGACAAGGCGGGGTGGACGTGTTCGCCCTCGACGACGGCCGCGGCGTCCGCACCTACCACGGGCTGTCGGGGTGGGTCGAAAAGTCCTGCCTGTCGAAGTCGCGGAAGTGGGTGGCGGGCTTCAGCCAGCAGTGGCAGGTGGCCGTGTGGGAGCGGGAGACGGGCCGGCTGGCGTATGTCTGGGACGTGCCCCCAGGGCGGTGGGCGGACAACGCCACCCTGACGTTCGACGCCGCCGAGACGTCGGTGTACGTGGCCGGCGGTCGGCACATCAGCCGCTACTGCCTGAACAGCGGCAAGCGGCTCGGCAGTTGGGAGGTGGAGGACGGGTTGAACGACGCCCTCCTCGCACGGGCGGACGGCCAGGTGTGGTCGCTCCGGCGGGAGGGGTGGGCCGACGGGCCGGGGGAGATCGCCCTCCGCAAACTGGTGGCGGACGGGCGAACCGAACCCGTCACCCCGCTCCCGCCACGCCCGACGGGCGGAATTCATCTGGTCAAGTCGTCGTCGGACGGCACGGAAGTGGTGTTCAAGACGACCGTCGACGGGGCCGAGCGACTGGTCGTCTGGGAGGTGGGGGACGGTGAGGTCCGCGTCCGCCCCCCGAGTGCCGACAACGGCCACGCGGCCGGACTGGTGAGTTTCCCCGTCGGGCCGCACGGCCTGTCGTTCACCGAACCCGGCCAGTCCGAACCGACGTTATTCGACCTGGGGAACGAGGCGACCAGTTCCTCCGGCGACGCCATCACGCCCGACGGGCGGTTGGTCCACTGGGGCCGGCGGGACGGGACGGTGCTGGTCGCCGATGTCGAGCGGTGCCGCAAGGCGCTGGAAAAATTCCCCCGCTGACGGTCGGTTTTCATGTCCTGCGGCCGCCGGCTCCCTCAGCCAGCGGGTGGGAACGCGGTCCGCCCGACCGCCGCCCACCCGTTCCACCCGAGGGAGCCGGCCCATGACCCGCTTGCACTTTTCCGTCGTCCTCACCGTTCTCGCGTCCGCCGCCGTCGCCGTCGCACAGCCCGGCCGCCCGTTCGTTCCTCCACCTCCCCCGCCGCCCGCCCCGCGGCCGCCGGACTTCGCCAACCAGATGCGGCAGGTGGACAACATGCGGAACCAGATGAACCAGTTCAACGCCCAGCGTCAGCAGATGGACCAGATGAAAGCCCAGGTGCAACAGCGGATGTGGCTGCAGCAGGAGTTGGGGCAAATCCAGATGCGGCAGCAGTTGGATGACATGCGGCGGATGACGTCGTCCGGGTCGTTCGGCAGCGGCGGCGGGCTGGACCCGTTCGACCCGCCTGCCAAGAAGCGGCGGATCCCGCTGCCCAACGCAGTAGTCGTTTCAGAGGTCGGCGCTCGGTCGGAGGGGGACAGGATCGGGCTGCGGGTGGGGGACGTGCTGCTCTCGTACAACCACACCCCGCTCACCCGCTACTGGGACCTGGGCGACCTGCACCGCAAGCTGCCGCGGGACGCCGCCCCCGCCACCCTGCTCGTCCGCCGCGGCGTGGACACCCTCACCTTCGAGCTGAAGCCGGGCGCCCTCGGCGTGTGGTTGAGCGACCGGTGAGCGACGCACACCCGGTGCACCGTCCGACCCCGCCGGCCTCGGCGGGGGCCTTTCGTTCGGCGATTTTGTTGTCCAGTTCGGCCGTCCGCCCTCAGCCACCCGGTACTCCCACCCACCCGCTCCGGAGCACCCACGTGACTTCCTCACGCCACATCGTCGCCCGCTGCCTGGTGCCCACCTGTCAGGTCAAGTTCGCGGTCAAAACCCGCCAGGCCGAGAAGTGGGTGCCGTGCCCGAAGTGCGGCGAGATCCAGACCGTCGGCGGTGGGGACGACACCCCCGCCGAACTGCCCAAACCCGCCCCGCTCCCCCGGCCGACAGCGGCGCCGCGGGCGGTCCGTGCCGATTCGCCGGACCTGTCGGCCGATGAGGCACGGCGAATCCTCCGCGGCGTCGCCGACCGGCACAAGGCCCAGGGTATCCGCAAGCAACTGGACGGCATCAACCACGCCAAGGTGAACAAGGCGACCGACGGGTACGCCCGCCTGATGGGGGAGGACGAGACGCCGCTCGCGCTGGTGGACACGTCGTTCCTCCAGAACGGGTCGGCCGGCCTGCTGCTCACCAACCGGCGGGTGTACTCCCACCTGCTGTCGGCGCCGGTCGAACTGTCCGAGATCACCTCGGCGGCGTTCGAGAAGCCGACCGAACTGCAAGGGCTGATGGTCGGCCTGGGCGGGCCGCTCCTGTTCGGCGTCTACCGGCTGTGCGGCGGGAGACCGATCACCACCGCCCTACGGGTGAACGGGCAAGAGGTGTTTCAGGGGAAGTGCAACCACGCGTTCTGGATCGACGCCCTGACCGCGCTCGGCCAGGCCGCCCGACAGCAGGACGGCGGCGACCGGCTGGCCGACCGACTGCGGCGGCGGAAGGAATTGGCCCGCCACCTGGCGGCGGCCGTCGCCGCCCGGTTGACCGCCGCGGAGGTGGAACAGCGGTTCGCCGGGGTGGCATCGGCCGGCGAGGTGCGGGCGGTGGGCGAGGAGTTGCGGGAGGTGTACGGCCGCCGGCAGGTGGTGAAGTCGGCCGTCATCACCGCCATCGGGTTCGTCATCCTGGTGGCGGCCGGACTGATCACCCTCGCCTCCGAGGGCGGGTGGTTGTGGATCGGCGGGGCGTTCGCCGGGCTGGGCCTGTTCTCCATCGGCCTGTACCGGCTGGTGGTCGGCCCGCCGCCGATGACGTTCGACGCCCTGCACGACAAGTGGGCGGCCGAGTACGAGTGACCGCTCACCGCACCGGCACGTCGCGGAGGACGATCGGACGGGCCGTCCACGGGGCGTTCAGGGTGGACCGCTGCCCGCCGGCCGACGCCCGCTTCACCTCCGCCTTCACCACCACGAACAGGTCGTACACGTCGAGCGTCCGGTCGTACGGGTCGAACGGCACGCCGGGGCCGGCCGCCAGCCCCTTCAGCAGGCCGGCCGTCAGGAACCCGTTCTCGGCCGTCGCCCGCGCCGCCTGCTTGTCCGTCGCGGCCGACATCACCGTCACCCCGGTGCCCTCCTCGGTCAAGTCGCCGGCGGCCGCGGCGGTGGCCGTGCGGAGGGAGTGGTTGACCGCCCCGGAGTAGCACGAGTCGAGGACGAGCAGCACCTCGCACGGCGTCTGCACCAACTCCCCCTTCAGGTCGGCGCCGGACACCGACACCCCCTTCTGCGGCTTGCCCAGTTCGCCGGCGGCCGTCAGCAGGTAGTAGTCGTCGTCCTGCTTCTCCCCGTGGCCGGCGAAGAACACCACCACCAGGTCGCCCGGCTTGGCCGCCTTCCGCACCTTCGTCAGCGCGGCCATCACCCTCGCGTGGGTGACGTCCTTGTCGAGCAGCAGCACTCCTTCGCCTGCCCGGTAGCGGTTCAACTCGCCGACGCAGTGCTCGCGGAGGGCCGCGTACATGGCCTTCGCGTCCTTCGCCGCCGACTGCAGCCGCAGGTCCGGGTTGGCGTACTCGTTCACCCCGATGCACACCCGGTGCAGGGCCGGCTGCTCGGTCGCCTCCTTCGGCCCGCGGACGGCCACCCGCGGGGACGACCCGGACACGTCCTCGTTCCGGGCGAGGACGCTCAACTCGCTCAGCCCGGGCGGGACGTCGATCTCGAACTCGCCGACCGCCGGCTGCGGGCCGGTCGGGTCCCACACCCCCTGACCCGCCGCGTGCGGCTTGCCGTTCACCATCACCTTCATCATCAGCACCGGCTTCCCTTTGGCCGAGGTAGCCTCCGCCCGCACCTTCACCTTACCCCCCGTTTGTCCGAGGACGGTCAGCTTCACCTCCGGCGGCAGGATGGTCTCCACCGCCGGGGCGGCCGACGCCTTCAGCGCCTCTAGCGCCTCCTTCACCGACCCCTTTTCAATGGCCAGTTTGATGACGTCCGGGCGGCGGAAGTGCTTGGCGTACTTGTCGGCCGGCAGGAACTCGGCGAACGCGTTCGGCCCCTTCCCCACCACCCACCCGATCATCCGCTCCCCGCCGGGGCTGGCGGCGTAATACCCCTCGCTCGTCCAGATCACCCACTCGCCGTTCACCACCGCCAAGTTGAGGAACGGGAACTTCGACCCGTCGGTGCGGTACACGCTCAGGCGGTGGGTGCCGGTAGACATGACCACGTACCGCCCGTCCGGCGACGGGGCCATGTCACGCGTCTCGCTGGAATAGGGGAACCAGTCGGTCACCTTCCTGCCGTCGGCCGACCAGAGGGCGGCCCGCGTGCCCATTTGGAGTTGCACGTCATGCCGGGCGGTGGCCACCAGTGGCGGGTCGGTGCCGCGGGGGACGAGCGTGACGGACCGGTAGATGCCCTCGATGACCCCCTCGGACTTGGTCGCGGTGTTCTTCACCGTCGGCTTCACGAACGCCTTCTGGTCCTTCTTGTGGTCGAGCTTCCACGGGCCGGCGGACAGCACCCGCATGTGGAACCGTTCCGGCTTGACCGTCGCCAGGGGGGTGAGGGCGGTCAGGTCGAACGCGTCGGTCAGGTCGGACGGCTTGGAGTCGAACGGGTCGAGCGAGTCATTGTTCGCCCAGGCGATGGCGGGGGCCTTCGCGTCGTCCGCCCAGCCGACCACCCGCGTGAGGGGGTCCGGGTTCCCGCAGGTGGCCACCACCTTCCCGTCGCCGATGCGGTACACCGTCGCCACCTGCCCCTTGTTGCTGGTGGTAACGGCCAGTTCGCCGGACGCCGCGCCGAACGGGGTGAACATGCCGCGCTCGGTGGCGACGAACAGCCGCTTCGCCGTGCGGTCCTTCACGTTCACCACCAGCCCGAAGGCCCCGTGCTCGCCACCATCCCCTTTCGTCAGAACGCCGTGCGCGCTCAGGAACAGCCTGTCGGCGTCCAGGAACCGCATCGAGCACACGACCGCCGTACCGACGAACCCCGGGCTGAGTTCGCTCTGGGTGAGCGTCTTTTCCACCTTTAGGTCCGGGGTGAGGAAGTCGAACCCGCGGTTGGCCGTCCCGGCTCCGCCCTGCCACCCGCGGACAACCCCCGCTTCGTCCGGCGTCCAGGCGAACCCCTGCGTGCGGCCGTTCAAGTCCACGCTGGCCAGTTTCTTCCACCCCTTCGGGTCGGTGCCGGTGATGTCCCAACTGTGCAGCATCCCGCCCGCCTCGGCAAGCACCACCTTCTTCCCGGATGGCGACAGGCCGACATCGAGCAGATCCCGCTTTAACCCCGTCACCACCGTGCTCAGCTTGGCCGGGCCGGGGTCGCCGGCCATGAACCCCGGTACGTCGTCGAGCACCTTCGCCGTCACCTCTTTCCCGCCGGTGGCGAACAGCAGCCGCTTGCCGTCACTCGAGAAGGCCATGCTCTGGACGTGCGTCAGGTGGGCCGCGTCCAGTTCGCTCACCGCCCGCCGGCACTTCTTCGCCTCCACGTCCACGATGACCAACTGGCACCGCTCCGGCTTGCCCGCCTCCCACACCAGTTTGGAGTCCCCGCCGACGGCCACGTACCGCCCGTCGGCGGACACGGCGGCGATCGGCCAGCGTTTGGCGTCCGCCCCGTTGTCTCGGCCGTAAGGGGGTAGCCGCAGCACGTCGAGTTGTTCGCCGGTGGCGGTCCTCCAGGTGCGGACGGAGTAGTCCCAGCCGACGGTGATGAGCTTCCGCCCGTCCTTGCTGAACCCGAGGGCCGAGATGGGGCGGGAATGCCCGCCGGGGTCGAACGCCAACGTCACCTGGGTGCCGTCGTCCGCCTCGCCCACCTCGCCGTCGGTGCGGGCGGCGTCTTTGCCCTTCGGCTGGGCGAAGGCGATCAGCGGGAGGGCGGCGAGGGCGGCGAGGGCGAGGCGAAACATGGCGGGCGGCCTCAAACGGGCGGGTGGGGAGGGGATTTTGGGGATGTGATGGGGCTTGCCGCGAGGCGGAGACGACCGCGTGCCGCGCGGTCGTCTCCGCCTCGCGGCAAACCTTGTCGGTTAGTTCGTCGCCAGGATGTAAGCGGTCGGCGCCTTGCCGATGTTGGTGACGGTCACGTCGTACCATTTGGCCCCGTCCTTGTCGCGGGCCGGCACCCAGGCGTACCGCGCGGCCACCCCCTTCAGGTTGAACAACTGGTTGCCGCCCACGTGGGTGATGGTGATCTTCAGGTTGGACGCCCCGTTCCCCTGCATGGCAATCACCGCCGGCAGGCCGCCGACGAACGCCACCTTGTAGCTCTGGGTGCCGCCGGGGGCGATGGCCATTGCCACCCGCTTCGGCCCGCCAACCGCCCCGCGGCTCGGCTCGGACGCCTGCTCCCGCTTGATCATCGCCTCGACGGCGGAGGTGCGGGCCTTGTCCCCGCCCTCGGCGGTCATCGCCCGCGCCTCGTCGAACAGGTCGGTCGCCTGCTCCTTCAGCGACTTCAACTTCTCCGGCTTGGCGTCGACCGCCTTCCCCTTCTCGTCCGTCGGGGTGACGTCGAACTCGGCCGTCTTGCCGCCGACGGCGGCGTGCGCCCGCCACAGGATGCCGCCGGCGAGCACCAACGCTTCGGGCGACTTGGCCCCCTTCGCCGCGGTCGCCTCGCACGACAGCCCGCGACCGAAGGCGGTCAGTTCGGCGGCCAGCCCGATGTCCTCGACCACGCCGGCCCGCGCCTCCGCCTCCTTTACGTCCTTCTCGCTCGGCGGGGCGTCCTTCGGCGGGTCGGCGGCGTTGGGCGAACCGGCGAACACCAGCCCGAGGGCGAGGGCGACGGCCGGCAGGAACTTCGTCGTGTTCACGAGTGTACTCCGATTGTGGGGTGAAGGGGTGGTGTGTTCGCCGCGAGCGGTGCGAGCGTGCTCTGCCCGCTCGCACCGCTCGCGGCGGAGGTGTGAACTCGGCTCAGTTGGTGGTGACGGTGACGGTGTGGGTGCCGGTGCCGCGGTTGGTCAGGCGGATGGTGATCATCCGCTTCTTGTCGTCCTTCACGGTGGTCCAGTTGTGGGTGCCGTCGCGGCCGGTGTTGTCGTACAGGGTGTTCCCACCCGGCCCGATGATCTCGCACTGCTGCCGCGGGCCGCCGGCGGTGGTGTAGCTGACGCTCGCCGGGCTGCTCGGCACGAACCCGATGGTGATCTCCACCGTCTCGCCCGGCTTGAGCACCCTCGTGACCGTCCGCGGCTTGCCGACCGCCCCCCGCTTCTCCTCCACCGCCTTCGCCTGCTTGATCAGTTCCTCGACCTCACTCGTCCGGGCCTTGTCGCCCTTCGCCAGGGTGCGTGCCTGGGCGAACAGCTCGTCCGCCTGCTTGGCCAGATCGGCGGCCTTCCCGTCCTTCACCGGCTCGCCCTTCTCGTCCACCGCCTGGAACCCGCCGGAGTCCTTCTGCACCCGCAGCAGGATGCCGCCCGCCGCCACGAGGGCTTCCGGCGACTGGTATGCCTTCAGCCCGCTCGCCTCGCCGTACTCGCCCTTGCCGAACGCCATCAGCCGGTAAGCGGTGCCCAGGTCGCTGACCAGCTTGGCCCGCGCCTGCGACTCGCTCTCCTCTTTCGTCGGCTCGGCCGCGGCCGCCCGACCGACCACCGCCAGCCCGACCAGCATCAGCCCGAGGGTCCACCGTTTCATCGCCGTACTCCTGAGCAGGGGTTGAAAGTTCGTCCCGAGAAGTCGCGGTCACGGGAGCGGCAACCGCCACACCCGTACCGTCCGATCCGATCCGCCCGACACCGCCCCCAGCCCGTCCGGGGTGAAGGCGACGGCGTTCACCGTGCCCTGGTGGCCGGTCAGGGCCGCCAGCTGTTTCCCGCTCGCCAGCGACCACAGCCGCACCGTCCCGTCGGCCCCGCCGCACAGCAACCGCGTGCCGTCGGCCGACACCGCCAGGCAGTGAAGCGGCTTGGGGTCGGGCTTGGCGGCCAGTTCCCGCAGCTCGCCGGTGGTGCGACCCCACAGTCGGACGACCCCGTCGTCGCCGGCCGACACAAACCCGGTGGGGGTGAACCCGACCGCCCGCACCGCCTTCGCGGCGGCCCCGTTCACGCCGGTGGTCCGTTTGAGCACCAGCTTGGTGGTGGCGGTGTCCCACACGCCGAAGTCACCCGCGTCGTCCCCGGTCAGGGCGAGTTTGCCGGCGTCGTCCAGGGCGGCGGCCAGCACCTTCGCGTCGCCGTGCCCGACCAGTTGCTCCCGCCGCTGGGTGGTGCGGGTCCGCAGCCACACCTCGCCGGCGCCGGCCGACACCACACGCGAGCCGTCGGCCGAGATGGCCACCGCCGACACCAGCCCGGTGTGCCCGGTCAGCGGTTCGCCCTGTTTGGTCAGCGTCCGCCCGTCCCACAGTTGCACGCCCAACTCGGCCGGCAGGCTCTTGTTCCCGCCGGCCGTCACCACCAGCAGCCCGTCCGGGGTGGCGGCGAACGCCCGCGCCGGGCTGGTCAGTTGGGCGATCGGCTGCCCGCCCTTCGCCCCGACCGTCCAGCGGTTGAGCGTCTGGTCCAGGCCGGCCGACACCACCACCAGCCCCTTCCCCTTCTCGGCGACGGCCACCACCCCGGTGACGCCCGCGTCGTGCGTCTTCGACACGGCCAGTTCGCCGGGGAGGGACACTGCCACCTTCGTCGGAGTGCCCGGCAGGACGATGAGGGCGGCCGGCTCCAGCTTGCGGTTGGGCACATCGGCCGCCAGCCGGACGGAGTACTCGCCGGGCGCGAGCGACAGCTTCGCCTGTTTCGGCAGTTCCACCACCTGCTCGACCCCGTCCCGCGACAGGACGAGTTTGGTGACGTCCGGGTCGTGGGTGAACTCGACCTCAACGGGCGGCTCCTCGGGCGACTTTCCGGGGGTGAGCATCCACGCCCCGAACCCGCCGGCGACCGCCGCCGCCGCCACCCCCACCAGCCACGCCCGCCGGGTGAACCGCCGCCGCCGGGCGGTCGCGTCGGCCTCGATGGCGTGCAACTCGGCAAGCGTCCCCTCGGCCGACTGCGGGCGGTCGGCCGGCTGTTTCGACAGCAGCCGGTCGATGATCGTGGCGAGGCGGGCGGGCACGGCCGGGTTCAGTTCCCGCACCGGCCGCGGGTCGCGGGTGATGGTCTTCACCAGACAGTCGGCGGGGGAGATGCCTTCGAAAGCGTCCCGGCCGGTGGCGGCCCGGTACAGCACCCCGCCTACGGCGAACAGGTCGGCACGGGCGTCGATCGGCCCGCCGTGGATCTGCTCCGGGGCCATGTACCCCGGCGTGCCGCCCTGTCCGGCGGTGGTGTCGTCCCCGGACACCGCCAGCCCGAAGTCGAGCACCTTCACCCGCCCCGACGGTTCAACCCACAGGTTGCTCGGCTTGATGTCGCGGTGGATCAGCCCGACGGCGTGGGCGGCGGCCAGCCCGTTCAGCACGTCGGCGGCCACCCGCAGGACGTGCGGCAGGGGCAGCGGCTGCCGGCCCTTCAGCCGGGCGGCGAGGGTGTCGCCCTTCAGGAGGGGCATCACCAGGCAGGGCAGGCCGTCGTGCGTCTCGACGGCGTGGATGACGACGATGTTGTCGTGCTCGACGGCGGCCACCGCCCGCGCTTCGGCCAGGAACCGCCCCAGCGCCGCCGGCGAGCGGTGCCACTGCCGCTTCACCACCTTGACCGCCACCTCCCGCCGCAGCACCGGGTCGTAGGCGTGGTACACCACCCCCATGCCACCTGCCCCGAGCACCCCACGGACCTCGTACCCGCCAATCCGGGCGGGGATCGCGGCCGGGTCGGACGTGCCGGCTACCCCCGGCGCGAAGCTGACCGTCTTGCCGACCGACTGCCGCGACGCCATGCGGAACGCGCTCACCAGCGACTCGACGCTCGCCGGCTCAGGAGTGTCGGGCGTGCTGCCCGCCTGGCGGACAGCGTTCACCAGGTCGTCCGCCCCGGCCAGCCCGCCGGCGGCGGCCGCACACTCCGGGCAGGTGGACAGGTGCGATTCCAGGTCGGCCGTCCCTTCGGCCGACCCGTGCCCGAGCAGGTACCGCTCCAGTTCGCCGCGATCCGGGCACGGGCTGAGGGTGGGCATGAACGGCTCGCCGGGTGTTGAACGCCAGGAGTAGGCCAACCCCAGCCGATTCCTGTCAGAGAAAGTGCGAAAAAAAATGTGCCCGACGACCGGTCAGTCGAGCAGGCCGGCGAGTTCGGTCCGCAAGTGTCGCAGGACGCGAGACTTGGCCAGGTAAACGGCGTTCACACTGATGTTCAACTCGGCCGCCACCTCTTCCGGCGGTCGTCCCTTCATCAGGTACTCGGCGCACGCCTGCCAGGTGACCGGCTCGAAGTCGGCCTTCGCCACCTGGAGCGCCCGCCGCACCAGGAAGTCGCGGTGTTCGGCCTCGTCCACGTACACGCCGGGGTCGGTGTCAACCGCCTGGTCAACATGACCGTTGGCGGCCGGCCGGCGGGCCGCCTTCCGCTGGTGCTTCCGCCACACGTTCAGCAGCACCGTCTTCAGCCACGCGCGGAAGCTGCCGGCCGGGTCGTATTTGAACTTGGCGAAGTGCTGGAGGAGGAGGACGAGCACGTCCTGGGTGAAGTCGGCCGCGTCCGCCTCGCACAACCCGAGCCGCCCGCTCCACCGCATGAGCAGGGGTGTGTACAGGGCGACGAACCGGTCCCAGGCGGCCGGGTCGGCGCCGCCGGCCAGCCGGGCGAGCAGGGTGGGCGAGGTGGTGTCCATCGGCGATACCCCCAGCATACGACGGCCGGTGCGGCCGGCCCGCCCCGTATCATTCCTCGATGACGGCCGCACCGCCCGACCCGCCGCTGTGGAAGCGGGTCCTCCTCCTCGCCCTGCCCACCCTCGCCCAGCAGGGGCTGCTGTTCGTCACCCAGCAGTACGACCAGTGGCTGGCCCACGACTACTCGCCCGACCACCGGGCGGCCCTCACCACCGCCAACTACCTGTACTGGTTCATCTCCAGCTACAGCATCGTGGTGAGCGTCGGGGCGACGGCACTGGTCGGGCGGAGCGTCGGGGCGAACGACGCGGCGACGGCCAACCGGGCGACCGCCCAGACGGTCTGGCTGGCGGTCCTGTTCGGGCTGTTCGCCACCCTCGCCGCCGTCGTCGGGCTGCCGTTCCTGCTGCCGCTGCTCAACCTGGCCGCCGGGCCGGCCGACATCGCCGCCCGCTACCTGCTGCCGCTCGCCCTCGTCCTGCCGCTGCAGATGCTCATGACCGGCGGGGTGGCCTGCCTGATCGGCGCCGGCGACACCCGCACCGGCCTGTGGGTGCTGGCCGGGGTGACGGCGGTGAACGTGCCGGTGGCGTGGGTGTGCAGCGGCGGCGGGGACCCGAACACCCCGGACAGTTTCACCGGCATCGCCCTGGGGACGGCGTGCAGCTACGCGGCCGGCGGGGTGGCGGTGCTGCTGCTGCTCGTCCGCGGGCGGAGCGGCCTGCGGCTGACGCCGGCGACCCTGCGGCCCGACACCGCCCTCATGTACCGCCTGCTGCGGGTGAGCGTGCCGGCCGCGTTCGACGCCCTCTCGGTCGCCTGTTGCCAACTGCTCTTCCTGAGCGTGGTGAACCGCCTGGGCCCGGCCGAGTCGGCGGCGCACGGCATCGCCCTGCGGTGGGAGGCACTCGGCTACCTGGCCGGTGGGGCGTTCGCCCCGGCGACGATGGCGGTGGTCAGCCAGAGCCTGGGCCAGCGGCGGCCGGACCGTGCGGCGCGAGGCGGGTGGTCGGCGTTCGGCATGGGGGCGGTGGCGATGACGGCGATGGGGGTGGTGTTCTTCGTGCTGGCCGAGCCGATGTGCCGGGCACACACGGCGGACCCGCACGAGGTGGAACTGGCGGTCGGGGCGTTGCGGCTGATCGCCTTCGCCATGCCGGCGGTGGCCGCGTGGATCGTGCTGACGGCGGCCTTGCGGGCGGCCGGCGACACCCGCGTGCCGGTGCTCATCAGTTGGGTCGGCTTCCTGGGGGTGCGGCTGCCGCTGGCCGTCTGGCTGACCGGCAAGTTGCCGGCCGGCGGGTGGGAGGTGAGCGGGCCGGGGTGGGGACTGATCGGGGCGTGGGTGGCGATGGTGACGGACTTGTACGTGCGGGGGTTGCTGTTCGTCTGGCGGTTCGCCTCGGGGCGGTGGAAGAAGATGCGGGTCTAGCCCGTCCATCGTGCTCGGCCCCTTGGCCTCAGTCCTTGACTCGGCGGTCCAACTCCGTCCACGTCGAAAGTGGGCGAACGGCGTTCGCGGACAACCCACTGAGAAGTCAGGACCAGGGACTGAGGACGAAACGAAGCCGGCCGCGGGGGTTGCCCCCCGCGGCCGGTGCGTCGGCCCGATCAACTCGGGTCGGCCTTAGTTGCAACCGCCGCAGCCGCGGTCACGGTTGAACAGCCCGCCCAGCAGCTTGCCGCTGAACAGCTTGCCGCTGAACAGCCCGCCGCCGCAGGCCGGGGCGGCCGTGCCGCAGGCCGGGGCGACCGCGCCGCAGGCGGCCGCGGCCACCGGCACCTGTACGGTTTCGGTCACGGTGTCGTACACCACGCTCGTCACCGGCATGGTCTTGGTTTCCGTCACCAGCTTGCACACCTGGCGGGTGCCGGTGCGGGTGACCATCTCGCTCTTGTGAGTCGTCACCGGCATGGTCTTGGTTTCCGTCACCAGCTTGCACACCTGGCGGGTGCC
>CAYMHO010000017.1:4391-6610 GCA_964390195.1 uncultured Fimbriiglobus sp. | reverse complement strand
GTACGGCTCGCTCACCATCTGGTAGCTGCTCACCTGCACCGGCTTGTTCTCGGTGTGCGGGGTGGTCACGCACTCCTGCCACGTGTACGGCTCGCTCACCATCTGGTAGCTGCTCACCTGCACCGGCTTGTTCTCGGTGACGGTGCGGGCCACCTGACGGGTGACGGTGACGGTGGTCGTGGCCGGGGCCGCGACCGGACCACACCCACCGACCGCCGGGGCGCACGGGGCCGGGGCGCACGGGGCGGCGCAGTCGTTACCACGCCCGCCGAACAACCGACCGCCGAACGCCGACGCACTTTCCACGGAGGTGGCCAGCCAGGCCGCCGCCCCAAGAACCGCTGTTGCAAACACACGACGATTCATCAGAGTTCTCCAGACGGGATAACCGGACCGTGCCCCGAGCGGTACTCCCGACCGAGGCCAAATCACTCCGATCTTCGTGCACGGGTGTCGGGATGGACGACATCCCCCAAACTGCCCAGCACTCCCAATTGACCGACAAGATAGAAATTACCCACCCCATCGACAACGAAAACTCCAGCCCGGTCGGCATTTTTCAAACCACGCGCCAGCCTGTTTTTTCCGCCCACGGCTGGTGGTGGCGGTCGTGCGGGCGGTCGATAGGATTGGCTCAGCTCCGGCCGATCCGTTCGACCGGCCCACCCCCTCCCACCCCGAGAACCCGACTCATGACCCGCGTGCTCTCGCTCCTCGCGGCCGCCCTGCTGGCGGCCCCTACCCTGGCCGACGACAAGAAGGACGGCAAGGACGGCTGGGTGCAACTGTTCAACGGCAAGGACTTCACCGGTTGGAAGCTGCCCGACCCGCCGAGCGGGCAGTTCAAGGGGATGAAGGAGGTGAAGGACAAGGACGGCAAGGTGACGGCCTTCGTCGGCATCGGCAAGGACGACAAGGAAGTGACCCTGTGGCAGATCAAGGACGGGACGATCGTCGGCGGCGGGCCGATGAGCCACCTGTACACCGAGACCGAGGCGGACGACTTCCACCTGCGGGTGGAGGTGAAGATCAACGACAAGGGGAACAGCGGCATCTTCTTCCGCGCCGGCATGCGACCGGGCGTGCCGAAGGGGTACGAGGCGCAGGTGAACGCCACCGGCGGCGACCCGATCAAGAGCGGCTGCCTGTACCCGAACGGTGAGTTCAAACTGGACAAGTTCAAGAAGGAGATCTGCCTGGTGATGGACAAGGCGACTCACAAGCCGGACGAGTTCTTCGTGGAGGAGGTGATCTGCGTGGGTGACGAGATCACCATCAAGGTGAACGACAAGGAGACGCTCAAGTGGAAGGACCCGAACAAGACGTTCACCAAAGGGCACTTCGCCATCCAGGGGCACGACCCCGGCAGCGTGATGACGTTCAAGAAGGTGGAGTACAAGGCGATCAAGAAGTGAGTGAATCGGCCGACCGTCTTCGCGGCGAGCGGCAGCGAGCCTGGGTGCCAGGCTCGCGCCGCGAAGACGTTACTCGGCCGGCTTCTCCCGCCCGAACTCGTCCAGCCCGTACCGGGCGAAGATCTCGGCGGGGGTGATCCAGACGACATGGCCGCCGCCCCGGCCTTCGGGCACCGAACGACCCATGCGGGCGTGTTCGAGCAGCGCTTCGCGGTTGGCTTTGGCGTGGGCTTCCGCAATGGCCGGGCGGAGGGCTATCATCTCGTCCCACAACGGGGATTTCGCTCCGTTGTCACTCATGGCTGGCACTCCTGACGAACGCGGCCCAAGTGTCGGGGTTGTCTTCGTCTTGCTCGTCGCAGCTTCCGATCGCGAGCAGCGCCCGCTGGCCGTGGGTATTATCGAACACTTCCCACCAGTCCGCAATGGGGCGGTACAGTTCCAGGAAGTTCCGGACGCTCCGGGCGTACCGCCGGCGGATGTCAGCATCTGGCACGAAGTGCCCGCCACTCTGAACCCGCAGGGCGACCCGTGCGATGGCGACATCGGGACCATCGAGCCAGTAGTAGTACAGGAACACCTCGTACCCCGTGGCTCGTAGCTCACGCAGCCAGACGGCGTACGTGCGGGCCGAGAGGGTGGTCTCGAAAGCGAAATCCTGCCGCCGGCGGGCTAGGTCGTTCATCTGGTCGAGCATGATCCGCCCGGCGCGGAACGATTCCGCCTCCGGGTTCAGCCCGTTCAGCCCGCGGGCGATGGCGTCCGCGTTCACGAACGTGGGGATCTTCAGCACGTCGGCCAGCA
>CAYMHO010000017.1:0-4291 GCA_964390195.1 uncultured Fimbriiglobus sp. | reverse complement strand
CGGGCGATGGCGTCCGCGTTCACGAACGTGGGGATCTTCAGCACGTCGGCCAGCAGGTGCCGGGAGGCGGTGGTTTTTCCCGCCCCGTTGATGCCGGCCAGGACCACGATTCTGGGCATGAATGGTACCTCCACTCCCCAGATTCCGCAGGGTGGGGGATGAGGCGCAGGTTGACAATGTTGAGAATGTCGCCCGTCACCCGAACCGCCGGGTGCGGGTGATGAGGTACTCCATCAGCGCCTTGTCGAACCCGACGCTAGTGTCCATCGGCACGTAGTCGGCGTTCGCCTGCCCGCACTCGCGGCGGTACAACTCGCGGAACTCGTCCAGCCCGGCCAGGTAGTCCCGCCGGATGCCGTCCGCGTTCACCTGCAGCTTGTCCTGCGATTCCGGGTCCTCGAACTCGACCGATCCGCTGAACGGGAAGTGCACCTCCGCCTCGTCCAGGATGTGGAACAGGATCACCTCGTGCCCGCCGTGCCGCAGGCGGTACACGCTGCGGATCACCTCCTCCGGGTCGCCGAGCAGGTCGCTGAACACCATCACCAGCGCCTTCCCCTTCACCAGCCCGGCCACCCGGTTGAGGGCGTCGGCGATGTTCGTCTCGCCGGTCGGCTGCAGCTTGGCCAGCACCGACAGCATGGTGCCGAGCTGCGACCGTTTCGACTTGGGCGGGATGACGGTGCGGAGCGTGGTGTCGAACGTGACCAGACCGACCGGGTCCTGCTGGTGGATCATCATGTACGCCAGCGCCGCCGCCAGGCAGATGCCGTACTCGAACTTGGTCAGTTCCTGCCGGAAGGTGTACCCCATCGACTTTGACAGGTCCATGACCAGGTAGCCCATCATGTTCGTCTCGGCCTTGTACTTCTTCACGTAGTACCGGCCGGTCTTGGCGTACACGTTCCAGTCGATGTCCTTCAGGTCGTCGCCGGACACGTACTTGCGGTGCTCGGAGAACTCGACGCTGGCCCCCTGCAGCGGGCTGTTGTGCAGGCCGGTGAGGAACCCTTGCACGATGAACTTGGCCCGCAGGTCGAGGCGGGAAACCTGGCGGATGACCTCCGGGCGGAGGTACTTCTCGGCGGTACTCATGCCGGAATTGTAAGCCGGGGGGACGTCACCCCGAAGGGGCGACCGAGAATAGGCGGGGTGGCGGCGGAAATTATCCCCACCCGCCGTGTAGAACACCCGCCACCGTGGGCACTACCCCTGTGAGCGAACCTTGAGAGTCGTCATGACCGCCCGACCGCTGAATGCTGTACTGCGGGCGCTGGCCGACACCGGCCCGCCGGACACCGACGCCGACCTGCTCCGCCGGTTCGTCGCCACCCGCGACGACGAGGCGTTCGCCGGGCTGGTGCGGCGGCACGGGCGGCTGGTGTGGGCCGTCTGCCGCCACCTCACCCGCTCCGACGCCGAGGCGGACGACGCCTTCCAGGCGACGTTCCTGGTGCTGGTGAGGAACGCGGCGGGGGTGAAGGACGCGGCCAAGCTGTCGGCCTGGCTGCACGGGGTGGCGTACAAGGTGTGCGGCAAATCCCGCCTGTCATCCAAACGCCGGTCCGCCCGAGAGCTGGCTACCGCCGGCCGCGAGGGGAACGGCCACGCCGTCCCGGATTCCGCCTGGGACCGGGCACTGGCGGCGGTCCACGAGGAGGTGGCCGGCCTGCCCGACACCCTCCGCGTGCCGTTCGTCCTGTGCTGCCTGGAAGGACGCGGGCAGACGGAGGCGGCCGAGCAACTGGGCTGGAAGCTGGGCACGCTGTCCGGGCGACTGACACGCGCGAAGAACGCGGTGCTGGAGCGGCTAAGCGCCCGCGGGCTGACCCTCGGGGTGCTGGCCACGGTGGGCATGGCGGCGGTGCCGGCGGACGTGTCGGCCAAGGCGTTCGGTCTGGGTCAAATCGGGTACGCGGTTCCGAGTTCGGTTCTCCAACTCTCTTCGGGGGTGATCGGGATGAGCATCAACAAGGTGAAACTGCTGGCCGCCGGGGTGCTGGCGGCGTGCGGGCTGGCCGTCAGCGGCGGGGCCGGGTGGGTGGCGTCGGCTGGGGCGCAGTCGGCTCTGGCGCCGGCCAAGGCGCAGAACCCGGCCGACCGGGTGAAGCAACTGGAGGCCGAACTCCAACGAGCGAAAGCGGAGGCGGAGCAGGCGGCCGCGGCCGCGGCGAAGGCCGAGGCGGAGGCGAGACTGAGGGCGAAGGTGGCCGAGGCGAAGGCGAAGGCGGACGAGGAACTGGCCAAGGTGTATGGGGAGAAGGAGAAGACGAAGGCCCCAAAGATCGCCGACGACGCCACCAACACCACCAGGGCGAACGACTACCTGTTCGTGGTGGTCAGCCCGATGGACCAGACGAAGTTCATGGCGTTCCTCCAGAAGCAGGAGGACAAAGGGTGGGTGTTCAGCGGCACCACCCCGATGGAGGACCCGAAGTCGCTGGTGTGGGTGTTCCGCCGGGCGAAGGGCGGGGTGTCCGGCAGCGGCGCCTGGGCCATCCCGTCCGGCGAGCCAGGACAGTACTACAGGTACGTCGCGCCGGCGCAGCCGGGTCAGTCCGGCAAGTACGAATACGTCCCAGCCGCCCCGAAGGCCGACCCGACGGCCCCGGCCAAGCCGCTGCCGCCCGCCCCGCCCGCCCCGCCGACCCCGCCTGCGAAGGTCGCCCCGCCGCCGGCCACCACCAAACCGGCGGATGACGCCGAGTCGATCGAGGCGGAGATCAAGCGGCTGCAAGAGAAGCTGGAGGCGCTGAAGAAGTCGAAATCGAAGAAGCAGTGACGACAGAAATGGAATCGCGACCGGCCGGGAGCGGTGGGGTGACACTCCCCGCTCCCGGCCGGTCGCGATTCCATTCCCAAGCGGCACTCACTCGGCCGGGGCCGTCTGCTGCTGCGGGGCCGGGGCCGGCTTTGCGAAGACGAACTTGTACGCGAACAGGCCGATGGCGATGACCGCGGCGGCGCACACGAGCCCGACCACCAGGTACGTCCGCTTCTGCCCGCGCTGGTCCGGAGGAGGCGGGGCGATGACCGGGAAACTACCGTGGTTGGGCGCGACGACCGAGGCGGGCAGCGGCGGTTTCCGCCCGCTCGACCGACCGGGCAGGCCACCGGGACGGATCGGGTTGGTCGACTGTCCGGCCGACTTGCTGACCGTCTCGGCGGCGGCCGGCGGGGCGGGCGGCTGGAACGGGGACGGGCGGTGGGCTGGCGTCGGGGTGCGGCTGGGCGGTTCGACGGACAGGGCGACGGGTGCCTCGGCGGCGAACGGGGACGGGCGGGCAGGTGCCGCCGCCGCCAGCGTACGTACCGCCGACCGCGGCTGAGAGGCAGTCGACCGCGGGCCGTCCCGCTCAGCCGGGTCGCGGGCGGCTTTACTGAGCACCGGCAGTTCGGACTCGACCGGCCGCGGGGCGTCGGCCGCCGCCCACCGTTCCAGTTCGGCCGCCACTTCGGCCGGCGTCTGGTACCGCTGGGCCGGGTCCTTGTGCATCATCTTGGCGACCACCGCCGCCAGCCCCTCGGGCACCTCCGGCCGCACCTGCCGCAGCGGGGTGGGGTCCTTGGTGCGGTGCCACAGGAGCTTCTGCGACACCGTCCCGGTGGGGAACGGCGGGTGCCCGGCGAGCAGGAAGTACAGGCTGCCGCCGAGGGCGTAAATGTCCGCCCGCACGTCCACCGCGTGACTGTTGGCCACCTGCTCCGGGGCCACGTAGTCGGCCGTGCCGAGGACGATCTTGTCGTCGTACTTGACCGTCAGCATGTCCGACTGGTCCTGGTAAAAGCGGGCCAGCCCCATGTCCAGCAGCTTGGCCGTGCCGTCGCGGTCGACCAGGATGTTGCCCGGCTTGATGTCGCGGTGGATCAGCCCGTTGTCGAACGCGTACTGCAGGCCGTGGGCGATCTGCCACATGTAATGAGCGGCCCGCGGCACTGGCATCGGCCCCTGCTTCTTCACCATGTCCAACAGGTTCGACCCGTCCACGTACTCCATCACGATGTAGTGCAGGTTGCCGTCCTGGTCGATGTCGTGGGTGCGGACGATGTTGGCGTGTTCCAGTTGCCCGGCCGCCCGCGCCTCGCGGTAGAACCGCCCGAGCGCGGCCGGCTGTTCGGCCTTGGCCGGCGGCAGGATCTTCACCGCCACCCGCCGCTTCATGAACAGGTGCTCGCACAGGAACACCTGCCCCATGCCCCCCACCCCGATCCGCTCCAGCAGCTTGTACTTGCCGACGGTGAACCCTCGCCACTTGCCCAGTAGGAACTGCTCCGCCTGGAACTCGGTCAG
>CAYMHO010000016.1:0-49218 GCA_964390195.1 uncultured Fimbriiglobus sp. | reverse complement strand
GGCGGTGCCGTCCAACCAACCGCTGTTCGACGGGCAGTTCCGCTCGACGGTGGGGGAGATCGCCGACGCGTTCGCTCCCACGGACTGGATGCGGGCGAGTGCCGGGGACGGGAGCAAGGGGCCGCGGGAGTACGACGGGGCGGTGCGGGCGTACGGGGCGGTGGACGAGCGGGGGTGGCAACTGTGGCTGGTGGTGCGACGGCACCGCGAGCGGGTGGACGAGCGGGCCTACTTCTTCGCCCGCGGGCCGGCGGCGACACGGTCGACCGAGTTGATTCGGGTGGCGGGCACGCGGTGGCGGGTGGAGGAGTGCCTGGAGTTGGGCAAAGGCGACTGTGGGCTGGACGAGTACGAGGTGCGGAGTTGGACCGGCTGGCACCGGCATGTGACGCTCAGCCTGCTCGCCCTGGCGGTGGTGGCGGTCATCCGCTCGCGGCAGCCGCCCCCGCGGCGGAAAAAGGGGGCGACGGGTTGATCCGCCTGAGCGTGCCCGAGGTGCGGACGTCGCTCCTCAAACTGGTGTGGGCGTTCGTCCCGCCGGCCAAGCGTGTGCTGGCGTGGTCGGCCTGGAGGCGACGGCACCAGCACCGGGCGAGGGAGTGCCACTACAAGAGACGCGGGGCCAGACCGCCCGACTGAACACCTACGACTGTAGGACTAAACCGCCCGACTGAACAACTACGGCTGTAGGACTATTTTGTCGTTTCCACGGGTACGCGCATCGGAAATGGCGACAGTCGCACCAGTCCTTCCCACCGAGTGCTTCCCGCGTGTCGTCGAGCAGGTGGGTCGCTGTTGGCCCCGGCGGCGGCGAGCAGCAGGGGCGAGACGTGGGCGGCCGTCGTCGGCGGGTGGGGACCGTGCGGGATCCTCTTCGGCAGCACGGGAGTCGGTACGGCAGGCACCCTTCACCTCGGTTTCAGTCCCGCGGCGGGATGCCGGACGCTTGGCGGAACGGTCGCGCGGAAATTCCCCCGCTTGAGCCGAGCGGGGGGGGCGGACTTACTGCGAGTAGATCAGCACGCTGTAGGGGCCGATGGACACGGCCGCGTGCCAGGGCAGCCCGTCGTAGGCACCCGCCTCGGCGACGACGTCCGCACTCGGGTGGTTCTGGAAGTCGTCGCTGTAGCCCCGCCAGTCGCTGTTGAACCGCAGCCTCCAGGTGCCCGCGGCCGGCAGGCCGATCACGTACCCGACCTCCGGGTCTTGGAGGAAGTTGGCGACCACCACGACGTCGTCCGCCGGGCCGCCCGCGTCCCAGCGGTGGAAGGCGATCACCTTGCGGTCCTCGTTCAGGTGGTACACCTGCGTGGACTGCCCGCACAGCCCGCGGGTGACCCCGTCCCGGTTGAGCCGCAGGCGGATCAGGTCGCGGTACAGCCGCACGATGCCGTGGAACTGGTCGCCGCGATCCCAGTCGACGGGGACCGTGTCGCGGAACCACCCGCCTTCGAGGAACTCCTGGCCCTGGAACAGCATGGGGATGCCGGGGGAGGTGAACACCAGTACGGCGGCCAGCGTCGACCGCTTCCGCGCGTACCACCCCGTGGGGTCGTCCGGGCTGATCTCCTGAGGCACCCGCGCCCGGCCGTTCGCCACCTCGTCGTGCTACTCGCTGTAGATGACGCGGTCGAAGGCGTCGTCGTTGTAGCGGTAGCAGACGGCGTCACGGACGGCGGCGAGCGACCGCTCTGCGTCTTGGGGCGTGATGACCGCCCGGCGGACGGGGTGGGCGAACATGGCGTCCCACTGGGCGGCGAACCCGGCCCCGCCGGCCCCGACGTCCTTGGTCAGCCACCGGTTGTTCTGCAGGTCTTCGGCGATCGTGATCCGGCCGGGGAACCGCTCCGCGACCCGCTCGTTGATCCACTGGAGCAGGCTCCACCCCTCGGGCAGGTCCTGGGCGTCGGACCCGTGGACGGTGCGGATGAACTGGGTGCAGTCGAAGCGGAGGCCGTCGAAGTGGTACTCGTCGAGCCACATCAGGACGTTGTCGAGGAGGAACTGCCGGACCTCGCCCCGCCCGTAATCGGGCCGGGTGTCGCCCCACGGCGTGTGGCACCGGTCGTCGTTGTAGAAGTAGATCCCGCCGCGGCCGTTCTCGCACCAGCCGTCGAACCGCCACAGGTCGAGGTCGCTCGGGCCCAGGTGGTTGTACACGACGTCCAGGATGACCGCGATGCCCGCCTGGTGGGCCCGCCTGACGAACTGTTTGAACGCCACCGGGCCGCCGTAGGTGTTCTCCACCGAGAAGATGTGGGCGGGGTTGTACCCCCACGACCGGACCCCGGCGAACACGCTCACCGGCATGACCTGGATCGCGTTGATGCCCAGCTTGCTCAGGTAGTCCAGCCGCGCCGTGATCGAGGGGAACTTGCCCGGGTGGCCCACGTCTTCCTGGTCGTTGAACGTGCCGACGTGCAGTTCGTAGATGACCAGTTCGTTCCACGACGCGAGGCGGAAGTCGTCCCCCTGCCAGTCGAAGCCCGGGTCGTGGACGATCGCGTTGCCGACCGAACTGGTCACCTCTCGGGCGTACGGGTCGATGCGGGTGAACTCGCCCGTCGGGGTGGACAGCCGGAACCGGTACTGGTCGCCGGCGCGCGCCACGGTCACGTCGGCAATCCAGCAGCCGTTCTCCTCCGCCCGCATGGGGTGCCGGGTACCATCCCACTCGTTGAACGAGCCGATGACGGACACGCTCTGCGCGTGGGGCGCCCACACGCGGAAGGTGACGCCGTTGGCGTGCGGCGTCGATCCCATGCCCATGACCTTGGTCGCGTCACTCATGGGTCCTCCCCGGGTCGGTGACTACCCCTGTGGAGCCGGGGGCTGAACGGGGTGGTGACCCGCGGAATGGGTGCAGGCGAAGTCGATGAAGCCGCGCTCGGGGTCCGTCCGGAGTAGCGTCACCCGCACCGCGTCCCCGACGTCCAGACCCTCTTGCCCTCGCTCGACCCGCCCCTCGACGGGGGGGTCGAAGACCCGCACCCACGTCCCCGCTGGTGACGTCCCGGTGACCAGGCCGTCGAACGCCTCCCCGAGCCGTTCGCCGAGCAGGCAGGCCGCGGCGGACTTCCGCACCAGCCGTTCCACCTTCTGGGCGTCGTCCTCCTTCCGGGTGCAGTGGGCCGCGAGCGCGACCAGTTGGTCGCGGGTGTAGGGTGGCTCCCGCCCCGCCAGTGCTGCCCGGAGTAGCCGCTGGGTGACGAGGTCCGGGTAGCGGCGGTTGGGGGCGGTCGAATGGGTGTACTCGCTCACCGCCAGGCCGAAGTGACCAGTCACCGGCTGGTCGGGGAAGCCGGCCGCATACTCCCCCCGGCCGAGCAGCTTGATCACAGCCAGCGACAGGTCGGCGAAATGGATCGGGTCCGCCGCCCGCCGCGAGAGCAGAAAGGCGTTCAACGCCTTAGCGTCGGGCGCGGGCGGCAACTCCCCCCCGTGGGCACGGGCGATCTCGACGATCCGCGGCCACCGCTCGGGCGAGCGGACCACACGACGGATGACCGGGAAGCCGTGGTCTTCGAGGAACCGGGCGATCACGCCGTTCGCGGCGATCATGAAGTCCTCGATGAGCCCCTTGGCGCGGTTCCGTCTCTCCGTCGCCAGTCCGCTCACCGCGTCGCCGTCGAACACGGCCCGCACCTCGACCGTCTCGAGGTCCAACGCTCCTCGTTCGTGCCGGCGGGCCATGAGGCGCTGGGCGACCCGGTCCTGGAGCAGGAGGTTCTCGGCCAAACCGCGGACGGAACCGACTGCGGCCGGCGGCTCGCCACCGCCATCGAGCCACGCGGCCACGCTCGGATAGGCCAGTTTGGCGTGGTTGTGGACCGCCGCCGGGTATACGCTCGACCCGACGACCAGCCCCCCGTCGTCCACCGTCATCTCGACCACGACGGCGAGCCTGTCCTCGCCCCGGCCCAGGGAGGTCATGTCGGTGCTCAGTCGCTCGGGCAGCATCGGGAAGGTGTGCGGCGGCGTGTAGATCGAGGTGGTGTTGACGGCCGCATGACGGTCCAGGGCCGAGCCCGGTGCGACCGCGGTACTGACGTCAGCGATTGCCACCAGCACCCGGGTGTCGCCGCCGGAGAGTGCCTCCGCAACGGTCAGTTGGTCGAGGTCGCGCGAGTCGTCGTTGTCGATCGAGCACCACTGCAACGGCCGAAGGTCGCGAACCCCGGCACCGTGGGCGTCGACGGGAGTCAGGCTCCGGAGTTCGGCCAGGGCGGCGGCCGAAAAGTCGGCCTCGAACCCGCGTTCGGCGAGCGCCCGCCGTGCCACCCGCAGGAGGAACACGCGCTGCTGGTCTCGGGCCACTGTCACCATCGGGATTCCTCTCGGGATGTGTGTTCACGGGGGCGACCGAGCCGTGCGGCCTTGAGGGTGTACCCGGTGACGGAGCCACGCGGATACGGAAGTACCACCCCGCGGGCACCGTCGCGGTCATCCGATGAGTTTGGCGATCCCGAAGGCGGCCGCGGCGGCCAGACCCCCGACCAGGACCGTCTGCCCGGCACTCCGCACCGGGCGGTTGGTGGTGAACCGCCCCTTGACGTACCCGAACGCCAGGAGCGCCAGCAGGGTGACGCCGACCGAGGCGAGTAGCGCCGCGTACACGGACGGGATGAAGAAGTACGGGGCGAGCGGGATCAGGCCGCCGGCGATGTACGACAGGGCGATGGTCAGGGCGCTGTTCCTGGCCCGCTTCGGGTCCGGCTCCTCCAGCCCCAACTCGAACCGCATCATGAAGTCCACCCACCGCTTCTTGTCGGCCCGGATCGAGGCGACCACGCTCGCCACCTGGTCGTCCCCCAGGCCGTAAGACCGGAGAACGGCGGCGACCTCGGCGGCTTCGACCTCCGGCGTCTCCTCCGTCTCCTTCTCCTCTCTGGCCCGCTCGGAGGCGAAGTGCTCGACGTCGGTCCGCGCGGCGAGGTAGCCGCCCAGGCCCATCGCGATCGCACCGGCCGCCACCTCGGCCAGGCCGGCGGTGACGATCAGGGCGGTCGATTCCACCACGCCGGACAATCCGGCGGCCAGGGCGAACGGCACCGTCAACCCGTCGGCCATGCCGATGACGACGTCACGGACCGTCGCCGAAGATGTGAAGTGTTTCTCGACGTGGGGCGTCTGCGGCATGCGGGGCCACTCCTCTCGACGCGGGACCGCACACGGCCCGCTCAGACGGGTTTCAGGTCAGCGAGTCGATCATCGCGCGCACGCCGTCGGCCCCGTACGCCGCGACGAGTGCGCGAAGGAGTTCCCGGTCGGCGACCCAGTCCCCGCCGGGGCGTGGTCTTTCGCGGTCCGCCGTTTCAGAAGCGTCCAGGGTCGCCTGCGCGTCGCGCACCTCGACCGCGTGAGGGGGGGCCGCGGGCGGCAGAATCGCAACCGATGTCTCGTCCGGCATGGGAGCACTCCGTTCGGGATTCGGGATTCGACGTCCCGGTCGGGACCTTCGTCATCCGGCCGGGAAGATCCACGGCGACCGCACCGGAACGCCGGGCTCGGTGTCTGAGAGCCGTCGGCGGGTGGTGGCCCGCCACGACCTCCGCTCCGAGAGTCGAAGCGGACTTGTCAGGCCGCCTTGGGGCGAAGCCCAATGACGACCAGGACGAGCCCCGCCACCAGCGCGACACCACCTACGATCGGGTTGAGCACGACCGTGTGCGGCCTTGAGAGGTCGACGGTGAAGAACCCGGCGTCCGCTACCCGCTCCTTGGTGAAGAACGTGAAGCTGGGGACGGCCAGGGCGACGATGCCCAGAACGACCAAAAGCAACCCGATTCCGAGGAATAGTCGCATGTTCATCAGCCATCTCCTGGAAGAGCTCGGGCGCTGAAATGCAGAGCCCGTGTCGCGCTGGTCCGGCATCCGGGTCGAGGACCCGAGCCACCGGACGGCGGTCCGGCCCGTTCGATCGCCGGAAGAGGTCAGTGGGCCGGATATCGGTGCACCGCAGGTCAGAAACCGTGCGGGATGTGCCCCAGCAGCACGAGGATGAGCACGATCACCAGCACGAGCCCCAGCCCGCCCATCGGGACATACCCCCAATTCCGGTTGTACCCCCAGCGGGGGAAGGCGCCGACGAGGAGCAGGATCAGCACGATCAGTAGGATCAACCCCATAACTCACCCCGTTCGGTAGTTCGAGACCGCCCGTCGCTGGAGTCACCGCACCGGCCGGCGGCGATCTCGATCGACTCCTCATTCCGTCGTCGTGCCGTCGAAGTGCTCGCCGTCGGCCTCCGCATCGGCCCGGGTGTGGTGGACGATGCCGTCGCGATGGTTCGGCGGCGCGTAGAGCGTGTACAGCTTGAGCGGCCCCCGGCCGGTGTTCACGATGTTGTGGTCCGTCCCCGCCGGGACGAGGACGGCGAACCCCGCCCGGATCACACTCCGCACGCCGTCGAGCACCGCCTCGCCGGCCCCCGCCTCGACGCGGAAGAACTGGTCGAGCGTATGCACCTCCGCGCCGATCTCACCGCCGGGCGGGATCGCCATGAGGACGAGCTGGCAGTGCCCGGCCGTGTACAGGACGCGGCGGAACTCGTCGTTCGCGACGGCCAGTGTCTCGATGTCTTGCACGAAGCCGGTCATCTCGACTCCTCATCGTTAACAGGTTTCACCGCAGCATTCGGAACGGCCGTGCCCGCCGCCTCGGACGAGCTGCCGAACACACGCCTACACATCCTGCCGAGCCAGCCGCAACTCCCGCCGGCAGGGGCGGTCCCGCGGAGCGAGGTCTGGTCGTAGACGTCCCGGGTCGCCTCGTGACCAGTCACGCCGTCGATCCGGATCCGGTAGTAGATCGGGTCGTACGGCTCTCCCGAGTCGCGGGGAACACGAGCTTCCCAAGCGGTGCTGCCCGGCTCCCACCAGACCGGATGGGTCTTGAGGACTCGCCACGCCGAGTCCCTGCCGACCGCCCCAGCGTCTTCAACCGTGTCTTCGTCGCCCCGCCGCTGGTGCCCGTCCGCCGGCGAAGCTGCCGCGGCCTCGCACGCCGGCGGCGGGCGGAAGGGCGATGGGAGCGGATCGGTCCCGGGGTCGGCATTGCTCGCGAGTTCCTCGAACCGCCCCGTCGCGATGACGCTCACCCAGCGGTCGTAGGAGGTCACCTCGTCCACCTCGACACAGACGAGGGGGTTGGCCCGCATCCATTCGAGTTTCCGGCCGACCGTGGTGAACCCGTAGAGGCACCCGGACGCGTCGTCGTAAGCGAGGAAGACGGGCACCACGTACGGCTGGTTCTCACGGACGCAGGCGAGCCGGGCCACGTGCGAGCTTGCCAGCACACGGGCGCACTCGGTACTGGTCATTTCACGGATCCGCATCACACACCTCCGTCGGGTCGCCCGAACATGTCCGGGCCGGGAGAGCGTCGTGGGTTCACGGCTCACCGTCGACCTGATCCGGGGCACCGGTCGGTGACTCCGTCGGCGGACAGACCGGGAGGGTGACGACGAACTCACTGCCGGTGCCGGTCCCGTCACTCGTCGCCGTGACCCGCCCCCCGTGCGCCTCCACCAACCGTCGGACCAGTGCCAGCCCGATCCCCAACCCGCCCGCGCCGAGTTGCCCCTGAACGAACCCTTCGAACACCCGCGGCAACAGGTCTGCCGGGATGCCGTCCCCGGTGTCCCGCACCCGGATGACCACGTGGTCCCCGTCCCGAACGGCCTGCAAGGAGAGCCGACCGCCTGGTGCCGTGTACTTGGCGGCGTTCGTGAGCAGGTTTACCAGCACCTGTTCGAGCCGGATCGGGTCGGCGGTCATGGAGCGGGCGTCCGGGTCCACGCAGGCGGTCAGGGTGTGGTGCTTCTCCCGGACGAGCGGTTCGACGGAGTCGGCCGCGTGGCCCGCGATCTCGCCCAGATCCACCAGTCGGGTTCGTAGCACGAGCTTGCCGTGGTCCGCCCGGTGCAGGTCGAGCATCCCCTCCAGGACCGACCGCAGGTGAGCGATCTGCCGGTCCATACGCCCGTAAACCTCCCGGCCCACCGGGGTCTCCAGGCCGACGAAGCTGATGGTCGCGGCCCCGTACGCGAGCGGCGCGAGGGCGTTCCCGAGTTCGTGGGCGAGGGCCGCCGAGTAGAAGTCCCGGCGGGCGAGTTCGGCCGCGGCGACACGCGCAAAAGCGCGCGAGACGGTCTCGCCGAACAGCCGTGAGGCGCGTCGGCGGGTGCCCTCGTCCACGGCGGGTGGCCCCGAGAAGGAGATCGTCCCTGCGGGGCGGCCGGCGTGGGCCAACGGCAGAACGGCGTCGGCGACCGGTTCGACGGCCGCATCCCACCCCGGCGACCGCCAAGTCGCGGCCCGTCCGGAGTCCGGCCCGGGGAGCTTGATCTCACAGAACCGACCGAGCAGTGGCGCGGCCAGTCGGACGGCGGCAGAGCACACTGCCGCTTCGTCCGCCGCGCCGTCGAGGGTGGCCCGCGCCTCCTCCAGGAACTCCCACACTCCTGAACTCAGCTCAGGCGGCGGGACTTGGCGGAATACCTCTCTGGCCCAGTGGCAAGAGCCCGGACAGACACCGGACGTCAGTCCCCGAATGCGGTTGGGTCGTGCCGACCGCCCCCGCCCGCCGGACCGGGACTGGTGAAGGATTCGTCGGATGAGTCGACCGACGGTCACCCCCTCGGCCTCGGCCGCCCCCTGGAGGGCGGCCAGTTCGCTCTCCGGCAGCAGGAGGGATATCTCGGTCATCACATCAAGCGACGAAGCATCCGACCGCTTCGAAGGATTGGTCTTCGTTCCGTCGCGTGCCATGGGTGTTCCTCTGGGGCGGGTCTACCGTCCTCGGGCGTGGGGCGTCAGGCATCGCGGGACATCATCGGGTGTCGGCCGCTTCCCCTCTCGAACGGTGGGAAATCCGAACCTATGAGAGTGGTTGCGGCAAGGCTGCGACGAGGGTGGCCGAGAGGTCGGACAGACGCACCGGCTTTGCGATCAGACCGCTCGCGCCGACCTCCCGGAGACGAACGGCGAGCGGGTTTCTCAAGTCGGGGTCGAGTTCCCCGCTCATGAATACGGTCGGCAACTCGGGGCTGAGGAGCCGCAACTCGCGGAACAGGTCGGGACCGTTGCCGCCGGGCATGGACACGTCCAGCAGCGCGACCCGGACGTGATGGCGTTCCCGGTCGAACAGGGCCACCGCCTCACCCAGGTTCGACGCCACAAAGGCCCTGAAGCCCAACACGGGAAGGACGTGTTTCAACAGCGCCCGAACGGCTGGGTCGTCGTCCGCCACGAGAACACCCGGGGCGGTCGGCGTCGGTGGCGTGAGATCGGCGTGTGGCCGCAGGGGTGGTCGTGACACGGGGACCTCGAGGAGCGTTGGGGCGATCGGGGACTCGGGCACGAACGTCAATCGACACCGTCCACGACGCTGGAACACCGAACTCCCGCCACGTCCACGACGAGACGGTTCTCGAACGCGCCAGCCGAGAGGACACGCCGCGCCGCTTCCTGCGCGACCTGCTTCAGGTAGAAACTCGGCACCCGCCCGTGGAGGATCACCCGCCCGGCCGCCACGACCACCCCGACCGATCGCAACGGGGAGGGCCCGCGGCTCAGTGCCGCCCGAACGTATGCGCCGAGTTCGGTGTCGGCCGGATCGAGTGATCTCACGCCGGATTGACCCTGGGCGTGGTCCGACCCGGCCTCGTCCGGGCTGGTCGCCGCGACGGACGAATCGACTTCCGCAGGACGTTCGGACGGGACGGTGGAACCGTGGAGACGGTTGGAATGCCGCCGGTTGTGGCTCGTTCGTGCCGAGGGCCGTTCGCGACCACCGACTGGCAACACGGTTGTCATGGCAGTACCCTTCGCCGTCGGAGCGGGACCGGTGGGCCGCTCGACGAGGCACAACTGGGTTCGGTATCGCGTGATGTCAGAACTTTAAGTCGAAGGGGTCGCGGGTTCGAGTCGGGGGAGTACGGCGGGTTCGTGTCGGGGCAGCCCCGACACGTTCGCGCACGCGCACAGCTATACTCACCCGCACACGCGATGTTGCCCCCCGGCCGGTTGACCTGGGGCGCAGGAGCTAGCACCCGTGACGACGGAAGCGACCAACCCGATCCGCGCCCACGGGGATTTCCCGATCGTGGGGGTCGTCTCGTCGGCCGGCGGGCTGGACGCACTGAACCGGATGTTCGGCGCGGTCTCTCCGACCCCGAGGGTGGCCTTCGTGGTGGTCCCGCACCTGGACCCGGGGCGGGTCAGCCTGATGTCCGAGTTGATCGCCCGGCACACCTCGCTCCCCGTCGTCGAGGCGACGGACGGGGCCGTCGTCGCGGCCGACCACGTCTACCTGATTCCGCCGAACGCCACGATGCGGATCCGCGGTGGGGTGCTGCGGTTGACCCCGCCCGACATGACCACCGGGGCGGTGGGGTCGCTCGACGACTTCCTTGATTCGCTAGCCGCCGATGTCGGCGACCGGGCCGTCGGGGTCGTCCTCTCCGGTACCGGTGGCCACGGCACCCGCGGGCTGCGGGCGATCAAGGCTCACGGCGGGCGGGCCTTCGCCCAGGACCCGACCACCGCGGCGTTCCCGAGCATGCCGCAGGCGGTGATCGACGCCGGGTTGGCGGACGCCGTGCTGGCCCCAGAGGCCATCCCGGCTGCACTGGCGGCCCCGCGGGCGGAACGACCACAGCCGAAATCCCCCTCTCCGCCGGAGAGCCCCGCCACCCTGGGGGCCGTGGTGGATCTGGTCCAGAGGCGGACCGGACGTGATTTCACCGCCTATCGTCCGGGGATGTTGACCCGCCGGGTCGAACGCCGTGCCGGCCTCCACGGCCTGTCCGGGTTCACCGACTACCTCGCGTACCTGGCCGACCACCCGACCGAGGTGGACGATCTGGTCAACGACCTGCTGATCGGGGTGACGCGGTTCTTCCGCGACCCGGAAGCCTTCTCGGTCATCGAGACCGAGGTCGTTCCGGCCGTCCTCCGGGCGAAGGCGGCGGGGGGCGACATCCGGGTGTGGGTGCCGGGGTGCGCGACCGGGGAGGAGGCGTACTCCGTCGCCATCCTCTTCCTGGAGGGGATCGAGGCACACGGGGGCGGAAGGGTCCAGGTGTTCGCCACGGACGTGGACGCCGACGCCCTCGCGGTCGCTCGCGCGGGCGTGTACCCCGAGGCCGCACTGGCCGACATCCCGACCGCGCGGCGGGAGCGGTTCTTTGCCCCGGACGCGGACCGCTCCCGGCGGGTGATCAAGCCCCTCCGCGACGCGGTCGTGTTCGCGCCGCAGAACGTCCTGTCCGACCCGCCGTTCTCGCGGCTCGACCTGATCAGTTGCCGGAACCTCCTCATCTACCTGGAGCCGGCCGCCCAGCAGCGGGTGCTCGGCAAGTTCGCGTTCGCCCTCCGCCCGGGCGGGTTCCTGTTCCTGGGGCCGTCGGAAGCCCTAGGCGTGCAGGCCGACTTGTTCGAGCCGGTGTCCAACCCGTGGCGGGTGTACCGCCGGACGAGCCAGGCGACCGTCGGCCGGGTCGATGCACCGGCCCCGCCGGCGGTCGGCGGGGTTGTCCATCACACCGCGGACCGGGCCGCGTCGCCGGCACCGGCCACCCGCCCGGCCGACCTGACCGCCCAGTTGCTCCTCGCGGAGTTCGCCCCGGCCGCCGCCCTGGTGGACGCCGGCGGGCAGGTCGCGTATACGTCCGGTCCGGTCGGTCGGTTCATGGACCTGCCGACCGGGGAGCCGACCCGCGACCTTCTGGCCATGGTCCGGGCCGGGCTCCAGGGCGTCGCCCGAGCCACCCTCGCAAAGGCCACCCCGGGCGGCCCACCCCTTCCACCAGTCGACGCCTGGGTGAAGCGCGACGACGGGTACCACCCGGTCCGGGTGACCGTTCGCCCGGTGCCGGCCCACCGCTCGTCCCGCCCGCTCTTCCTCGTGGTGTTCGAGGAGGTCGCGGCGGGCGCACCCGCAGGCGGCCCGCCCCCGGTCACCGATCCCCTCGTCCGCCACCTGGAGGAGGAGTTGCGGGCGGCGCGGGAAGACCTCCTGGCCAACGTCACCGCCAACCAACTGGCCGGCGAGGACCTGCGGGCGGCGAACGAGGAGATGATCTCGGTCAACGAGGAGCTGCAGTCCACCGTCGAGGAGTTGGAAACGTCGAAGGAGGAACTGCAATCGCTGAACGAAGAGCTGACGACGACGAACGCCCAGTTGCGGGAGAAGAGCGAGGCGCTGGCGGTCACCACGGCGGACATCACCAGCCTGCTCCACAGCACCGACCTGGCGGCCGTTTTCGTCGGCCCGGACGGGCGGATCCGGCGGTTCACGCCGGCCGCCACACGGCTCTTCCACCTCATCCCGTCGGACGTCGGGCGGCCGCTTGTGGACATCGCCCACACCATGCTCGATGCCACGATTCACGACGTCGTCCGGGCGACCGGGAGTGACGCCGCATCGGTGCCGGATCACGAGGTCGCGGCCTCCGGGGACCGGTGGTTCCTGCGGCGGGTCCTGCCGCACCGGGCGATCGACGGGCGGACGGACGGGGTGCTGCTCACGTTCTCCGACGTGACCGTCCTGAAGCGGGCGGAGATGGCCCTCCGGCGGAACAAGGACCTCCAGCGACTCGCAACCGTCCTGATGGACTCGACGGACGCGATCGCGCTCGTCGAGTCGGACGGGCGGGTCTCGGCCTGGAACCACGGGGCCGAGCGGATGTACGGCTACCCCGAGGCCGAGGCGGTCGGGCTCGCGTTCGGCGTGCTGATCCCCGCCTCACACCGGGCGGCCGACCTGGCCGCGCTCGACGCCGTCCGCCGGGGTGAAGCGGTCGCCCCGTGGGACACCCGACGAACGGCCCGCGACGGTCGGACCCTGGACGTCTCGGTCACGGCATCGCGACTCGCCGCGGAGGAAGGCCGCCCGCCCGCCGTGAGCGTGATCGAGCGGGATCAGACCGAACTGAAGAGGATGACGACTGACCTCCGGTTACGGTCGGACAAGACGGTGGCGATCCTGGAAGCCGCCGCCGACCCGATCATCACGATCGACCGTCGTGGGGTCATCGAGTCCGTCAACCCGGCGACCGAGCGGGTGTTCGGTTGGGCGCCGCACGAACTGGTCGGCCAGGCCATCGGCGTCCTGATGCCCCCAGACGTCCGGGCGGAGCACAGCGGTTCCGTCATGACTTACCTCACCACGGGGGTGAAGCAGGTGAGCGGAATCGGGCGGGCGGTCGTCTGGCTCCGCCGGGACGGTACGACCTTCCCCGCAGACCTTGCCGTCGGGGAAGTGGACCACCTCCCCCTCTACGTCTGCATCTTCCGGGACGCCACCGAGCGGAGGCGGCTGGAGCGTGAGGTGTTGGAAATCGCCACGGCCGAACAGGAGCGGATCGGCCGGGAGTTGCACGACACGGTGGGGCAGGAGTTGACCGGTCTCCGCCTGATGGCCGATGGGCTGATCGCCGGGCTGCGCGAGCACCAATCGGACGAGTTGCCACTGGCCTAGCGGATCGGCGACGGCCTGCGGTCCGCCCTCGGACGGGTGCGTTCGCTGTCCCGCGGACTCGTCGCCCTCGAGGTGGACGGGGCGGGACTGACCCCGGCGCTGGAGGCACTGGCGGCCAGGGTGCACGAGACCTCGGCCATCGCCTGCTCGTTCGTGTCGGTCGGGACCTTTCCGCTCTCGGACGCGACCGTCGCCTCGCACCTCCTGCGGATCGCCCAGGAGGCGGTGGCCAACGCCCTGCGGCATGCCGACGCGAAGCGGATAACGGTGTCGCTGACGGTCACCGAGCACGCGACCGAGTTGCGCGTCCGGGACGACGGGCACGGCTTCGCGCCCACGGCGGCCGAGGTGCAGGGCGGAGTCGGGCTCAAGCTCATGCGTTACCGGGCGGGCCTGATCGGCGCGACACTCGCCATCGAATCCTCGCCGACCGGCACCGCCGTCTCCTGTTCGCTCCCAGTGGGTCAACGCCATGGCACGGCAACCGCAGTCGCCCCCTGACAAGCCGGTCCGGGTACTCATCGTCGACGACCACCCGATCACCCGAGAGGGGCTGGTCATCCGCTTGTCCCGCGAGCCCGGCCTTCAAGTGTGCGGGGAGGCCGCAGATGTTCCCGAAGCACTGAGGCAGGTCGCCCAGACGGCCCCGGACGTGGCGATCGTCGACGTCTCTCTGAAAAGCGGGTGCGGGATCGACCTGGTGAAACGCCTCAAGGAGCGGTACCCGGCGTTGAAGTTCCTGGTCTGGTCGATGCACCCGGACTCGCTGTACGCCCGCCGGGCCGTGCAGGCCGGGGCGAGCGGGTACGTGAACAAGGAGCAGGCCCCCGACGTGATCGTCTCGGCCATCCGCCACATCCTCGGCGGCGGCATGTTTCTCAGCCCTGACACCACGCAATCGCTCCTCCGCGAGTTCGGCCAGGCGGGCGGCCCGCCCCACGACCCGATCGATTCCCTCTCGGATCGGGAGCTGGAAGTCTTCCGCTGCTTGGGCGACGGGCTGGGCACCCAGCAGATCGCCGACCACCTGCACCTCAGCCCGAAGACAGTTGAGACCTACCAGGCGCGACTCCGGGCGAAGCTCGGCGTGGACAGTGGGACCGAACTCCTCCGGCTGGCCATCCGCTGGGTCTTGTCGAACGACTAAAGCTTCCGGGGCACGACGACCGTGGCCGACTTCGGCCGTGCGTCCCTAGAGGGTTCCGACCGTGCGAGCGGGGGGGGCGGCCGGCTTCGCCGCGACGTGGATGTTGGTGGCCAAGCCAACCACTCCCAGCAAGCGGACACACAGGTACGTCGGGTCCACCTCCCACCACCGCAGGCCGTGCCGGGCCGACCGCTGGTGCGCGTGGTGGTTGTTGTGCCACCCCTCGCCGAACGTCAGCAGGGCCACCCACCACAGGTTGGTCGACCGGTCCTTCGTCTCGAAGTTGCGATACCCCCAGATGTGGGCGGCGCTGTTCACCAGCCAGGTGGCGTGGAACACGCTCACGGTCCGGACGAAGATGCCCCACACCACCCACGACAGCCCGACCCCGCCCCACCACTCCCCGAGCGCGTACAGTGACGCGGCCAGGGCGAGTGGCGGGAGGATTTGCCACCGCTCTAAGAAGCGGTGGACCGGGTCGCGGGTCAAGTCCTTCACATTTTGAATGCCGAGAACCGGGTCGTCCAGAACGGGGTCGCGGTGTGTCCACCAACCCACCTGGGCCCACCAGAACCCCTTGTTCGGGCTGTGCGGGTCGCCGTCCCGGTCGGAGTACCGGTGGTGCTTGCGGTGGCCCGCCACCCAGGACAGCGGGCCACCCTCATTGGCCAGGACGCCGCAGAGGGTGAGGGCGTACTCCACCCACTTGGGGGTGGTGAAGCTGCGGTGTGTGAGCAGCCGGTGGTAGCCGAGCGTGACGCCCAGTCCGGTCACCACGTACAAAATCCCGAAGACGACGAGTCCGGACCAGGTGAAGGTGAACGGGGCCAGCAACACCCCCGCGTGCAGCCCGGCGATCCAGACGATGCTCGTCCAGCGCAACCCCGTCTTCTTCGCCGCGGCGGCCGGCGCGGTCTCGGCGGACATGGCGTTCCCCTCGTGGGCACCCGATCGATGACGCCCGGAGTGAGCGACACGGATACCGTAACGGCACGGCAATCGGAGAGCGTGTCGGGCAACACTCGTAATCTGGTGTCGGGCCGGCCCTGACACATCGGCGGGAGTCGGGCAGGGCGGACCGATGAACTTGGCCAACCCCTGCTCGGCCAGCTTCTTCAGCTGCTTCGACAACGCCTTTCGCTCGAACAGCATGCCGCCGATCTACTCCCGGAGCGCCCGCACGCTCCACCGCTCCACCCGGCACATCTCGGCGTACTCCCGCTCGAGACCGTCCCGCGCCTAATATCAGTGCATTTCCAGCTCGTTGGCGGGGCGCCACATTTTCCCATGCGCGCGTCGGTCCGACACACTTGCTCAGCGTCGTTGACCGAAGTGCGCAACACCAAGAGGCGAGTCACCCTCGGCGTGTCGGACCGACGCGCGCAAGCGGCATCTCATTCTGGAGCATGTTGAGGTGGCCGCGGCACGCAACCCCACCCTCGGACGACAACTCTGGGAGTCAGGTCGACGGTCCGATGGCGTCTACGACGGGGTCCCGCGACCGCCCGGTCGTCTTCTCGAGCCCATCGGACTTGGATTAGAGGGCCGAAACCGCACGTCACCGTTGACTGCCCCGCGTGCTATAGCTGCCGGCGTTCCTCCGCAGTCTGAGGTCGTCGTACACAAGGGCGAGGACGAGTGCCAACCCCCGGGTGCCCGTCTGTCGCACGACCGCGACGTTTGGCGATTTTTCAGAAAGGCCGCGGCGGTGGTCGTCTACCTGCCGACGTGAGGTGGAACTCCTCCACCCGACACGAACCACCGGAGACGCACATGACCACGATTCGTACCACCGCCCGCCTGACCCTCGCCGTCCTGACCCTCGTCCTCGGGGCGGCCCTCGCCCCCGCGGCCGACCACAAGCCGATCACCGGGCCGATCATCCTGAAGTCGAAAGGGTGGTCGTTCCCCGCCTCGACCGGCGTCGTGAAGTCCGAGCGGGACTCGGCCAGCGGGCTGCCGACCGGGCGGACCAAGCCGGCCAACCTCGGCGACACCGGCACGCACGAGGTCGGCCACCTGAAGGGCGTGAAGCGGCGGTAGTTCCGGAGAACGACCCGGCGGGCGGCCACCCAGTTCGGGTGGCCGTTTTCGGTTTAACGCCCGGCTGCCCACGCCGGGATCACCCCGCTCGGCTGTTCGACGGTTTCCACCTTCGGCGGACCGCTTTTCACTCCGTCCGTCCGCGGGGCGAACCGCAATTCCCCCTCGATTGAACCCGCGTCCGCCTGCTGCCAGAACGTCAGCCAGTCGGCGGTCGTCTTGACGTCCCCCGGTGCTTGCGGCCGCTGCCGTGCCCAGGCGGTGACGTAGCTGGCCCCACGGCGGTAGACGTTTTCGCCGTCGGTCCAAGCTGTCGCCTTCGTCAGTGCCGTCCGCAGTTCACCAAGCGACGGCCGGCCGCCGACCGGGTACGCGGGCAGGTAATACAGTGTGACCACGTTGGCGGTGTCGAACAGGCAACGGCGGGCGGTCGTCGGCACGGCGGGGTTGGCTTGCCGGCCGACGACGAACATCACCGCCGTGTCGGTCTGGAAGGTGCAGTCGGTCAGGTCGAGGAGCGCCCCTTTCGCCCCGCCCCCGATCACCACCCCGTTCCTCCCCTCCAGGGCTGTCCGCTCGACCGACAGCGACTTGCCGGCCCGCCACAGCACGCACGCCCCGCCGCCGCGATCGCAGACGAGGTGGCAGTCGAGGACGGCCGTCGGCCCGCCGCCCACCACGCACGACATCCGCGGGCCGGCGGTGATTCGACAGTGGCGGAGGGTCAGCGGGCCGGTGCCGACGATCACTCCGTCATCCGAATTTGCCGGGCCGAGTTCGAACTCGCCGGCGTGCCCAGGCCACTCGGCGGACAGCCCGTCGAGCGTGAGTTCGGAGTCGGAGGTGATCCACTGGGCGGAGCGGGTGGTGTTGTCCGGGAGGAACAGCGGGCGAGAGCCGGCGGCGGCCCGAACGGTCAACTTCTTCCCGTGAATGTCGATACGGGCGGACGTGTGCGGGCCGTCGCCGTGGACGACGATCGTGTCGCCGTCGGCCGCCGCCGCCACTGCGTCGGCCAGTTTCGCCCACCGCTCCACACGACCGGCGATCTCGACCTCGGTCGCCCGCAGGACCGGTTCGAGGGTTGGGGCCGGCGGGCGGAACAGGACGAAGCCGCCGACGGCCAGCAACGCCACCGCCAACATCCCCCCGGCGACCGCCCACAAAGCCGCCCGGCGGGACCTTTTCGGCATGGGGCCGCGGTGGCCTTCCAGCGACCCCGCGGCCGCGTCGGCTGTCTGGACGCGGTCGCCGGGTGCTTTTTCCATCAAATTGTGAACGAGTGCACACAGCCAGGGGGGCAACGACGGGTCGAGTTCGGCGAGCGGCCTGGGCGAGCCGGTGCGGATGCGGTCGAGGACGACGTAGGGTGAGTCGCCGGAGAAGGGCAGCCGGCCGGACGCGGCCGTGTACAGCAGTGAGCCGAGGCTGAACAGGTCGGAGCGGGCGTCCACGTCGTCGCCGGCCGCCTGCTCGGGCGACATGAACGCCGGTGTGCCGGCCACCGTGCCCACGCCGGTGATGGTTTCCCCGCCGGCCAGTTTGGCCAGCCCGAAGTCGGTGAGCAGCACCCGCCCGGTTTCCTTCTCCAGCAGCACGTTGGCCGGCTTGATGTCGCGGTGGACCAGCCCGCGGGCGTGGGCCGCTGCCAGCCCGCGGGCGACACCCGCCCCGATGCGGACCACCTCGTCCGGCGGCAGTTTCTTCTCCCGCCCCAGGCGGTCGGCAAGCGACTCGCCCGCCACATGTTGGAGCACCAGGTACGGCGTGCCGTCGGCGGCGCGGTCGATGGCGTGGATGGCGACGACGTTCTCGTGGCTGAGGGCGGCCGCCGCCTGGGCCTCGCGGACGAACCGCTCCTTCGCGTCCGCCTCGGCCAGCAGGTGCGGGGAGAGCACCTTCACCGCCACCGTCCGGTTCAAATCGGGGTCCAGCCCCTCGAACACCACGCCCATCCCGCCGCGGCCGATCACCCGGCGGATTTCGATGCCACCGAGTTTGCCGACGAACCCCGCGCGGGAGGTCGGGGCGAGGCCGGACAGCAGGGTGGTGACGGTGCGGTCGGCCCGTCCGTCGGTCGGCGTGTCGAACAGGGAGGTGGCTTCCAGTTGCAGCCGCTCCATCGCCAGCATCAGGCTGGACGAGTCCGCCCGCGGGCTGGCCGACACCTGCACCAGCACCGCCCCCACGGAGGTCACATCGGCCAGCACGTCCAGCCGCCGCTGGCACCGCTCGCACCCCTCGACGTGCCCGCCCACGGCCGTCCCCTCGCCCGGCGGCTGCACCCCGGCGATGAACGCTTTCAGCACGGCGTCGTCCGGACAGCGGGTCATTCGTCGTCCCCCTCGACGGCCTGAACCTCCTGTCGAATGCGGGCCGTCACCCGGCTGCGGGCGATGTACACCGCCCCGACCGTCAGGCCCAATTCGGCGGCCACCGCCCCCGCCTCCTCCCCGCCCACCGCCGTCCGCCAGAACGCCTGCCAGGTGTTCTCGCGGAACTCGACCCGCACCCGCTCGGCCGCCCAGCGGAACAGGTTCAGCCGGTACTCGTGGTCCCACTCGGCCGGGTCGGCCTCGCGGTCCGGGTGCTCGTCGAGCATGGCCCGCACGTCCGAGTCGCCGGTGCCGGCCACCTGCTTCGCCCGGCGGTTGGCGGACCGGCGGACCTCGTTGCGGGCGACGGCGAACAGCCACCCGCGGAACGACCCGCGGGCCGGGTCGTACACGAACTCGGGGGCGGCGCGGAGGACGTTGCGGAGGGTGTCTTGTGCCAGGTCGGCGGCGTCGGCGTCTTGCAGCCCGTGCTTCATCGCGTAGGCGTGCAACAGCGGCGCGTACAGCCGCACGAACTCGCCCCACGCCAGCCCGTCGTGCGGGTCGCGGATGCGGAGGAGCAGGCTGGCGCGGGTCTGGAGCATGACGACAGGGGGCACTCACGACGGGCACGTTGGCTCCGTTGTAGGCGAGTCGGCGAACCGGGCCACGGGCACCTCACCGTGACCGCCCGGTGACGCACTCCCACCGGTGCATGACGCCGATCTTGAAGCTGACGCCGAAGTTCGGCGAACTCCAGTTCGTGCCGGCCATGGCGATGAAGCCGTACGGGGCCGACGGCCAGATGCCGAAGTCGTCCTCGCCGCGAAGGTAGCGGACGAGACTTCGCAGTGCCGCCTGCGGGGGCGCGTTGATGCCGAACAGGAGTAACGAGAGCGAGCCTCCCAGGATGAAGCCCGCGCTGAAGTCGACCAGGATGTAGTTGCCGCAGATCTCGTCGGCGCTCAGCGTCAGGCCTGCCATCGGCAGTTTGCCGATGTAGCCTGTGCCGAACGGCATGTCGAGCGGCGCGACGGCGGCCGAGCCGAGCAGGTCTTCGGGGCCCGCGCCCAGGCCGGCGGACACGCCGCGATAGTAATACGGCTCCGGTTCTTTGCGGTGTTGTGCCTCGATGACGGTGTAGCCTCCCGCGAACACGAAGGCGCTGAGGTCCAGACCGCCGGATCCCTTGAACTCCCAGTCGTTGACCGTCAGGGCGAGTTGCTTGAGCGTGCGGAGGAACGCCACGAGGCGTTCGCGAATGAGCCCGCCCCCTTTCGGCTGTTTCGGCCGCAACGGCTTCTTCCGCGGCACGACCTGCTTGCCCCGCCGCTCCGCCCACGAGAAGTACGTGGGCACGTGGATGAGGTACTCGCCGGCTTTGATGAGATCGGGATTATCGATTTCCTTGATGCCGTTGATCTGCTCGTTGGCCGAGCGGATGTCGGGGTTGCCACGCACGAACACGTCCCACGTGTCGTAGTCGCCGTACAACGCCCAGGAATACTTGCTGAGCCAATCGTCCTTCTTGACGAGGACCTTGCCGTCCTCCGCGATCGTGATGGAGTGGCCGTCGCGGCTGAAGGTGCCTGGCCCGACCGGCTTGTCCGTGTTCGTCGTCATGATCGTTCCCCGTTGGGTTCCGGGGCGGCAGGTGTGTCGCCTCGTTACGGGAGCAGGTAACCGGAACAGCCGGCCGCCTTTCAAAAATGCCGTAACGAAGGGCACGACTCCCACGGGCGTGGCCGGCACCCCGCTCGGTAACGAAAAAGGCTGACGACCCGAAGGCCGTCGGAAGCTCGGCGGGGCAGGTCACTTCAGCTTCGACCGCAGGAGCAGGCGACCCAACTCCGGTTCGGCCTTCGGGTCGTCGAGCAGAGACGCCGACGCCGCGTCGTTCGCCAGGTGGTCCTTCACTAGGTTGACGCTGTACCGCACGGCCGTCGTGTCGTCGAGCTTCACCAGAACGTACCCCTGGAGGCGGCTGCGGTCCACCTTCTGCAACTCTTTGCCCACCACCTCCCACGACACCTTCCGCGTCCAGTCGGCGGTCACGACGCCCACTTTCAGCACCTCCGCCTTCGTGCCATTTTTGGCCCAGTTCTCGGCGACCGTCTTCAGCACCGCCTCGCGGTCGGCCTTCTGGTACAAGTCGGGCGGCGGCTCGTTCTGGGCGAGGATCTGATCCCGCATCCCGTCCTGGAGTGCCCGCACCTGCCTGGCCGTGTCGGCGGCGGCCTGCTTCGCCGCCTGGATCGTCTTCGCGTCGAGGGCGAGGGCTTCCATCGCGGCCAGGCGGGCGTACACCCGGTGCGTGGTCAGGTCGATGTCGTTGCCCGGCTTGAAGTACGCCGGGGCCTTGTTCTCCACCCCCTGTTTGGCCTTCTTGAGGATGTCGGCCAGGTCTATGTTCAGCGCCTCGGCGGAGGCGAACGTGCGTGCCGCCTTCTCGTACTCGGGCAGCCAGCGGTCGGCGTCCGCCAGGGTGAACTTGAGTCGCTCCATCTCTTGCGTCTTCGGTTTCTTCAGTCCGTCGGCGTGGGCCTTCCGGGCGGCGTCGACCTCCGCCCGCACGGCCGCCAGCGACCGCAGCAGGGGCAGGTGTTCGGCCGGCTTGTGCTCGATCTGGTACGGCTCGTTGTACTGCTTGGCGGCGTCGTACAGCCTCTTGGCCAGGTCGCCGACCTCCTTGTCGTCGGCCCCGGCGGACGCAACGAGGCACACCAAACCGGTGACGGCAAACAGGGTCCGGGTCACGAGAACACCTCCGGGAACCGTGGTGAATGGTCGATTTCGGGCAGGTATCGCGTTCGCAAGCAGACCTTTCACATTTTTTCCCCGGCGGATTCTTCTGAAAGGGATTCGCAGCCGCGGGATACCTGCCGCGACCTCACACCCGCCGGAGTGCCCGCGATGCCTCGTATCCTCCTCCTCGTCCCGTTCGCCCTGTTCGCCGTCGTCGGCTGCGGCCCGAACCAAGAGCAACGCCGTCAGGAAGGGGAAGAGCAGGTCCGCCGGAACGCGGAAGCCACCGAGAAGAGGCTGAAAGGCATCGCCGACGACATGTCCCTCTCCGACGCCGACGCCGTCCGGAAGTACCTGGACGCCGACCCGGACGTGTTCACCAACCTGCCGGCGGCGATCGCGCCGGGGTGGGCGGCGAACAGCACGAACGGGGTGTGGCACGTTACCCTGCACGCCGTCCTCCAGTCGCAGTCGGCGGACAAGACGCCGGACGCGATGATGGAGAGCGAGCGGTCGTTCGTCCGCAGTCGGCTGCTCGAATGCCGGCGGACGCTCGAACACTTGAAGGGGCGGAAGGTCGGCGGCGTCACCCTGAAGATCTTCACCAAACTGGCCGGCGACGAGAAGCACTCCGAACTGCTCCGGGCGGTAATGACCCCTTCCGACCTGCCCAAATTCGAGAAGTGGCCCGAACTGAACGATCCGGTGGCCCTCGCGTACAACCCGGTCGAAGCGAATACGGTGTACGACCCCCGAGGGCCGAAGATCGGCGAGTGCTGGACGGTGGAACTGAACCGCTATCCGGATCTGGAGTACAAGAAGCGGTAGGCGGCCGTTGTCGACCGGGCACCGGTCGGCTGCGCCGTGGGGCGCAGGTCGAGGTGTGATCGAGCGGCCGCCGTCGTCGTTCATCACCACCGCGAAGAGCCCACGGTTGGCCCTCGCTCGCGAGGATGCAGGTCATCCGCCCGTGAGAGGTGCGGGCATCGCGACCGTCCCCTGCACCTCGTTCATTTGCGAGGTCAGGTCCGAGGGACTTTGTCGTTGTGCGGATTGGGATTCCCTGCTGTCGGCGGAACGAGCGAGGAGATAAGTACCGCCGGGGTTGTTAGGTATCGGCGAGTCCACCAGTCGAAAGTATTGGGTGGAAGCCCGCGTTCTTCTCGCCCGCAAGATGGGCGGCAACCCGTTTGCCTGACTCTGCTATCAGCCAAACAGAACTCAGCCGGTTTCCCCCTTCGGCCGCTCGAACCCATGGGGGAGGGTGTCGTCGAGTCCGGCGGGTGGCTCGGGGGACGCTGCCGGCGGGTTGAGCAGTTTGGATACCAGTGCCCGCTGATCTGCGGACAGGGAAGCGAGTTGAGCGAGCAGGGTCAGCAGGTCCGGGGGAGCCGAAGGGGGTGTTGCGGGCGTGCCGGTGCAACCGGGGGTGCAACCGAGTTGGTCGGCCGGCGGGACGGGCTGATTTTCCAGCGGATTCGCCGTGGAGGTCGTAGGTTCAAATCCTACCGCCGCAACTTTCGCAGTCGCTTTCTTCGAACGTGGCCCGCTGATGACAGAGGTTGTCAGCGGGCCTTTTTCGTTAACATTTCCAGGCTTTTCCGCTGTGTTCTTCCCTCCGCCGGCGTCCTCGCCCGATTGTCCCATCGTGCCACCGGATGACCCGGAATGACTCGGATTGCCTGGGGTTGGTGCATCTGGCGGTGCAACGGAATCGGTGTGGGTGAAGGCCGGTAGCGTGTCGAACGCCCCGCGGGTGTCGGTCATACGGAGGGTGCCCTCACTCAGCGTGGCACCCGGGTTGACGGAGTTGCCCCGGATGTTTCGGGGGCCAGTTCTTTGGCCAGCACGCCGGTGATGGCGTCCCGGGCACTCTTGCTGGCCGAGTAGATGGCGTAGCCGGGCGGGCACATCCAGGAGGCCCGGAGCCGATGTTGATGACCCTCCCGCCGTTCGGCCCGAAGTGCTCAAGCGCCTCCCGGATGACCAGCAGCGGGCCGAGCACGTTCGTGTCGAACTCCCGGTGGAACTCGTCCTCGGTCACCCCTCCAGCGGCACCCTCGGCCCTGTGCCACGCGGACAGGCGCGACAGGTTCACCGGGGGTCCGTAGTGGTTCACCGCCTCAGACGCTATTGGGTCGTGGCGAAGTCCCGTGAGCACTCGGTCGGTGCCGGAAGGTCGGGCTCTGATCGCACTGCATCTTCGGACTCAGCGGGGCACCCTCAAGTCAACCCGTACGACGTGGCTTCCCCGTCCGGGGAACGTAGAATGTCGCCACTCGGGCGATCGGCTGCGCGAGCGACCTTCTGACAGATCGTCTGCCGTGTTCCGACGCCCCCACCACCGACTGCCAACAGACCCACCCGAAGGACCGCGCCGACGTGCCGGTCTCGCCGGGTCGAAGAGTGCCTCGTAGCGATGAAACCCGAATCGCAACAACCGGACACCCTCGCCACCGGCGTGGAGGGGCTCGACCAGATCCTCCTCGGCGGTCTCCCCACGAACCGCCTCTACCTGGTGGAGGGCGGGGCCGGGGCGGGCAAGACGACGCTCGCCCTCCAGTTCCTGATCGAGGGCGTCCGCCGGGAGGAGCCGGTCCTGTACGTGGTCACGGCCGAGACCCGTGAGGAGGTGGCGCACGCGGCCGCCTCCCACGGGTGGACGTTTGACGGGGTCGAGGTGCTCGAACTCCGCTCCCCGTCCGAGGACGCCGAGGCGGACGAGCAGTACACCGTGTTCCACCCGTCCGAGGTGCAGCTCGACGAGGTCACGCAGCTCCTCCTCGCCGCCGTCGACCGGGTGAAGCCGACGCGGGTGGTGATCGACTCGATCACGGGCCTGCGGCTCCTCGCCCAGACGCCCGCCCGCTACCGCCAGCAGGTGCTCCTCCTCAAGCGGTCACTCGCCCGCCACGGGTGCACCGCCCTCCTGCTCGACGACCTGGCCGAGCACACCCGCGACCTCCAGCTCCGGAGCGTCGTCCACGGCATCCTCTCCCTCTACCGGGTGTCCCCGAAGTACGGGGCCGTCCGCCGCCAGTTCGAGGTCGCCAAGCTCCGCGGGGTCGACTACCGCGGCGGGTTCCACGACTTCGCCATCCGCCGCGGCGGACTGGAAGTGTTCCCGCGGATCGTCGTCGTCGACCACCACCGCACCTTCGAGCCGGACGTCACCCCGTCAGGCCTGGCGGGGCTCGACGCCATGCTCGGCGGCGGGCTGACGCGGGGGACGAGCACCGTCTTCATGGGGCCGGCCGGGGTGGGCAAGTCGTCCCTCGCCAGCCGGTACGCGGTGGCCGCCTGCGAGCGGGGCGAGCACGCGGTGGTGTACACGTTCGACGAGACGCTCGAGACCTATGTCTCCCGCTCGGAGGGGCTCGGCCTGCCGGTGCGGAAGCACATGGCGAGTGAGAAGCTGGACGTCCGCCAGATCGACCCGGCCGAGCTGTCCGCCGGCGAGTTCGTCCACGCCCTGCGGACGGCGGTGGAGGAGAGGAACACCCGGCTGGTGGTGATCGACAGCCTGAACGGCTACCTGCACGCCCTGCCCGATCCCGAACTGCTGCCGATCCAGCTGCACGAGCTGCTCACCTACCTGAACCAGCGGGGGGTGTTGAGCCTCCTGGTGATGGCCCAGCACGGACTGGTCGGGGACGCCCTCACGTCGCCGGCCGACGTCAGCTATCTGGCCGACGCCGTCCTCCTCCTCCGCTTCTTCGAGGCGGCCGGGGTGCTGCGGCAGGCGGTCTCGGTGTTCAAGAAGCGGACTGGCAGCCACGAGCGGGCCATCCGCGAGCTGAAGTTGACCCCAGGCCAGATCGCGGTCGGGGACGCACTGCAAGACTTCCAGGGGGTGCTCACCGGCGTCCCCCGCTTCCTGGGCGACCGGGCGGTGCTCTCCGGCGGGGGCGACGCGCATGCCGGGGGCTGACCCGCGGGAAGAACTCGTTCTCGTCCTCGCCCCGACCGGCCGGGACGCCCGCCTGATCGCGGACGAACTGGACCGGCACGGGGTCGACACCCTCGTCTGCCAGTCGCTCGACCGCCTGTGTGCCGAGATCGACCTCGGCGCAGGCACGGCCGTGGTGGCCGAGGAGGCGCTCCCGCCGGCCGTGCTACCGGGCCTGGTCGCGGCGCTCGGCCGCCAGCCGCCGTGGTCCGACCTGCCCTTCCTCGTCCTCACCGGCCAGGGGTCGCCCACCGCCGCCAGCGTCCGCCGGTTCGAGGCCCTGGAGCCGGTGGCGAACGTCACCCAGTTCGAGCGGCCGGTCCGCACCCGCACCCTCTTGAGCGCCGTCCGCGCCGCCCTCCGCTCCCGCCGCCGCCAGTACGACGTCCGCGGTCACCTCGCCGAGCGGGAGCGGCTGATGCGGGAGATGGAGGCCGAGCGGGCGGGGCTGGCCGAGGTGTTCCGGGACGCCCCGTCGTTCCTGTGCGTGCTCCGCGGGCCGGACCACGTGTTCGAGCGGGCGAACCGGCGGTACGTCGAGCTGGTCGGCGGCCGCGACGTCCTCGGCCGTCCGGTCCGGGAGGCCCTGCCCGAGGTCGCGGGGCAGGGGTTCCTCGACACCCTCGACCGCGTCTACCGGACCGGCGAGCCGTTCGTCTCCTCGAACACGCGGATCACCCTCGACCGCCCCGGCGGGCCCGAGGAGCGGGTGCTCGAGTTCGTCTACCAGCCGCTCCGCGACGCGGCCGACCGCGTCACCGGCATCCTCGTCAACGGCGTCGACCTGACCGACCGCGAGCACGCGCAGGAGGCGCACCGGCGGAGCGAGGGCCGGTACCGGGTGCTCGTCACCGCCAGCTCCGACGTGGTGTACCGGATGTCCGCCGACTGGGCGGAGATGTACCCGCTCGACGGCCGGGACCTCGTGGCCAGCAGCACCGAACCGGTCCGCGACTGGATGCGGGTCAACATCCCGGACTTCGAGCGGGGGCGTGTGACGGCGGCGATCGGGGCCGCCATCCGCGACAAGGCCGTGTTCGAGCTCGAGCACCAGGTCCTCCGCCCCGACGGGACGCTCGGGTGGACGTACTCGCGGGCCGCCCCGATCCTGGACGCCCGGGGCGAGATCGCCGAGTGGTTCGGGACCGCCCGGGACGTGACCGACCGGAAGCGGGCGGAGCGGGAACTCGCCCGGCTGGCCGAGGCGCTCGGCCTGGCCATCGCCGCCGCCGACCTCGGGACGTGGGAGTGGGACCCGGCCACGGACCAAATCGTGCTGTCCGTTCGGGCGGGCGAGATTTACGGCATCGACCCGGCCGGCCCGCACCACCGGGAGGCCCTCCGCCGTCTCCTCCACCCCGACGACCGCGGGCCGGCCCGGTCCGCGGCGCGGCGGGCGGCCGCGGACCGGACCGACTACGACATCGAGTACCGGCTCACCCGCGACGGCGGCGAGCCGGCGTGGGTGGCGGTGCGCGGCCGGGGCGTGTACGACGCCGGGGGCCGCCTCACCCGCATGCTGGGCGTGGCCCAGGACGTGACCGCCCGCAAGCGGGCCGAGGAGGCGCTGCGGGCCAGCGAGGAGCGGTACCGGGCCCTGTTCACCTCGATCGACGAGGGGTTCTGCGTCATCGAGGTGCTGTTCGATCCGGCCGCCCCCGGGCGGGCGGTCGACTACCTGTTCCTGGAGGTGAACCCGGCGTTCGAGGCCCAGGCCGGGCTGCGGGACGCGGTGGGCCGGCGGATGCTCGAGTTCGTCCCGAGCATCGACGACCACTGGCTCACCAGCTACGGCCGGGTGGCCCTCACCGGCGAGCCGACCCGGTTCGCGAACGAGTACAAGACGCTGAACCGGTGGTTCGACGTGTACGCTTTCCGGGTCGGACCGCCCGACGCCCGCCGGGTCGCCGTCCTGTTCACCGACATCACCCCCCGCAAGCGGGCCGAGGCGGAGCGGGAGCGGTTGGTGGAGCAGCTGCGGGACGCCGACCGGCGGAAGGACGAGTTCCTGGCCCTCCTCGCGCACGAGCTCCGGAACCCGCTCGCGCCGGTCCGGAACGGCCTCCAGGTGCTCCGGCTGTCGCCAGACCGGGCCGCCCGCGAGCGGGCCCAGGCGATGATGGACCGGCAGCTGGGACACATGGTGCGGCTGATCGACGACCTGCTGGACGTGTCCCGCATCAGCCGCAACAAGATGGAGCTGCGGCGGGCCCGGCTCGCCCTCGCGGACGTGGTGTCGAGCGCGGTCGAGACGGTCCGCCCGGCGGTCGACGCGGCCGGGCACGAGCTGTCGGTGTCGCTCCCGGACGAGCCGCTGTACCTGGACGCGGACCTCACCCGGCTCGCCCAGGTGTTCGGGAACCTCCTCGGGAACAGCGCCAAGTACACCCCGCCGGGCGGCCGCATCCGCCTCCACGCGGTGGCGGACGGGGGCCACGTGACCGTGACCGTGTCCGACAACGGGATCGGCATCCCGGCCGAGTCGCTCCCGACGATCTTCGACATGTTCAGCCAGGTGGACCGGTCGCTCGAGCGGTCCACGGGCGGGCTGGGCATCGGGCTGGCGCTGGTGAAGGGTCTCGTCGAGATGCACGGCGGGACGGTCACCGCGGCGAGCGACGGACCGGGCCGGGGGTCGGCGTTCAGCGTCCGGCTGCCGCTGTTCCTGCCGAGTCTGGCGGCGACGAATCCCGTTGCGAATGCCGCGGTCCCGCCGGCTGGAGCCGGCCGGCGGATCCTCGTGGTCGACGACAACCGCGACTCGGCCGAGTCGATGGCCGAGATGCTGAAACTCCTCGGGTACGACGTGGCCGTCGCGCACGACGGGCTCGAGGCGGTCGAGCAGGCGGAGCGGGTGCGACCCGCCCTCGTCCTGATGGACGTCGGCATGCCCCGCCTGAACGGCCTCGAAGCGACCCGTCGCATCCGCGAGCGGCCGTGGGGTCACGACGCGGTGATCGTAGCGCTCACCGGCTGGGGCCAGGACGGGGACCGCGCCCGCTCGAAGGAGGCCGGGTGCGACGGGCACCTGGTGAAGCCGATCAGCCTGACCGACTTGCAGAGCGTGCTCGGCCAAATTTGATGAGGCACACCTCCGCGCGACCCTCCGCGAACTGGTTGGCTCGACTGGGAGTGCCGGCGGTTCCCTTACTCGATCCCCTTACCAGGGTCTGCACGTTTCTGCCGCAATGCTCTCGCACTGCGCTGCCCTGCTCGGCCGCCGACACTCCAGTCGAGATCCGCTCAGCGGCGGCTCGCGTGAGTCCAGCCGCAGATCGAGGAGGGCACGCTCTTCGCGCGATGAGCGAGCACGCGCAACCGATGGAGGCGCGGTCCCGTTGCGCTCGTCGGTCCGACCCGCGGCGGGCAACTCGCCTCGAGTGGGCGAACACACTCAAGGCGATCAGTTGCGGGCCGTCGACCGCCAGCACCTTCTGGGCCAGGGGGGAGTCGCTCGGTCGCAGGTGATCGGGCATCGGGGTCTGGTGTTAGGCGGGGAGCACTCGGCCGGCCGAGTGCAGCACAGCAGGACCACCGCCAGTTCGTCGAAGTAGATCGGGGTCACGTCCGGCGCCTCAGGGTTGTTCGCTGCGGCTGTTGGCCCTCGACCGCCCGCGGCGTTTGGCCGCCCTCGCTGCGCTGGTCGGGAGCTTCACGTCCCACGCCAGACCCACCCACGAGAGCGCGCGGATGACCCAGTAGCTCACGTCGGGCTGCCACCAGCTCAGCCCGTGTCGGGCGGAGGTGGGGAAGGCGTGGTGCGTGTTGTGCCACCCCTCGCCCAAGCCGAGCACCCCGAACACCACGTTGTTGCGGCTCTCGTCGTCGCTCTCGAAGGGTCGCAGGCCCCACAAGTGGCAGGCCGAGTTGATGCTCCAGGTGACGTGGTGCGCCAGGAACAGTCGCACCAGCCCGCCCCACAACAGGCCGGTCAGTGCCCCCGCCCACGACTGCGTGATGAGGCCGCCGAGCAGGGCCGGCAGGGCGAACCCCAGGGCCGCCCACAGCGGGAACAGCTTGCTCACCGCCCGCAGGGTGGGGCTTTGCTTCAGACCCTTGACGTACCGCTCCAGGTCCGGCTCCGGCGGGCCGAAGAACCAGCCGATGTGGGCGTGCCAGTACCCCTTCAGCCAGCCGAGGAGGCCGTGCCCGTGCCCGTGCGGGGTGTGCGGGTCGGCGGGCGTGTCCGAGTGCTGGTGGTGCCGGCGGTGGGTCCCCACCCACCAGAACAGGTCGCCCTGCACGGCCATCGACCCGGCCACCGCGAACGCCACCTTCACCGGCATCGGCCCGTCGAACGAGCGGTGGACGAACAGGCGGTGGAAGCCGACGCCGACGCCCAGGATGGTCAGCAGGTACATGCCGATCAGCAAGCCCAGGTCGGTCCAACTGAAGCCCCACCCCCAGAGCAGTACGGCCGCGGCCGCCACCCCGAGGATCGGCAGGATTATCGCGACGAGCATGGTCAGCCGGACGCCGAGCGACGCCCGCACGGGCGGCGTGGCCGCGGCGGCAGTCGGGGCGGCGGGATGGACAGCAGACATGACAAACCCCTTCGAAACGAGAGACGGTCGACAGCGACCAGCCGCCAGCCGCCAGCCGCCAGCCGCGCGCACGAGAGAGGATCACATGCAACTCCCACACCGCCCATCATGGGACCGGCAGACATTCATTCGATTTCTGCATTTCTCCCAGGGCGGGTCCGCTCAGCCGTAGGATGCAGTAACGCTTCCCGCAACAGACCACCGGGCCTCTCGCGACGGCGTTCGACTGAACCGCCAACGCGAGGGGCCGCATGTGTTTTTCGGCCGAAGCCAGTCTGACCGCCGCCGCCGTACTCATTCCGGCCGGGGTGTACACCGTCGCCACCGCTTGGCGGAAGGATCGGGCGTACCTGCCCCTGGCCGTCATCCCGCTCCTGTTCGGCGTGCAGCAGTGCTTCGAGGCGGTGGTGTGGTGGGGGCAGGGCCAGGACCGCGCGTGGTGGGTGCGAGCCGGGGCGGTCGGGTTCCTGTTCTTCGCCATCGCGCTCTGGCCGGGGTGGGTGCCGTTCGCGACCGGACGACTGGAAACTGGCCTGCGGCGGCGGCTGTTCTACGGGCTCGCGGTAGTCGGGCTGGGGACCGGCCTGCTCGCCTACTTACCCGCCGTCATGCGGTACCACGAGTGGCTGGAGGTGACGGTGGTCGAGCACTCCATCCGGTACGATCTCACCCGCCTGCCGGGGGCAACCACCGCGGCGGGGGCGGTGTGGCAAGCGGTGTACATGTCGGCCGTCTGCTGCCCGCTGCTCCTCTCCCGCCGCCGGCCGGTGCGGGCGTTCGGGCTGGTGGCGGTGGCGGCGGCGGTCGTCACCTACCTGCAGTTCCGGTATGCGTTCGCGTCGGTCTGGTGCTTCCTCGCCGCCCTGCTCTCACTCATTCTGGCGTACGCCCTCTACCGCCTACCGACGACCCGCGAGCGGGCCATCGTTACGTGACCGCCGGGGAGTCCGTCCGCCTGACGAGGTGGACGTACGTACCGCCCGGTGGACCGGCCGCCCTCTACGCTCGCCGGATGGACGGGCGCCCACACCCCTTCCGCGGGGGCGAAATCCCAGGCGAATCGCTGATCTGCCCTTGCATAATTTAAACTTTCTTGTTATTGTATAAAAGATTAATATAAGGAGAGGTCATGCTGCTTTGCTCCCTGGTCGCCTCGTTGCTCACTCAACTGTTCGGCGGAGGGTTCACCCCGACCGACATGACCAGTCCGCCCACCGCGGGGTCGGTGACTGGTCGGTGGGCCGCCCGGCCGGTGACAGACCCTGCGGTGGAACCAGACGACGCTCGTGGTCCAAGTGGTTCGTCATGACCCTCACGAAAGACTGCGGCCGGCAGGGGCACTTCCGAAGCGGTTGGAGAACTCCGACAGCCTACTCACGCAGTCCCCGTCGCCTGGGGGGAACGGATCCCCGTGGCGACAGGCGACCGCGGCAGCGGGTTACGGCGGTGAAAACGACATCACACGGTAGCGAAGGGGGCGATCGTGTGTATCGTCCGGCGGCACCCACAACTGGCCGACCGGGCGTACGCGCTTCTCTTGCCCGCCGAATCGAAGCCGGAACGAAGCGGCCACGTGTGACGCACCTCTCGGCACGTGCCGTCGCTCAGTCGGTCACGCGACTGGGGCCGACGGCCGGTCAGACGCAAACCAGGCGGACGGCGGATTGACCCACGACACTTCATCGCCCTCGTCGGGGTGGGCATGGCGGCCCTGGCGGAGGCGATTGCCTGTGGGGTGTTCGCCTTGAACGTGACCCGCCCACCGGCCCATCGCCCGTACGCACAAACGCTTCGGACCCGGTGGTCGGGCAGTGACGCCCTCGGCGGAGTTCGCGACGGCGTCCGGGAGATGGGCCAGTGCATTCGCCGCCACAACTCAAGGAGAGCCAGTGATGACCGACAAGTTGCACGACAACACCCAGCGGCGTGTGCGTCTGCCAGGTGACGGCACACACGCCGCCGAAGTCAGCGACGCCCAAGATGCGGCCGACCGCAATGCTACGCCGCGTGACGGGCGGACCGGCACTACGGTCGTGACCAGTTCATTGAAATGCCAGGGGTGCGGAAGCCATCGCACCGCCTACGTCCTCGCCCGCTGCTCGGACACGTGCGGGGTGCAGGTGACGGGCCGGCAACACCACGGGTACGTCCCCCGTGACATGGGCATTGGCGGCGGAGATGACGTGCAGTTCACGTACTGCCTGGATTGCGGACGGATGCGGGGCACGTTCCCGCTCCCGCACACATCGCTCGAAGGCGACGGGGAACCGACTCGATAACCTGACCCGCCGCTTCACCCGCAACACGACAGAGGAACGGACCATGTCAACTCGACTGTACATGCCGATGGCAGAAGACCCACACCCGCTCGATCCGGACTCCGACCTGCCGCCGCTGGAACAGTCCGTCCGGTCGGCCGTCTATGCGGCCTTCAGCCGGTCATCGGAGGTCCTCCGGGTGGTCGTGCGTCCGCTGTGGCAGAACCGCTTCCGCGTGAACGTCTTCGTCGGCCTGCATGCCGCCTCGGCGGTCATCGCCCACAGCTACTTCGTAGAGGTGGGGACCGCCGGCGACATCCTGTCGGTCAACCCGCAGTTGCCCACCCGCCCGTGAACCACAGAAGGAGCCGTCATCATCACCCCGCCGAAACGCCTACGCGGCACGCCACGGGGTGAACGCCGGGGTCAACCGGGTAACCCCTTCGGCTTCTCAAACGCCAGGGGGAGCGAATGGTCGACGCTTGCGGGGGCAGTAGGGTTGGGCGGCGTGTTGAGAAGGTTGGACACCATCGCCCGTTGATCCGCCGACAGCGAAGCGAGTTGGGCGAGCAGTTGGAGAAGGTCCGGGGGAGCCGAAGGGGGTGTCACGGGCGTGCTGGTGCAGCCAGCGGTGCAACCGAGTTGGTCGGCCGGCGGAGTAGCCTGATTTTCCAGTGGATCCGTCGTGGAGGTCGCAGGTTCAACTCCTACCGCCGCAACTCAAGAACCCCTGGGAAAGCAGGGGTGATTGCATTTGGTACCCATCTCACAATTGAATCCCCCACACCGGTGTCGCCCGAGGTCGCCGACGCTCAGCCGTTCGCCAGATGTTGAAGGGCGGCGAGGAACTCCTTCTCCCCCAACTCCCGCACCTCGGACGCGTCCTCATCGCCCGCCGCGGGCACGAACGCCCCGCCCAGCACTTCCCGCAGCCGACCCGGTTCGCCGTGCAGGTACTCCCGCAGTAGCGGCACCACCCGGTTGTACCACGCGAAGTGCAGTTCGCCCGTGTCCGCGAGGCCGTGCAGGTAGCTGTGCCCGATTCGGTGGTCGCGGTCCAGGTGCTTCGTCACCCGCTTGTTCAACCCCCGCAGTACGGCGGCCAGGTCCACCCCGCCCACGTCGCCCAGCAGGTCCGGCTCGGGCAACACCTCGATGAACACGAACCGCCGCCGCAGGGCGTGATCCAGCAGGGCGATCGAGCGGTCGGCCGTGTTCATCGTCCCCAGGATGACCAGGTTGTTCGGCACCGCGAACGGCTTGCCGGAGTACGGCAGGGTGACACGCAGGGCGTTCGCCGCCCCCGCCCGTTTGTCGTCCTCGATGAGGGTGATGAGCTCGCCGAACACCTTCGCCACGTTCGCCCGGTTCATCTCGTCGATGACCAACAGGTGGTCGTGCTCGGGGTCGTCGGCGGCCTGGTCGCACGCCTTCCGGAACACGCCCGGCAGGACGGCGTACTCCAGTTGGTTGTTCCCCGTCACCTGCGGACGCAGGCCCTCCACGAACTCCTCGTAGGCGTACGACTGGTGGAAGGTTACGAACTGCACGCGGGCCGGGTCGAACCGTTTGGCGAACTGCTGCACCGCCCACGTCTTGCCGGTGCCGGGCGGCCCGCACAGCACCACGTTCCGCGTCCGCACCGTCGCCGCGATCAACTTCTGAACCGTCGGCGGAGTGATCTCCTCTTCAACGTCCTCGTCGCCGCCGCCATCCACCGGGTCGAACGGGGAGAAGTTGTCGTACAGGTACCGCATCATCTGCATCGTGTCAAACCCTTGGAACTCCGGCTGCGCCCGCAGGTGGGCGAACAGCCGGCGGTTGCGGTCCACCAGCCGCCCGGTCGGGTCGAGGTCGTACACCTTCAGGAAGTGTTCGAGGTGGGTCGGGGTGAAGACGGGAAGGAACGTGTCCGGGAAATAGAGCGAAAGCGGCTTCATCCGCAGGCCGTTCCGCCCCTTCATCGCCGGGCCGCCGAGTTGGTCGAGGGCGTTCCAATTCTGTGCCTGGGCGGCGGCGACCAGTGCGACCAGCCCGGAGCGGATGGACGCGAACGCCACCTCCGCGTCGGGGGCGTCAACGCTCCACGCCCACTGGGTTGCCTTCTGGTCCCACCAGACCGCGTGCTTCTTGACCGACCCACCCTTGATGCTGCCGAGCGGGTCGAGCTTGTACTCCAGCCAGTAGCAGAAGCTGTCCTTCGACCCGGCGCCGAGGGCGTACCGCTCCAGCGTGAGCGAGGCCAGTTGGTCGGGTGGGAAGGCGGTCACGAACGCCCGCCGCAAGTCGAGCAACTCCTGCGGGGCGGTGCGGGGGTTCGACTTCAGCCACTGGGTCAGGGCGGATCGCCAATCTCGGATCGGGTTTTCCATCTGGTCGAACGCGGTGAGTAAGGTGGGGTCGTGCGCCAGGTACGTCTCCCGGACTTTCGCCCACTGGGCGGGCTTCAGGGTGGTCACGCTGCGTTGGCTGAAGAGCTTCTTGGGTAGCTCGACCTCCTGCATGACTCGCCAGTCGATCCTTCGAGCGTGTGGAAGGTCTTTCGTTTGACTCGGGTTGTTGGCATCTCGGGGTGAAATGTAGTCCGATGTCACGATCCCGACTCCCACGATGCGCTTCAGCCCCTTGTTGGCAACCACGATGTCACCGGGTTTGACCTCCCACGCGAATTGCAGAATCGAGAACGTACCGTCGCCCGCCCCGGCGGCGTCCAACGCCGCTTTCACCTCGGCGAAGGTCTTCAGCGTGCGGTAGTCCGCGTTCTTGAGCCAGCCGAGGCCGATCCAGCCGCCGTCACGGCACTGTTGCCAGTGTTTCGCATTCTTCCCCGGTGCCACCTTCCACACGTTCGGCTTGTCAGTTGCCATCGGTGGTCCCCTTGAAAATGTCTCGCAGTTCGTCCTTCAGTTGCTGTGTCCCGTCCGGGGTCCACAACCCGTGCCGCAGTTCCACGGTGGCGGCCTCGACGTGCTGGCCGTTCGGCAGGCGGAACCGTGCTCGCACGGGGGCGGCCGTCAGTTGCGGGTAGAGCAGCATCACCCGCGGGGCGGCGTACCGCAGGGCGTATACCGCCGCCTGGTAGAAGTCGCCCCGCCCCACCCCGGCGTCGTCCGCCGTCGGGTCGAGCCGCTTGTACTTCGCGTCGGCCAGCGCCGGGAACCGCCCTGCCTGTCGGAACGCCAGGTCGGGCTTCAGGCGGAACACCGGCCGCCCGTTCTCGCGGGCGGCCAGCGCGTGCACCGCCCCGGCGGTTTGCGGGAGTAGTTCACACCCCGCCAGCGTCGGGGGCAGGATGTCGCCCCGGTGCCGGTCGAGGAAGCCGAGCAGGAACCCCTCGAACAGCCGGTTCATGTCGATCACGAACGCGAACCCGGTGGACGACCCGGCCGCCGGCAGGAACACCATGTTCGCCAGGAACAGCCGGCACAGGGTCAGCGCCGGTTCGAACCGGCGGGTGAGCCGGGTGACGAGCGACATGGGGGCGGCGGCGAGCGGGAGCGCCGGCACCAGTGTCACCTCGCCCATGCGGTCGCGGAGGTGGCCGAGCAGGCGGTGGTTGTGCGGGTCGCGGGTCCGCTCCCGCAGGCGCTCCACCACGAACCGGAAGACGCGGTTCAGCCTGGTGTCGGCGGTGAACTCGTCGTACCCCACCGGGATGACGTGCCGGCGGGCCGGCCGGGCGATGTGCTCGCGGACGCGGATGCGGCCGCGGACGGCGGTCAGGTCGTCCTCCGCGTGTTCGTACCCGCGGGCCGGCCCGCGCCGCCACTCGGCTGCCAGCCCTTCGGCCAGCGTTCGCGTCAGCGCCTCGAACCAGTCGAGCCGTCCGGTGTCAACCCCCGCGTCGTCGAGCGGGTGCAGTTTCACCTTCAGGGCATCGGCCATCATCGCCAGCACGGTTTTCGCGGCGCAGGCGGCGTCCGGCGTGGGCGAGCGGAACAGCTTGGGCAGGAGTTCGACCGTCCGGTCGCCGAGTTGTACCACGCCGACGAACGACCCGGCCCGGAGCACCTTCTGCTCCTGGTGGAAGTCGGCCGTCAGTACGTCCGGGCCGACCCGCTCGCGGAGCCGCGACAGGGCGGCCAGGTGGGCGTCCGACCAGTCGAACGGCGTCGGGTCGTGTTCGAACAGGGTCACGGGCGGCACCGGCCGGGGTGTGCGGGTGAAGTGTATTGTCCGCACCCGCCGGAGTGTGACACCGCGGGCGGCCGCCGGCGTGAGCGGATACACTGCGTCTACCCCGGTCCGGAATGGGAGGCATCGCGTGGCGGATTCGTACTCGTTCGCCGTCGCCGTGGTCGGCTGTATCGGCGAGCGGCTGTCGGCGAAGGCGGCGGAAGTGGGGCAGTTGGCCGGCACGGCCGCGATCGACGGGTGGCTCGTCGGGGAGGCGTACCTGGCCTGCAAGGGCCGACAGGAGAGTTACCCGTTCTGCGAGGTGGAAGCCGCCCCCACCTACGCCAGCGAGGGGGTGGCCGGTGAGGGGGATGTGGGCGGCCTGCGGGTGGGCGGGCCGGACGGCGGGGCCGACCACTGCTGGCTGTTCGCCGAGTACGTGGTGGTCGGCCACGAGGGCTGGCAAGGGAACCCGACGGTCGTGGCCGCCGCGGACCGGTTGAAGCGGCTGGGGTGGAAGAAGTCGGCCGCCCTGCTGATCGCGGTGACGGTGAGCCGGGACGGGGTGTCGCCCGCCGGTGCGGTGTGGGACCGACCCGCCTTGACCGCCCCGGTCGTCATCCCGTTCGCCGGCGGGCAGATCGTCCTGACGGCGTTCGACATCAAGCGAGAGCCGGCCGACACGCTCACCGGGTTCGGCCGCTGACCACGGGCCGGGTCACCATCGACCTCCGGCCGATCTGATATCCTGACCGGGGTTCACGACCTCCGGTGGTGAACGGACATGGCCATCCGACTCGGCAAGTACCAGCTCCGCCGGCCGCTCGGGGCCGGGGCGATGGGCGAGGTGTGGGAGGCGGTGGACACCGTCCTCGACCGTCCCGTCGCGGTCAAACTGCTCACCGGCGACGGGGACGACCCGCGGGACTGCGTCCGCGAGGCGGCGGCGGCCGCGCGGGTGACGCACCCGAACGCCGTCGCCGTGTACGACGCCGCCGAGATCGACGGCCGGTGGGTGATCGTCATGGAACTGGTGAACGGCCCGAACGCCGCCCGGGTGGTGGCCGACCGGGGCCGGTTACCGTGGGCCGAGGCGACCGGCATCGCCCGCGACGCCGCCAACGGCCTGTCCGCCGTTCACGCCGCCGGGTTCGTCCACCGCGACGTGAAGCCGGGGAACATTCTGATCGCCCCAAATGGCACTGCGAAGGTGGCTGATTTCGGACTCGCCAAGCGGACCACCAGGACCGGGCTGACCACCGTCACCGGGGTGGCGGGTACGCCGCACTACATGAGCCCAGAGCAGTGCTGGAACGAACTGGCCGACGCGCGGGCCGACGTGTACTCGCTCGGGGCCACCTACTACACCCTGCTCACCGGTCGGCCGCCGTTCGCCGGCGACACCCCGATGGCGGTGATGTACGCCCACTGCCACAGCCCGGTGCCCGACCCGCGGGCGGTGGCGGCCGACGTGCCGGCCGGGTGTGCGGCGGTGGTTCGGCGGGCGATGGCGAAGCCGCCGGCGGACCGGTTCGCGTCGGCCGACGAGTTGCGGGCGGCGCTCGACGCCCTGCTCGCCGGGGCGGACGCGCCGGCCGAAGTGGAGACCGCGAAGTCGATCCGCCTACCGCCCGCCACCGTCGTCGCTCCGCCAGTGCGGCGGCCGTTCCCCACCCGGCGGGTGGCGCTCACCGCGGGTGTCGGCGCGCTCGCCGCCGCCGGGCTGACCGGCTTCGCCTGCTGGCCGCGATCCGGCATCACCTCACCGCCGACGGTCCCCGCTTCACCCCCCACCCCGCCAGGCCCGCCCGCCGACGAACCCGATTGGGCGACGCTGCCACCGTTCAAGGGAGCGGTGCAGCAGATCGCCATCACCCAGGACGGACGGACGGTCGCGGTGACGGTGGACCGGACGGACGGTAAGGGGGACATCCACCTGTTCTCCCGCGACGGCACGCCCCGGCCCGGTTGGCCGCTGCCGGCAGGGGCCGCCGAAGGGGTGGCGTTTACCCCGGACGGCAAGGCGGTGGCGGCGGCCTTCCGGTTCGACGGGCTGGTCCGGGTGTACACCGTGGCGGACGGTCGTCCGGTGTCGGTCGCGGAGCCGGAACTGCGGGCCGTGTCGGTCGTCCAGTTCTCCTCCGACGGCGAGTGGATGGCCGCGGGCGGATTCACCGACCAAGGGGTCGTCGTCCGCTTCTGGAAGCGGGACGCCGACCGCGGCTGGGTCGCCGGGCACCCGTGTTCCGCCGCCGAGTATTCCATCTGGGGGTTCCGGTTCGTCCCCGGGCGCTCGGTGGTCGCCTTGGCCGCCGGCGTCGGTCCGGTGGACGAAACACAGGCCACTCTCCGCCTGTACGACGCCCCGACCGGCCTGGAGGTGAAGCAGTTGCCGTTGAAACGGCGGGGCGTGGGGCCGACGGTCGCGTTCGCCGCCGACGCCCCGCTCGCGGCCGTCTCGTCGTTCGGCCGCGTTCACCTGTTCCGCCTGCCCGACTGGGAGGCGATCGACCGCCGGCTGGACGTGCGCGCGGGGGCGCAAGGGTCGGAGGTGAGGGCGCTGGCCGTCAGCCCGGACGGGGTGTGGGTGGCCGGCGGTCGGGACGTGGACGTGCACCTGTGGCGGGTCGAGGACGGGGTTGGCGTCTGCCACCGCGGGGATCTGCCCGTTGACCAATCCGACCGGCACCGCGGCACGGTCAACACCCTCGCCTTCACGCCGGACGGCAAACGGCTGCTCAGCGGCGGGGAGGACGGGAAGGTGATCGTCCACGACCACGCCGACCTGTACCGCAAGCTGAAGGAGGGCCGCCGTGACTGACCCCGACGACGCCCCGATGACCCTCCGGCTGGACCACATCTCCACCCGTGCGGCCGCGCTCACCGACGCCAGCAAGTTCGTGATGCGGTACGGGCCGGCCGTACAGCGGTACCTGGCCGCCATCCTGCGGGACGCCGACGCCGCCGACGAGGCGTGGCAGGAGTTGGTGACCAACCTGCTCCGCCGCGGCGGGCCGGGCACATGGCCGGGGCAGGGCCGCTTCCGCGACTACCTCCGCACGGCCGCCCGCAACGCCGCCATGAGCCACCTGCGGGCGAAAACCCGTCGCCCCACCGCCGTCCTCCCCGACGACGTGGCCGACCCGGCCGAGCGGAGTTTGGAGAACGACTGGCAGAAGTTGCTGCTCGACAAGGTGTGGCGGGAACTGGACGCCGCCGAGCGCCGCGGAAGTGGCAACTTCGTCCACACCGCCCTGCGGGTGTACACCGAGTCGCCGGAGTTGGATTCGCCCGAACAGGCCGCCATCGCGAGCGAGCGGATCGGCCGGACGGTGACGGCGGAGGCGTTCCGCCAGCAGGTGCGGCGAGCGAAGAAGCTGATGGCCGAGCGGATTCTGACGGAAGTGGCCGGCACCATCGCCCACGCCACCGCCAACGATGTGGAGGCCGAACTGACCGAACTGGGGCTGATGCAGTTCGTGCGGGACTACCTGCCGGCCGACTGGCGGACCACTTTTTTCAGCGACTGAGATTTTGTTGTCACATCCCTTCGGGGTGTCGCGTGTGGGGGGGCGAACGGTCGACCGACTCGGCCACAAGCCCACAACCCCACGGACCCCTGCCATGTCTCGCTCCCGTCTCAGCCTACACTCCCTGGAAGCCCGCGAAGTGCCGGCCGTGTTCGTCTCACTCGTCGGCACGGAGTTGCACATCACCGGCGACTCGGCGACCGACACCGCGGCCGTGTCGGTCCAGAACTACGGCACCCCTTCGACCGCCGACGACGTGGTGCGGGTGACGCACAACACCTCGACCGGCCAGACCACCACCCAGTACCCGCTCGCGCAAGTGGCGTCCGTGCGGGCGAGCATGGGCGGCGGGAACGACTGGTTCGACAACCGAACCCACCTGCCCGGACTGGTGTTCGGCGGCAGCGGGAACGACAAACTGTACGGCAAGGGCGGCTACGACGTTCTGGACGCCGGCACCGGGGTGAACGGGCTGTACGGCGGGGACGGGGCGGACGTGCTCGTCGGCGGCACCGGCCTGTTCACGTCCGACCGCTTCCTGCTCGACTCGACGACCGACACGATCCTGAACTACTCGGCCGCCGCCGACGCCAAGATCGAGTTCAAGAACGGCGGGCCGCTGTTCAACCCCCTCACCTGGAGCCAGGACGAGGTGGCCGGCATCGAACCCGTTCTGGCCGCCTTGCACGAGGCGAAATGGGGGCCGGCCCTGCTCCGCACGAACAGCCAGGACCTGGACTTCCGCAAGGCGAGCGCACTGACCGCGCCGGCCAACGGAGACGAAGACGTGTGGCGGTCCGGCGGGGTCATCCACGTCTAGCAGACGGCATTCAACCTGTCCAGCGGCGGGCTGGCCCACCGGGTGCTGCACGCCGTCGGCCACGCCTGGGACTCGGAAGCGACGAACCCCACCTTCGACCAGTTCACGGCCATCAGCGACTGGCGTTCCAGCCAGTTCCACTACCTGAACCCGTCCGCCTGGCAGTTCGGCGGGGACATGTCGTGGATGTACCGCAAGGCGAACGAACTGCCGCCCACCGCCCGCGCCGCCCACGACCCGAGCGAGGACTTCGCCGAGACGTTCGCCCTGTACTTCCTCGACAAGATGGGTCTGGACTCGCCGTTCACCACGGCCACCATCGACGACGTGCCCGAGCGGAAGGCGTACATGGCCGACTTCGTCATCAACGTCGGCTGACCCACCATTCACCCGAACCCCTGTTCCCAACCCGGAGACTGTCATGACGATTCGCACCCTGCTCGCTGCCGCCGGCCTGTGGTTGGCGGCGGCCACCCCCGCCGACGACAAGAAGGACGAGAAGAAGGACGCCCCCGTGGCCGGTACCTTCACCGGCGACGGCAAGGAGGCCAAACTGGCGTTCGTGTCCGCCGTGGCGGACGAACAGGACAAGGAGAACGTGACCCTCATCTTCACCGAAAAGGACCACTCGAAGGAGAAGATGCCGGCGACCGCCGCCCTGTTCAACAAGTGTGGCAGCGCCCTGATCGTCACCGTCACCCCGAAAGGGAAGGTGGTCGGCTGCCAGGTGTGCCACGAGGGGCACAAGCGGCCGGGGTTTACCGACATCGGCACGCTGGAAACGAAGGACTTCAAGACCGCCGACGGCAAGCTGACCGGGACCCTGACCACGAACGGGGGGACGACGACGTTCGGCCAGAAGTGGGAGGTGAAGCTGACGTTCAGCGTGGCCAAGCCGTAGGCCGCCGCCCCTCCCCGTACTCCGGTCGGCACCCGCCGGCCGGAGTTTTTCCGTTTCCCTGTCACACAGTTCCGCGGCTCGCGTGTGGGTGTTCGAGGGCGGTCCGCCGCCCACCCGACACCCCGAACGCGAGGACCATCCCGTGGCCCACTTCATGGCCCCCCAGCCGTCCGCCGAAGGCCTGCCCACCTTCTTCAACGTGGACGGCGTCGTCGGTGCCGCCCCCGCCCAGAACCTGCGGGAGGACGTGCTGCTCGTGCAGTTCTTCTTCAGCGTGATCGCCAAGAACGTGACCGACCCGACCGCCAAGGCCGTCCTCGGGGCGGTGAAAGTGACCGGCCTGATCGACGCCCCGACCATCGCCGCCATCGTCGACATTCAGACGCGGCACAAGAAGAACAACCCCGGCGCCATTGTCGACGGACGGGTGAGCCCGGCCAAGGCGGGGTACAGTTATGGAACTGGCCACTGGGCCATCACCCGGCTGAACGACAACGTTCAGGCGAAGCAACTCGACCACTGGCCGCGGATCGACAAGATTCCCGGGTGCCCGGCCGAACTGAAGGCGATGGTCGTCCGCGTGCTGGTCGGCACCTGACCGCCCCTGCGGTCGGAGTCCGTCTTGACCGTTCCGCCCGCACCGGGCATACCGCCGGCACTCGGGGGGACGGGCATGGACTGGCGCGGACTGGGGGCGTGCTGGCTGGCGGCCGTGGCGGCGTGCGGGTGCGCGTCGGTGCCGCCGGTGGACAACCCCGTACTGGTGCGGCCGGCCACGCCCGACCCGGTCGGGGTGGCCGACCGGCCGACCGGCCGGCCGGGGTGCGCCGGGTACGACGAGGTGTACGAGCGGATTCTGGACGCCCTGGACGACGACTTCGAGATCATCCCCGGCTCGCGGTACGCCCGCGAAATCCGCACCTACCCGCGGTCGGCCCCGGGGTACGAGCAGCCGTGGAAGAGCGGGTCGCCCGACGCCGACGAGCGGTGGACGGCGACGTTCCAGTCGGTGCGGAATTTCGCCATCGTTCGGATCGCCGACGCCGAGGGCGGGTACCGGGTGACGGTGGAGGTGTACAAGGAACTGGAGACGCTCGGCGTGCCGATGCAGCCGCTCGGCGGGCCGGCCGCCTTCCGCAGCGCCCCGCTCGCCGACCGCACCTCCGACACCCTGACCGGCCCGAAGGCGACCGCCGAGGTGCAGTGGGCGCCCGCCGGGCCGCCCCCGCACCGCGACTTCGCCTTCGAGCAGAAGATCCTCAAGAAGATCCTCCGCCCCGGCGGGGTGAAGTAGGCCGGCGGGCGGTACCCGACTGTAGCCGGGGTCTGTGAACCCGGTCCCGACCGGCCTCACAGAGGCCGGGTACAGCAAGACCGTACCCCGGCAGGCGGCACTACTTCTCGGCCTTCTTCTTCCACTTCTTCACGCCGGCGGCGCCGGCCACGCCCAGGCCGATGGCGGCGAGGGCGATCGTCCCCGGTTCGGGAATCTCTTGCGGGGTCGGGCAGCGGTCGTTCGGCACCACGACCGGCGGCGGGGGCACCACCGGCGGCACGAACGGCGGCGGCACCAACGGTGGGACCACCACAGGCGGTGGGACCACCGGGATTTGCGGCGACACCGGCGGCGGGACGACCACCACCGGCGGCGGCTCGGACCCGATGGGCGGGAAGAACGCGGCCGCCGGCGACGAGTACACGGTGATCGCCACCCCAAGGGTGGCAGCGGCCGGGATCAGGCGGGCGGCAACGAAGCGGACGGCCATGTCCCCCTCGGGGCTGAACGGTTGGGATGGTTTGTCGGTCGGCATTCTCTTCGGCACACCCGGCACCGCCCCTTCACCCGGTTCGCCAGCTTTTCCCGCTTCCGCCCATCCCGCACAACCGGCACACCGCCCCGAGAACCCGGAACCGGCAGAGGGCGACGGGCGGCGCAACTTTCCTGTCCCCCTCACCCGCCTTCAAGTGTGCGGGTTCGCGCCCGCCCGCCGAACGTACTCCCAGCGACACGCATCACCACGCCCGCCGTATCCCGACTGGGAGAGGTCGTGTCAGGGAGGACAGGTATGAACGGCATCCGCACGTCCGGTGTCGGGGTGGCCCTGGCCCTGGCGGCCGCCCCCGGCCTCGCCCAGCAGGTCTCTCCCACCCCCGCGGCCACCCTGGGCCGGGTGACCGCCGTCGACGCCCCGGTGGTGCGGGCCGCCCCGCCCGACGCCCGCCCCACCTCGCTGTTCCCCGCCGCCACCCCCTTCCGCACCCAGACCCCCGGGCAGCCCGGCGGCACCACCCCGCTGCCCCCCGGCAGGCCGGTGGACGGGCAGCCGAACGTGACCGAGACCCGCACCCCTCCGCCGGGCACCCTGGTGCCCCCCGGTACGGTGGTGCCGCCGGGTACGCCGTTCGTGCCGAGCCAGCACTACCCGCCGTACGTGGTGCCCGGCTCGTACCCGGCCACCCCGGTGTACGGCGGGCCGGCGGTGACCGGGCCGGTGGTCGGCGGGACGATGACCAGCACCTGCGACCCGTACGCCGGGGCGGGCACCCTGGCCACCCCGGTGGCGCCGTCCGCCCCCGGCATCGGCGGGTACGAGGGCGGGCTGTACACCTCCCCGAACCCGGCCGCCCCGTACTGGGCGAACGGGTGGGACCCGCTGTTCCCGCGGGCGCGGGCGGCGGCCGGCGCCGTGCTCGCCCCGTTCAGCCAGGGGCGGCTGGTGCTCGGGGCCGAGTACCTGATGTGGTTCACCCGCGCCCAGTCCACCCCGCCGCTGGTGACCACCAGCAGCCCGGCGTTCAACGGCATCCTCGGGCAGGGCGACACGCAGGTGCTGTACGGCAACCAGGCGGCCACCAACACCCGGCACAACGGGGCGCGGTTCTCCGCCGCCTACTGGCTGAACGACCTGTGGGCGATCGACGGGAACGTCTGGTTCCTGGCCAAGAACGCCGGCGGGTTCGCGGCCGACTCGTCCCAGTTCCCGGTCCTCGCCCGCCCGTTCACCAGCGCCAACACCGGGGCCAACTTCTCGCAGCTCATCGCCTCGCCGGGGCTGGCCACCGGGTCGGTGGTGGTGAACAACGAGACCAGCCTGTGGGGGAACGAGGTGAACCTGCGGCGGGCGGTGCTGTGCTACCCGTGCGCCCGCGTGGACGCCCTCATCGGCTTCCGCAACATGAACCTGTTCGAGGAGATCAACGTCACCGAGACGTTCGCCCGCACCCCGAACTCGAACACCGGCATCGGGGTGCCGAACGTGACCGGCGGGGTGGTGCAAGACCGCTTCCGCACCGAGAACCACTTCTACGGGTTGAACCTGGGGCTGGCGGCCGAACTGCGGCGGAACTGGTGGTTCCTGTCCGGGCGGCTGGGCGTCGGCCTGGGCACGGTCAACCAGCAGGCGAGCATCAACGGGTACCAGCAGTTGAACACGACCACCGGGACGTCGTTCGCCAGCGGCGGGCTGCTGGCCGTGCCGGGGGCGAACATCGGGGCGTACAGCCAGAGCCGGTTCGGGGTGATGCCCGACGTCGGCCTGACGGTCGGCCTGTACCTCACCCCGAACGTGCGGTTGGGGGTGGGGTACAACATGATGTACCTGAACAGTGTGGTGCGGCCGGCCGGCCAGATCGACTCGGTGCTGGACGTCACCCGCATCCCCAACTTCCCGGTCGCCGGGGTGCCCGCGGCCGCCGGCGTCCGCCCGTCGGCCTTCCCCCTGCGGACGACCGACTTCTTCGTCCAGGGGATCACCTTCTCCCTCATGTGGACGTTCTGAGCCGGGCGGACGACCGCGAGCCGACCCCGCGGGGGTCGGGTGGGTTGCCCACCCGACCCCCGCGGGGTCGGGTCATTCTGTCGGCAGGCGTCCCGACGGGAATAAATTCCCCGCCGGCGGATCACTTCTCCAGACGGCCCACCTCGGACGACCGTTCCCGGCCCCCACAACCGCAACCCACCCCGGAGGGCGGGTCATGTACGGCTTCCTCGCCGACGCGATGGTGTGTTTCCACCTGTTCTACTGCGCCTACGTCGTGGTCGGGCAAGTCGTCGTCGTGGTCGCCGCGCCGTTCCGCTGGGAGTGGGCGCGGAACCCGTGGTTCCGGTACACCCACCTGCTGGCCATCGGCTACGTGGTGCTGGAGGAGGCGGTCGGCTGGGACTGCCCACTGACCGTCTGGGAACGGCAGCTCCGCGAACTGGCCGGCCAACACACCCAGGACGGGCAGACCTTCCTCGGCCGCATCGCCCACGACGCGCTCTTCTACCGGGACGTGCCGGCGGTGGTGTTCACCGTGCTGCACGTGGCGATGGGGGTGCTGGTGCTGCAAGGGGCGGTCATGTTCCCCCCGCGGTGGTTCCGGTTCGGGAAGAAGAACGAAGTGAAGGCGGAGTTGGCGACGGTCTCGCCCTGAAAGGGCGGGTTCCAACAGCCCAGGGCGAACGAGCCGCAGGCGAGTGAAGCCCTGGGGAATCCGACCAGAAGACAACGGCCCTGAAGGGGCCGGTTCAGCGTGAACCCGGCCCTTCAGGCCGGTGAAACTTGTTAACCTGGAGCCCAGGCCTTGCGGCCTGGGCTGACAGAACGCGCCCTTTCAGGGCGGAATCACCCCAGCACGAAGTCGAGCACCGCGTCCAGGTTCAGTTGGTCCGGCGGGTAGTCCTTGCGGGTGGGCACGCGGGGGTAGACCTCCGGGTAGGCGAACGCCCCCGCCGGCCAGTCGGCCGGCCAGTCGTCCGGCACCGCGCTCACCGGGAACCGCTGCTCCACCCCCGGCGGGATCTTCTTCCCGTCGGCGTCCCGGAACGGGATGCCGAGCATCACCCGCTCCCCTTCCGCCCCCGGCATCGGGCGGGTGCTCACCACCGCCGACACGTTGAAGTACTTGTGCGCCAGCCCGTCCCGGTTGTCGGCCATCTTGCCCACCATCCGCCGCAGCAGGCTGAGCGTGCGGTCGCGGTCGGTCGGGTGAACCAGGTCGAGCTTCGGGGCGACGAACGCCACGCGGGTGATCCACCCCGGCCGCCACTGCCGCGGCAGGAACACGTTCGACAGGTGCCGGCCGGCGGCCTTCAGCAGGTTCTCGCCGGGGTCGAGCACGTCGAACAGGTCTTTCAGGATCTGGCGGTTGTCGTCGTACATACCCACCCCGCCGGCCAGTAGCATCATCACGTCCACCAGCACCACCAGCGACGTACACGACTTGAGCGCCACCAGGAACGGCTGCACCACCTCGGCCTTGTACCGCTCGAACCGGGCGGCGAACCGGGCGGCGATCTCCGGCAACCTGGCCCGCGCGTCGGCCGGCAGCGGGGCGAACTCGGCCCCGTCCAGCCCGGACTTCCGCCCGGCCGCCAACTCGCCGGCCGTCCGCCGCTGGGCGAGGGTGCCGTTCGTGTCGAGCAGGAAGGTGGACGGGGTGACGAACGGCTTGAGCGACAGGATCAGGTTGGCCAGGCTCAGCCGGTAGGTGCCGATCAGCCCGGCCTCGTCCGGCGCGTCGGCGGTGAGCGCCTGGAGGAACGGCTCACAGGCGGTGCGGGAGGGGGTGTCGTTGGCCACCCGGTTCAGCACGTGGTCGGACCACCCGGCGAAGGAGCGGCCGAGCATGGCGGCGTCGGCCAGCCGCTCGCCCGGCAGGTCGTAGAGCTTCAGCACGCAGTCCGAGATGTTCCAGTCGGTGCGGGTGAACCGGCAGGCGAGCATCGAGCGGTCGCGGGTCTTCTCGGGCCAGCGGCCGTTGTGAACGAGCGCATCCCGGAAGCCGGCGTAGTTGAACGCCACCCAGTTCGGGTCGGGCGGGAGCAGCTCGAACTTGCGGACGCTGGTGCCCGCCTTGCCCAGGCGGAAGCGGTCCGGGTCGTGGTGGTCCAGGTGGTTGACGAGCGAGGTGAGCAGGACGGTCTTGCCGGCGCTGTACAGGCCGACCACCCCGACACGGGCTTCGGCGGTTTTGAGGTGAAGGGAGGGCATGGCAGGGAGGAGACCTCACCCCCCCGTCCCCCTCTCCATGTCATGGAGAGGGGGTGTTCAAGGGGGAAACGCGGACGGTGTCATCGCCGCGAGCTTGCGAGCGAACATCCGCCGGCAAGCTCGCGGCGATGACACGGCACCTATAGGGTTGAACACCCCCTCTCCATGACATGGAGAGGGGGACGGGGGGTGAGGTTTGTTCAACTCGGCACGGTGCGGATCATGTCTTCCACCTGGGCGATGTTGAAGTTCAGCCCGAGCACGTTCGGCAGCCGCACCTCGCGGCGGTCGCCGGTGGCGAACTTGATGATCAGGTCCGACGAGCCGAACCCGAGGAGCAGGTGGCGGAACGGGTCGTCCCGCTGTTTGGTCAGTTGCACCCCGACGGTCGAGTACGCTTCCACCGCGTCCCCGATGTGCTCGCACACGCGGATCTGGCCGGGCGAGAAGATGACGAACTGGCGGCGGTCGAAGATGAAGAAGGCGACCGCCCACAGGGCGAACACCACCCCGCCGATGAACAGGTAGGCGCCCATGTTGATGTACACCAGGAAGCGGGAGAACATCTGGAAGATCTTGTCCCACGCCCCCGGCACCAGGCTGATGATGACGATCACCAGGGCGACCAGCAGGAACACCACGAACGACCACAGCCCCCGCAGCGGCACGTTGGTGGTGAAGATGACCACCAGCAGGGTGAGGACGAAGATGACCCCGAGGACCGGGTGCCGGCTCACCCGCGTCGGCCACGGGTCCGGGTTGTCCTTGGTGTTGGCCGACAGCTCGACGGCGGTGCCGAGCGGGTGCTCGGCGTAATTCCACTTCGGGTCTTTCGCGTCGGGAGTCAGCACGAAGGCGTTCGGGGAGGGGGCGTCCGGGTCGGTCACCTTGGCCGGCACCACCCGCACCCCGGACTCGTCCTTCACCGCCGGCAGCACCTTGCCGTGCGCCGGCAGCACCGCCAGCCGGTTGTCCTCGAAGAACGTCCAGGCGGCGCACACGAACGCCACCACCCACACCGGCCACCAGTAGAACAGCATGCTCCGCCCGATCAGCTTGATCTCGCCCGGCTTCTTGTCGGTCGCGTCTTTCGGCCCGAGGGTGGAGCCGGGGGGGACGGCGGACGACGCGACGGGCGGCGGGGGCGGGGTCGGGCCGGGGGTGGACATGTGCGCGGTTCCGTGGTGGCTGTGCGGGTATTCGCCGCGGGGCGGGTCGGCATTTCGCGGGTCTGTAATACCGATTACGGAGTGAGCGGCTTTATGGCGAGCCGAGCGGCGTGTGCCGCCGGGTGGCCAAGAACGCGGCGGCTCCCGCCGCGCGGCTCGCCAGACAGGCGCCTTTTCCGCCCGATTCCCCCATGCCCGGCCCGCCCGCCCCCGAAGATGGG
>CAYMHO010000015.1:0-50901 GCA_964390195.1 uncultured Fimbriiglobus sp. | reverse complement strand
CCCAGGAACTTGCTGCGGATGATGCACCCGCCCCGCCACATGAGGGCGATGCCGCCGTTGTTCAGCGTCCACTTGCTCGCCGCCGCCTGCGCCGCCATCAGGTCATACCCCTGGGCGTAGCTCACGATCTTGCTCGCGTAGAGCGCCTGCTCCACGTCGTTGATGAACGCCTGCTTGTCGCCGGTGAACGCCACCGCCGGCCCGCTCAGGACCTTCTCCGCCGCCACCCGCTGCCCCTTCTGGGCACTCAGGCAGCGAGCGAACACCGCCTCGGCGATGAGCGTGAGCGGGATGCCGTTCTCGGTGGCGCTATCGACCGTCCACTTGCCGGTGCCCTTCTGCCCGGCCTTGTCGAGGATCAGGTCGACCATCGGCTTCTTCGTCTCCGGATCGACGTACCCGAAGATGTCGGCAGTGATCTCGATCAGGTAGCTGTCGAGCGCCCCCTTGTTCCACTTGCCGAACACGTCGGCCAGTTCCGCCGCCTTCAGCCCGAGCAGCGAACTCATCAGGTGGTAGCTCTCGCAGATCAGCTGCATGTCGCCGTACTCGATGCCGTTGTGAACCATCTTCACGAAGTGCCCGGCCCCCTGCGGGCCGACCCAGTCGCAGCACGGCACCGGCTTGCCGCCCTCGTCGACCTTCGCCGCGATCGCCTGGAAGATGTCCTTCACCGCCGGCCACGCCTTCTCGTCCCCGCCCGGCATGATGCTCGGCCCCTTCAGCGCCCCCTCCTCCCCACCGCTCACCCCGGTACCGATGTACAGCAACCCCTTCGCGTTCGCCTCGGCCATGCGGCGGTTGGTGTCCGGGAAGTGCGTGTTCCCGCCGTCGATGAGGATGTCGCCCGGTTCCAGGTAGGGAAGCACGCTGGCGATGGTCTGGTCCACCGCGTCACCGGCCTTCACCAGCATCATCACCTTGCGGGGCCGCTTGAGCGACGCGACGAACTCTTGAGGCGACTTCGCCCCGACGAACTTCTTGCCCGCCCCTCGGCCGCCGACGAACTCGTCCACCTTGCTGGTCGTGCGGTTGTACACGGCGACGGTGTACCCGCGGCTCTCCATGTTCAGCACCAGGTTCTCGCCCATCACGGCCAGCCCGATGAGGCCGATGTCTGCGGTCGCGGTCGCCATTGCGAAGCCCTTGAAAGACCAGTGGAAACAGGTGCGGGGATTGTAGGCCGACCGGCGGGAGGTGTCCGAGCGGATCGCGGGGGCGAACGGAACGAAAAAGCGGACGGGGCCGAAGCCCCGCCCGCCCTGGGGTAGTGACCTGGGGTAGCGATCACCACGCCCAGGTGCCGAACTCGCCGGACTCCATGATCCCGTCGCCGTCGTCGTTCCAGCCGGTCAGCCCGGCGACCGAGATCGTCAGGTTGTTGTTGAACCCGTCGAGCACGACCTTCAGCGCCTCCGCATACGGGCGGAGCGGGTCGCCGGCGAGGATGCTGCCGTTCGTCCCGAGCAGGGTGTTGGCGGCGGCCATCACGTCGCCCAGCCGTACGAACCCGGTCGGGGAGACGAGCGTGCCGAGGTTGGTGACGAGGGCCGCCCCCTGAACGTTCCCGGCCCACAGGGAGAGCGTGCCGACGTGGATCATCGTGTCATCGTCCACCCCGAGTTTGTTCACGTTCAGCCACGCGGCGGCATACTGTGCCGACAGCATGTACGACATGTTGGTAGCGGTGGCGTTCAGCAGCCAGGTGCGGAACGCCTTGTAGTCCGCCGGGTCGAACTGATTCCCGTTCGCGTTACGCAGGTTCTGAGCCTGCAGGCCCGCGAGCGCACTCGCACCGCCGTCGGTGCCCTTGAAGATGGCCTCGCCGTTCTTGTTCGACCAGAAGCCGAGGGTCTTCCCGCCGGTTGCACCGAGTTTCACGTTGCCGAAGTCGTTGCCGGTGGATTCCCCGCCGCTCTGGACGCCGCTCCCGCCGACGGTGAAGTTGATGCTGGTCGGGGTCGTCGCCACCCAGTTGGCCTGGGTGCTTTCGATGATGGTAAAGGTGGCGTTCGGCCCGAGGTCGGACCCGGTGAGCGGGTCGTCGTCCATGTCGGCATTGTCGAGGTCGCCGAACACGTAACTGCCGTCCGCCCCGGTCAGGGTGAAGTAGTCGGCCACGTTGTCACCGTTCACGTCGATCCCGACCTGCCAGCCGGCGATGGCCGGCTCCCCTCCCCCGCGAACGCCGTCCGTGTTCGCGTCGTAGAACTTCTCCCCGCGGATGGTCACGTTTTTGAAGTTGCCGAAGTCGTTCCCTTCGGCGGTCGGGTTCGTGAGCGTGAGCGTGCCGTCGTACCCGGCGTTCCCGAAGGTTTGCGTCCACCCGCTCTGTTGCACCTCGTCCACCGTGTACATCGCCCCCGCGGTCAGCACGGCGGTCGGCACCGACCCGGTGAACTCGAACGTGCCGTCATCCGCGGTGGTCACGACCGTCGTCTCGCCGCCGTCAACGGCGCCGTCGCCGTCGCTGTCCAGCCAGATGGAGACTTCCCAGTCCGGAATGCCGGGGTCGGTCCCGCCGTCGTCGTTCCCGTTCCCGTTCAGGTCGTTGAACTTCCGGCCCAGGATGGTCACGTCCACGAGGATGTTGCCGTCGCAGTCGTCGTCGGAGCAATCGAGGTAGCCGAGGTCGGTGCCGCCGTTCACGCTGCCGTTGTCGAAGTTCCGATTGATCTTGTCGGCAGCGTCGTTGGCCTGAGATGCGCTGATGCCGGGGACAGTGAGGCCGGACAGAATCGCGTTACAGGTGTTGAGGACGAACTGGACGGTCTGCCCGTCGAACGGTCCCCCCGTTCCGGTGAGGATCAGGTTCCCGAGGTCGGTCGTACTGGGCGAGAACGCCGGATCGTAATCATCGAAGCCGAGGTTCAGCGCCAAGGCCGCGGTCTGCCCGGCCAGGGTGTCAGGAGCGCCACCCTGAGGATCGTTCGGGTTTACGGCATCACCGCCCAGCGCAGCGTTCCCCCCACCCTGGGGGAGCCAGTCCGTCAGTGCTTGGGCGGTGGTGAACAGATGCGCCTGGTTACCGGCGGTGATAATGCCGTCCGAGGCCGCCCCGAGCGTCTGACTGCCGATTTGGAGTCCGCCTTGGGAATTGTTGGTGACGAAGGCGGACACGAAGTTGGCGTGCAAGTAGGTGCCGGGGTTGCCGCCGTTCGGTACGGCTCCCCACCCCCCCTGCGTGTAGGTGAGGAAGTCCCCGCAGCAGAGAGTCGGTGTGGTGCGGTCTTCGAGTAGGGTGACACTGAGGGTGCGTTGCAGCCGGCCGTTGTGGAGGCGATACTTGGGCATGACGTAACCTCTGGCCCCTGGGGCGTACCGCGGACGTGAGCCGGGCCAGGGCCATGCCACGTGTCGGTGCGGGGTGCGCTCGGGTTGGGGAGTAGGCGGATGGTATAAAAGTCCCACTGATACATCAAGGCGTCTTGCCTCCTTTCAGCATAATTTTCCGACACTCCGGTGAACAATCTGGTCACCTCGATTACCCTGGACTTGACAGAATATGATCCCGTGATGAGAGCGCAGATCGTGTTCCGGTGGGGATTTCCGTCCACTCACACCGTGCGAAAGCAGTGTCGAGAGGGGTGCCAAACGCTGCCTGTTCTGCGCAACATGAAAAATGGGAGGCGATGAACCGTTCAACGGGGATGTCGCTGTGAGGCTCCCAGAGTGTCACCAAAAGCTGTCCGAATGGGGCGTGTGTGTGGGGGGAAGTGGTGAAACTGAAACGGATCCGCCATACTGACGGTTCGCCCCCCGGGAGACTGCCTCCGTGTTCGGGTTCTTCCGTGACCGCCGCCGCAAGAAGATGCTCGCCGAGCCGATGCCCCGCCACCAGGAGGTGGTGCTGGAGCGGAACGTCGCCCATTATGCGGCGTTGTCCGACTCCCAGCGGGCGACGATGCGGGACGTCACCCGCGTGCTGGTGGCCGAGAAGAAGTGGTTCGGCCGCGGCGGGCTGCACGTGACCGAGGAGATGAAGCTGACGGTGGCGGCCGAGACGTCGCTCCTCCTGCTGGGCATGCCGGAGCACGACTACTTCCGCCGAGTGCTGTCGGTGATGATCTTCCCGGACAAGTTCCAGTCGCCCAACGCCGAGGACGACTTCGAGGACGACGACCTGTCCGAGGAGGTCCACGACGGGCAGACGGGGTACGGCTGGCCGGTCCTGCTCAACTGGGCGGACGTGCTGACCGAGGCCCGCGACCCGCACCTCGGGCGGAACGTGGTGGTCCACGAGTTCGCCCACCAGCTCGACTTCCTGGACGGCGAAACGAACGGCACCCCGTCCCTGGGCGACCCGGCGGCCGAGGAGCGGTGGAAGGCGGTGATGACGCGGGCGTTCGAGCGGCACAAGCGGGAGTTGAAGCGTAGCACCGAGACTTTCTTCAGCGAACAGGCGGGCGACGACGAGGCCGAGTTCTTCGCCGACGCGGCCGAGGCGTTCTATTGCCTGCCGCACGACCTGTTCGAGGAAGACGCGGACGTGTTCGAGGTGCTGAAAGGGTACTTCCGCCTCGACCCGCGGGAGTGGTTCCGGTAGGCACCCCGCTCTCGCCGAGAGCGGGCGACCCTACCACACGTTCAACTCCCGCTTCAGTTCCACCCCGCAGAAATCCTTGACGTGGCTGGCCACCACGTCGAGCAGCTTGAGGATGTCGCGGGCGGTGGTGCCGGGGTGGGCGACGGCGTAGTTGGCGTTCCGCTCGCTCACCTCCGCCCCGCCGACGCGGTAGCGGCTCAGCCCGGCCTTGTCGATCAGCCTGCCGGCGTCTTGCCCCGGCGGGTTGCGGAACATCCGCACCGCACTCTGGAAAGAGAGCGGCTCGGCCGCCTTCCGCGTCACCCACGCCCGCCTCATCCGCTTGAGGAGGGCCGCCGGCGGCTGCGGTTGCAGGTCGAACTCGACGCTCAGGATGACCGGCTCGGTCAGGTCCGACTTGTGCTCGCCGAACGTGAGCTGCTCCTTCCCCCGGGCGTGTTCGCTGCCGTCGTCGTGCAGCACCACCACCCGCCGCACGCACGCCCCGATCTCCCCGTTCTTGTCCCCGACGTTGCACCGCACACTGCCGCCGACCGTGCCGCGGATGCCGACGAGCGTCTCCAGCCCGCCCAGCCCGGCCTTCACCGCGTGCGCCAGCAGGTCGAACATGGGCGTGCCGCCGCCACACCGGACGCCGTTCGGGGCTGTCTCGACGAACGAAAACGACGGCCCGTGCAACCGGACGACGACTCCTGTCACCGGGTCGTCTCGGACGAGCAGGTTGTACCCGCCGCCGAGCATCCGCACCGGCAGTTGGTTCGCGGTGCAGTGCCTCAGCAGCCGGGCCAGTTCGTCCACCGTCCGCGGTTGGGCGAAGAACTCGGCCGGCCCGCCGATCTTCAGGTGCGTGTACGGGGCGAGCGGCTCGCGGGTTTTGACGAACTCTGGAAAGGTGTCGGCAAGGGTCGGCATACCGCTCCTCCGTTTCCCGACATGGTAGTGCTTCGGCCGGCGGCGGGCACGCCGAACCCCTGGAATTTGTGGGCGGAAGTGACCAGGCCGGGCGTTCACCTGTACCGCCGAACAGCGGCGAGAATTCAGGGGAATTCGCGGGGGACGCCGGATAAACGGGGGAAAACGGGGGAGCGAAAGCCGAACGCCCCGGCGGATCCGCCGGGGCGTTCTTCGTTGCCCGCCTGCCTCGCCCGCCGCGGTCGAGGAGGCCAGCGATGGGCCCGTCACCCGCGTCATCGGGTCGCTCGCCGCTGAACACCCCGCTCACCGCCCCGGCGGTGTCGCCGTGTTCGGAACTCCGATCAGCCTACTGGGTCGCCGGGGGCGGTGCAGCGGCATGTTCGGCCGGGGGCCTGGGTTCTACCCGGTGTCGGCACCTGACCGGCGAGTGCGGCTCACCGATCCTCACTTCTTCTCCTTCTTCGCGGTGGGGTCAACAATCCCCTTCATGTCCCAGACGGTGATCCGGCGGTCCGCCTTGTCCCCGGACGTGCAGGTGAGTAGGTTAGCCTCCGCCGAGTAGCTCATGTTCATCACCACCCCCTTCGTCGTCCACTGCCCGACCCACTTCTCGGTCGTCAGGTCATACACCGCGATCGCGCCCGACTGCTTGAACCCCGCGCCGTCCTTTTCGCCCCCGCCCACGAACAGGTAGCGGTCGGACGGACTGAACCGGCAGGCGAGCGGCACCACCGCGCACTCCGTGACGGTGCGGCTCTTGCCCGTGGTCGCGTCGGTGATCACCACCCCCTTCTTGACGGGGTCGGCGAACGCGTACTCACAGCCGGAGTGTGGGGCGGCGAGTTGATGGTAACCGTGGCTCACCGGTAGACGGTCCAGAGCGACGGCGAACGTCCCGTCCTTTAGATCGGCCAGGTACAGCAAATCCCGGCGCTCGTGGACCTGTTCCGGGCCGTCGTTCACGAGAGTATAGCATGACGCGACGACCGCCAGTTTGGACGTGCCCGGCACCGGCTGGGCGTCGATCGCCAACGCCTTCTCCGGGAGTTTCAACTCCTTCACTCGCTTGTCCTTGGCCGCGTCCCAGACGACGATGCTCCCGTCCACGGCCGACGACACGAGTTGCTTCGTATCGGGCAGATACTTGAGGGAGGTCACCTTGTCGTCGTGCTCGTACAGTGCCCCCCGCTTGCCGGTGGCCACGTCGACGCGGAACACCGTCCCGCGGTCGGCCGCGTAGATGGCCTTGCCATCGGGGGACCAGACCATTTGACGGTACCAGCTTATCCTCTCGTACGCCGCCGTCCGCTCCTTCTTCGCCACATCCCACAAGACGATCCACACGACGATTTCGCCGTCCTTATCTGCATACTCGAAGAATGCCAGGGTCTTCCCGTCCGGGGAGAAGTGGGCGTCGCCGGTGACGTGCTTCTTCTCCACCGGAATGGCGGCGTACACCGTCGGCTCTTTCGATTCCGGGACGGCCGGCGGAGTGGCGAGCAAGGCGGCGAGCAGGATGTGAGCTGGCATGGGGTCTCCGGGCGTGCCACGGGACGTTCGGCCTGGACGCTACCCCTTCTCCGGCCACAGGTCCACCCCACCGCACCCGCGGACGGGCGGGCCGAGCCGGGGCGGATGGCGGTTCGCGGCCGCTGGCGGGGCGTGGGCGGTAGGAGCTGTCTGGGCGAGCCGTCGGTGACGTGCCGAGCGATCACGCCACGAAGCCCGCCGCCGAACTCGTCGCTCACCGCCCCGGCGGGAGTGCGTAGTTCGTTGCTTCGATCAGCTTACGCGGCCTCCGGGGGCGGTGCAGCGGCCGGTTCGGCCTCCGATAGATCGGTTCCCAGCAGCAACCGGCCAGCGAGTTCAACGTGCTCGTCTTCGAGCCCGTCGGCCACGTGGATGAAGTTCGGTCCGAACCCGGCGCCGATCTCCTTGGCGTCGTCATCGAGGATGACGAACCTCGGGAGCGTGCCGAGGGCCGCGAGATAGCTCCCGATCTCGACGTTCCGGCCCTCCCCCACCAGCCGCAGGGTGCAGTCCGCGATCAGGTGAACGAAGCCTTTCGCCTTCAGGCTGGCTTGCGTCCTCTCCAGGCCGAAGAGCTTGCGCCAACTCGACGACAGCACCACCTCGGCGTCCGTCGCCTCGATGAGGCGGTTGAGCCGTGCGACGCGCTGCGGGTCAATGTGAGCCGTCGCGTCGAAGGCACCATTGACGATGGTGACTCCTTCGCCGTTGGTGTGCTCGGCGCGGAACAGGGCCGAGTTGAGAACACCGTCGATGTCGAGGAAGATGATCCGCTTCATGTTGCTCCGGTGGGCCGCCACTATGGCCGAACGACCAAGCTCAGCAGCCGCCGGGGCACGCCGAGCAACTCGACAGAATCGACGAATGCCCCGGCGGTCGGCTGCAGCAGATTGTTCGGCCCGCTTAACGAGTATCGTTTACCAGAGTTCCGCATCGAGGACACTTCTCATCCGGAACAGACCACGAATCTGAAAGCGTCCCAACTTTACTGCACTGCGAGCAATTCAACTCCGAAAACAAAAGCTCATCGACGGTATTCACTTCGCACTTTATCCACTCCCCGTAGAGCTTACCTCGCTCGTTTGCAACCTCAGGAGCCACGAACAAAGGCTGTTGTTGTGTCGTAAATTCATCCGGCTTTTGGTCTGGTGGAAGCTTCTCACCCCGTCGAGGACGCACGGCATGGTGGACAAAATGAACTGTGCCACATTCACGGCAGACGAGGTACGTTCCGCCCCAGTAACCATCGCTCGACCCATGATAATGAAAACCACCAACGCAGTAGAGCAACCGGCAATTTGGACAATGAAAATGATAAGGAGGCATTGGATACCTTACTCGCCGAACGATGATGCTCAGCGGCGGCCCCAGTGGCCTACTGAGCAACAGAAACAACTACTAACAGGCCGTCCGCTGCAGCGTTTGGTTCGGCGTGCCTTTGCTACGCCCGGCGGACCATGAGGCCGCCGACCGGCATGAACTCGTTGTCGTACACGTCCACGAACTGCCCGTGCTCGACGCTGAACCCGCCGCCGTGCTCCCAAATCTCGACCCACGGCTCATAGGGGTTGGGCAGGCCGGCCGTGGCCGGGCACCGCTCCCACCGGACGAACGACACTGCGATCCACGGCCCGACGTTTCGCATCCCCGGCACATCGGCAGCGTCGGCGGCCTGCTCCTCGGCTGGCGACATCTTGAAGTCCGGGGCGATGACGGCGACGGCATCCCGGAACATCGACCACTGGACACCGAAGAGATCCTCGGCCTCGGCCCACCGCCGCTTGCCCTCGGCCGCGGCCTGACGGAACCGCTCGGGCGGCCATTGCTCCGCCGGCGGCTCCCGGCGAATCCGCAGCACCCGTTCGAGGGCATCCACCCGCTTGCTCCTCCGCTGCCGAACGTCAACGTCACCGGCCGCGGCGGCACAGTGACATTCCAGATTCAATCACTTGCTACCGCCGCGGTCCGGTGCACGTTCGGGTTCGGCGGCGTCGCCAACTCGCCGGAAGTGGCACTCGGTGAAGGCATCGAGCGAGACCCCCGAGTCGGTCAGATACTCGTCGTATTTCGTGGGTATGCCCTCGTCGTCGTGCGTGTACCCGACCCACAACAGTTCCGGCTCCCAGCCCATCAGCCGGCCCGTCTCGCCCAGGATTTCCCCCGCCCGCCACTCCTGCACCCAGGCCGACCGCAGAGCCGCGATCGCGGCCCCGGGGGTTAGGAGGTCCGACCACAACTCGGGTCGGCCGCGGTACTGCCCGGCCTCCCTCTCGCTCCCGAAGCGGTAGAAGGGGAACGCGGCGTTTCCGAACTTATCAACCAGACGGCCCTCCCGGTACAGCTCGAAGTGGACCGCGGCGTGGTCGCTCATCTTGACGGCCACCACCGGGGCGAGAGCAGACGCGGCCAGGGACAGAGGGTCGAACGCTTCAGGGTCTGCCGACTCAGTGCTGCCCGCGGAGTCGCCAATGAACACCCAGCTACCGGCCGGCGCGACGACGAGGCTGCGGTCCGCATCTTGTTCCCCTGCCACTTCATGGTAACCGGCTTGGGACAAAGCATACCGCAGGTGACGGGCCACGTGGTCGCAGGTGACGGGGGCCTCACGATCACCCTTGAATAGCCAGCGGTTGCTGAAGTCTGCACCCATTAGGTAACCACCTCGCCGCCGAACAAAAAGCTCAGCAGCGGCCGCGCTACTGGCTGTGGGTTACGAAACACTGCCGAGGCGGCCGTCTGCTGCAGCGTTGGGTTCGGCCGGGCTGACCGCTAGCTCGTACTCATGGCTGTCGATCTCGGCGAGGGTAGCGTTCCGACCCTGCGCTAAGAATGCAACCACCGCTTCCGCGGCTCGGGCCGGGTCGAGGATGCGGTAGTGGAAGGGGTGCGGCGTGGCGATGTACCAGTTGCCCCTGACCTCCGCGACGAACGCGATGCGGCCCGTGTAGTGGTCGCCCCCGTGGAACTTCGAGGTACAGACCAACTGCTCTGCGCCCGGCTCCGCGATGACACGGGGTGCGAAGAACCCCGCCTCCTCCACGGCTCGCTTCAGTGCGGCGTACTTCCGCTCTGCGACCTCCTCCGACCGGCTCTCGGTGTGCTTGCCCCCGTCACCCATCGGGCAACCTCCGCTTCCGGCCGCCGAACGACGCGCTCAGCGACTGGCCGCCCACGTGGGCGGCCCCCCGAGCCGTTGGGACGGGACGGGGCGGCCGGTTCGCTGCAGCGCCTTGGTTCGGCCGCGCCGCGAAGGGGGACGTGCCGCCCCGCCCCGGCGCGTCCCACGACCAGGGGTGGAGCGAGCGCGTCGTACGGCCGCCGCCGCACGCCCCCGTCTGAGCGCACGACCGCGGGCGGGGGGCGGGGACCCCGGCCGGCGGGCACGTCCTCGGGAACGGCGGACGGCGGGCCGCATCGCGGGGCGGGAGCGCCGAGGGCGATGACCCCAGGTGGGTGGCCCGCGCTGCCAACCACCTCTCAAAGCCTTCGCAGCTCAGGACGCTGCGGCGGCGGCCGTACATGTGATTAGGCCGACCGGCCCTAAATACATTCGGGCCGGTCCGCATATGCAACCCCTCGCCCGCCGATGCTACCGTCGATCCGCCAGCGGGTCAACGGGTTACGCCCAAGGACGAGCTCCGACCAGAATGTATAAGCAGACCGGGGCGGTCGGGATATGCAACTAACGACCCTGCCGGCCGCCGGCGGGTCATGCAAGTAAATGACCCCGACCGGCGGTGAGTCACGCCTAACCGCTGCCAGCGGCGGAGGGGCACGGCATTCCCCCTCGTACAACGTCGAACGCCCCGGCGGGTCCGCCGGGGCGTTCTCAGTTGCTGAGGTCCCATCACCCCTTCGGCACTTCCGCCGGCATCCCCATCGCCACCGCCTGCGTGCCGAGTTGCATGGCCAGGTGTTCGAGCACGAGCTGCTCGGGGTCGCGGCCTGGAGACCGGGCAGCCAGCATCTGTTGGAGCGCGAGCAGCAGCAGGTTGAGCACCGGCCGGTTGGCGAGCGGGCCACTCGGGGCCGGGGTGAGCGGCACCGGGTCGGCCGGGTTGAGCACGCCGCCGCCTTGCGGCGGGGCGGGCTTCGGCGTCGGTGCCGCCAGGGCCGGCAACTTCTTCTTCACCCAGTCGAACACCTTCGGGGCGGCGATCGTCACCACCACGGCGGCGATCACCCCCCACGGGCCGAGCGAGTTCAACCAGACGGTCAAAGGGGTCAGGTCCAAGGTCACTTCCTCCGGGTGAGCAGGTAGGTGATCACCACCGCGATGGCGGCGACGATCCAAATCGGGATTCCGAACGGGGTGGACGGCGGGGCCGGCTCCGGGGCCGGGTTCGGTTCGGGCTGAGGGCCGGGTGCGTGCGGCGTTGGTGCCGGCGTCGGGGGCATCGGTTTGGGCGGCGGGCTGAAGGCGTCGGCCACGAACCGCTTCAGGTTGTCCCCGCTCACCTCGCCGGCGAGCCGGCCGGCCTCCTCGCCCACCCGGCCGCGGGCCGCCTTCCGGATCGACACGCCGACGGGCAACGCGAACTGCGTGACCTGCCAGTCGGCCGAGCTGTAGGTTTTCACGTGCAGCTTGGCGGCCTGCTCGGGCAGGAGCTGCTTGACGGCAGCGGTGAACGCGGCCTGCTCGGCGGGCGTGCCGACGACGATCAGGAACCACTTGTCCGAGTCGTCGGTCAGCGAGCCGGCGACGGCGGCCATCACCTCTTCCTTGCTCGTCTCGGCCCCGTTGTGCATCCACCGCTTGCCGCCCTGCATCTTCTCCAGGTCCACCCCGAAGTTGCCGTCCGCCGGCTTGGCCGGGATCGCCTTCGGTTCCACCTTCTGCCCGACCTGGCCGACGGGCAGATCCTTGGCCGCCTCGATCCGCTTCATCTTCGGGTCGCCGTCCACCGACCAGCATTCGTACACGCCGTCGGCGACCGCCGAGAACGACGGCGAGCGGAACACCTTCGCCGTGGTGTCCCCGTCGCGGAACCAGCTCGGCGGGGTGCCGACCACCAGAACGATCCGCTCGCCGGCCACCACGCTCTCGGTCGCCCGGTTGTACTCGTCGGGGTACCGCACCTTCAGTTGAGCCGGGGCCGGGGCGGTCAGCGGTTGGAACGGCTGGATCACCACCGGGCAGATCCCGCCCGGACATTGTCCGTACATCATCCGCTCGGCCGCCTGGGCGAACTGCTCGGCCGGCTTGCTGCTGTACGGCGGCGGGGGCGAGTCGAGGAAGATCACGCACCAGCCCCCGCCCACCTGCATCGGCCCGCGGATGGTGGGCACGGTGAGCGGGCGGCCGTTCTGGTCGACACCCCGCCAGCGGTCGAGGAGCTGCTTGCGGCTCATCCACACCCACACGCCGGGGCGGTTGTTGTCGATGACGGCCGCCCGCTCGTGATCCAGGTGGGCCAGGTTCACCATGTGGGCGATCACCTGGTTCTGGTAGAAGTCGTCGCGGCCGGCGTAGGTGATGGCCGGCATCCGCCCGGTGCGGACGGCCAGGTCGAGGAGCTGCTCGTCCCCGCCGGTGTGCTGGACGTAGGGCGGAATCTCCCGCTTCGAGTCGCGGCAGAACCGCACCACCATCTCCTCGAGCTTCTCCGGGTACCCGCCGCCGGGCTGCCGGGTCATCCACTGCTGGAACCCGGCGAGCGTGGCCGACTGCCACCGGCTGGCCAGCTCGGCGCTGGTGAACACGCACAGGCCGAGGCCGTCGCTCCCGCCCGTGTTGCGGAGGTGCTGGCCGGTCGGCAGGTCGCACACGGCCCGGACGCCGGCGGAGGTCGGCCCGCCGGGGCGGATGTCCTGGCCGAAGGCCGGCGGCGCGAGAGCACTAGCCGCCAGCAGCCACAGTAATGGATTCGGAACACGCATCGCTTCTCCTCGGGGGCGAGGGGTTATGGGGTCACCGTCAGAGGCCGCCGCTCGGCCGGGCGGCCTTCTCCGCCGCCGCCCGTGCCGTCGCGTCCGCCACCTGCTGGTCGATGGCCGCGTCGGTGCGGGCGTCGTTCACCACCGCCGCGTGCAGTTCGGGGAGCAGGCGGTGGAGGGCTTGCGCCCGCTTCTCCTCCGCGGAAAGGCCCACCGCGGCGAGGATGTCGGCGATGTCCACCACCACCAGCACCGCCGCCTTCGAGGCCGTGAGGGCGGTGACGGCGGTCGTCAGGTCGGCCTTGCCGGCGGTGTTGCCGCGGGCGATGGTGGTCGGCATGGGTTACACCTTGCGGACGCGCCACCGCTGGGTGGTCGCGTCGTACCGGAGGAGGGCCGCTTCGTCGGCGGCGAGGGTGATGTTCGCGGCGGCGGTGCAGATGAAACGGTTCACGTCGGTGCTGCTCGCCGACTGGTGGGCGAGGACGAGCGGGTTGCTGCCGACGTTCCAGATTTCGCACTCGTAGCCGTTCGGCTGGTTCGTCACGGCCATCCCGGTGACGGTGCGGCTGGCGTCGGTGGACAGGCGGTAGAAGCGGGCGATGCCGGGGGCGTAGTTGTTCTGGTCGGCGGTGATCTGGGCGGGGGATCGCGGGTACGACGCGGTGGTGCCGCTGTTGCCGGTGGCGAAGTGGGCGAGATAGAACACCCCGTCGTTGGCCTTGACGATGGACGCCCTGTTGATGGAGGTGCAGAAGATCTCGCCGGTGCTGTCCACAGTGACTAGGGTGGCGTCGTCGCTCAGCCGCTTGATGACGACGGGGAAAGAGGTGCCCGCCCGCAGCGTCAACGGCCCGTCTTTGCTCTCGACCACCCCCCGCGTCCCGTCGTGACTGACCTGCACTTCGTCGGTGCCCGCCACCCCGCCGGTCTGCCGCACCGCCAGCGTGCCCGACACGAACCCCTGGAGAAGTGCCCGGACGAAGTCGCTGATGGCCACCTTGCGGGCCGCGTCCCCGGCGGCGTTGCTGCACAGCAGGAACAAGGCGTCGGTCACGGCCTCGGTGAGCGAGCCGAGAGCGGTGGCGTCGGCGATCAGGTTCGGCCCGGCTGCCCCGTCCTGGCCGTCGGCTCCGTCCTGGCCGTCGGCTCCGCGGGTGCCGGTGGCGACGGTGAACGTGACGCTGCCCGCGGCCGTGTTGAACGCCCGGGCGTCGCGGCGGGTGACCGTGTACGTGACGGGCATTACGGCGGGTCCTCCACCGGGAGGGCACCGGCCTCGGGCACCTTGACCGCCAGCTCCAGCGACCCGACCGCGTCTTGCACCGTCGCGGCGGCCCCCACCAGCAGGTACAGCGTCCACCGCCCGGCCACGGTCAGGTTCTCGGCCGTCCACTCGGAGGCCAGGTCGAACGTGAGCGTGCTGCCGTCCAGGTCGAACTCGTCATCCGACGTGCCGGCCGGCCGCCAGCGGAAGGTGAACCGCGGCGGGGTGTCGCCCGACTCCGCCGGCGGGCCGTCGAGGACGATGGTGACGGGGGTGGTGCTGAAGTCCGGCGCGACGCTGCCACCGGTGGCCGTCGCGGACACGTCGAGAGGCAGGGCCTCGCCGGCGATGAGCGTGGATACGGGCACGGGCGGCGCTCGGGGGAACGCCGCCATTGTCGGGCGGGGGTAGGCCCGAACGGGTCGGGGGAAGTGGTCAGCCGGCGGACGGGTCAGTCAGCAGGGCGGCCGGGACGCCGAGTCCGCGGGCGATTTCGGCCCTGAGGCGGTCGTGGTACTCGTCGTACATCCGCCGATCTTCCTCCGGCGGCCGGATCGCGTCACGGAGGCGGCGGAGGCCGGTGTCCATCGGCAGGGTCAGGAGCAGGGTGTCCACGAGTGCCACAATCCGTGCCCGCTCTTCCTTCTTCGCCCGCTCGGCCACCGCCGTCGCGTACTCGTGGCCGGCGTCGAGCAGGTAGTCGGCGAGCACCTGCGGGGTGACGGCGGCGTCCTTCAGCAGGACGCTGAGGCCGAGCTGCTGGCCGGGGTCGAGGGGCGGCAGCTCGGCGGGCGGGGGTGGGAGGTCGCCGGCTATCCGGTCGGCCCAGTGCAGGCCGTCGAAGGCCACGCCGGCGGAGTAGATGCAGTACAAGGTCGGTCGCCCGTCCCGCTCGCCGGTCACATAGGCCGGGGTCTCGGTCGTGTACGTATGCCCGCCGGCGAAGGCCGCCCGCACGACGGTCTCAAACTGGGGCCGCAACTCCGCCAGCGTTTCACCGGTCATGGCTTCTTGCCCCCTTTCTTCGCCCCTTGCTTCAACAGGCCGAGTGCGTTCGGCGGCACCAGCGAGGACGCCTCGACGCCGTAGGCGTTGGCGAGCTTGTACAGCGCCTCCAGCGTCGGCAGCTTCCCGCCGCTCTCGTACCTGCTGATGGTCACGAAGTGGACGCCGGACCGCTCCGCCGCGTCCTTGAGCGTCCAGTTCAGCCGCGCCCGCTCGACGCGGAGGCGGGTTGCCAGTTCGTTCATGATCGGTTTCGTGTCCATCCGGAGATTGTATCCGGCTAAAGGATACCCGCAGGGGCCTCGCACTTCAAGCCGTCCGGCAAACCGTATTCACTTCCTGTTGTCTTTTTTAGCCAATCGATTAAGATCGCGGCACGGCCGGCGAATGACTCAGTGTGGGCCGCGACCGGCGGCCCGAGGAGACCCGAGATGACCGACTACCTGGACGCGGTACGGGCGGGGTCGCTGCGGATGACGGTGCGGGAGGCGGTGCAACGGGTGACGGCCTTCTGCTGCGAGCGGGATCTGCGGGAGTCGCTGGCGGACGGGTACTGCCCGACCCTGCGGGTGACCCCGGAGCCGATGGGGGTCGAGGAAGGCCGGGACAACCACGCGGTGCGGCTGGTCCGGCAGTTCGTGGTGGACAGCGGGCACGCCTACTTCGACGGCCGCCGGGTGGTGCGGGGGTTGACCCGCCGGCTGCTGGCGAAGTACGGGGCGGAGCGGGAGACGGTGGCCGAGCGGGAGCGGGAGGCGGATGGGGCCGAGAAGCGGGAGCTGTTTTTCCGAGGGTACCGCCTGAGCCGGGCGCTGGACTACCTGAAGGAGCGGCTAGCCCGCTGACGGCGACGCGGGGGACGGATCCCCCGCCCTGAATGCGACCTGGGGAGTCTCCCCAGCCGGTCCCAAGTCCGGGGGAAACGCAGAGGGAGGGAGAGACGCCATGGTGAAGAGCCAACTGGACGAGCTGAAGGAGCTGGCCGAGTGGTCGCAGGCCCGCCAGAGGGAGGCGGCGGCGGAGGTGGAGCGGCAGGAGCGGGCGGCCGACCGGCGGCGGGCGTGGGTGGGGGTGGCGCTGCACCTGACCGGCCTGGTGCTCGGGGTACTGACCGCGGCGGCCGGGCTGCCCGCCGGGAGCGGGTGGGGGTGGGTGGGCCTGGGGGCGGCGGTGGTGAACGCGGTCATGCTGAGCGTGGACGTGGCGAGGCTGGTCCAGCGGAGTCGGTGAACCCCCTGAGGATGACCCGCGGCGGCGGGTCGAAACCGGCGGAACGGATCGCCGGTCGGGGACGCAACCACGAGGGCACGACGATGAGCAAGCCGAGCAAAGCGGCGGCGGCGGCGGCGAAGCGGATCGGGAAGGTGGCGAAGCCCGGCACGGTCGAGGTGCTCAACCCCGGCCAGTACCACGAGCGGGTGACTGGGGTCATCGGCCACGAGGTGATCGAGGTCCACGTGCAGGACGGGGTGGTGCTCAGCCACCACACGGCGAGCGTCGGGTCGGTCGCCCGGCCGGAGGAGGACTACTACCCCGGCTCGTGGTGGAAGAGCCTGTCCACCGCGATCGCCATGTGCCTGCCGCCGGAGCGGGCGAGCGTGCGGAACCCGCACGGGCTGGCCGGCTCGCTGTCGGTCGAGATCACCCGCCGCGGGGTGGCGCTCAAGCCGGAAGCGTGCGTCGAGCTGGACCTGGACGGCCCGTCCATGTTCGGCAACCGGAAGGCGGTGCGGCGGATCAGAGCGGGCACCCTGCTGGCGCTGTGCCAGTCGGTGGTGGCGAAGGCGGGCGACGCCGCGGCGGTGGCCGCCCTGCTCGACTACCTGGAAGAGACGGAACCGGAGGTCGCCGAGTACCTCGCCGTCTGCCGGGAGTGGCCCGCGAAGAAGGCCACCACCCCGGCGGAGCGGCGTCCGGGGTACGAGGCCTGGATGTCGAGCTGAGAGCGGAGGGGGTTCGCCCCCTCCCCCGTCTGCGGGGTATGCGGCCCCGCACTGAGGACGGCCGAGCACGGCCGAAACGGGGAGCGACGACCATGAGCGAGCAGAGCGTGACGGCGGCGGAGCCGGTGGCCGAGCAGCCGGTTGCGGTCGGCGAGGTGTACCGGGCGTGGGCGGCAGCGAACGACGAGTGGGCGGCGGCGGGCGAGCGGCTGAAGGCGGCCCAGGCGGAGTGCGAGGCGGCTCGGGCGAAGGCGAACAACCTGGAGCAGCGGCTGGGCGTGCTGGCCCTGGAGGGCGCGTCGCGGGCGGACGGGTACCGCGGGCGGAGCGGGTGGGTGGTGATGGCCGGGCGGCTGTACTACGTGGACGAGCAGGGGAACGAGGCGGACGGCTGGCGGTACGAGGTGAAGCCGCAGGAGGTGCGGAAGGTGGCGGTCTGACGTCGTCCCCGGGGCCGGTGCGTTGCCGGCCCGTTTCCCTCACCCCTCCGGAGCGACCCCATGACGGCGGTGATGCTGAACTGCACCTGGTGCGGGGAGCCGAGCCCGGCCCCCGCCTGGAATGACCCGGCGTACCGGGTGACGTGCGTCGAGTGCTGGCACCACGCGAACGTGCCCCGCGACCGGTGCGGCTGCCCGGACTGCGTGCGGGGCCGCGACGCCGACGAGACGAAGGAGGTGAAACTACCCTCGGAAGGGGAGAACTCGTGAACCGTTCGCCCCTGGCCGCTCGCCCGGCCGACAGCCTGATCTACCTGACCGGCAGCAGCAACCGGGACACGCGAGCGGTCGCCGGCCGGCGGGGCGACCTGGGGGTGCTGGTAACCCCCCTCCGGCCTCACTACCTGGAACAGGCGGCCGGCTACCCGTGGTGGGCCATCGACAACGGCGTGTTCTCCAAGAAGAAGGCGTTCGACCCCTGCGGCTTTCGCGACCTGGTGAAGCGGGCGGCCGCCAGCCCGCACCGGAGCCGCTGCCTGTTCGTAGCCGTGCCGGACGTGGTGGGCGACCCGGTCGGCACCCTGGCCCGCTGGCGGGAATGGCGGGGCGAGTTGCGGGACAGCGGGTTGCCGCTCGCGTTCGTGCTCCAGGACGGGTGTGAGGACGGCGAGTGTTCGGGCACGCTGTTCGACGACGGCATCCCGTGGGGTGAGTTCGACGTCCTGTTCGTCGGTGGAAGCACCGACTGGAAGACGGTGAACGGCAACCTGCCGTGGAGCCGGCAGCAGAAGTTGATCGCCCTGCACCGGCGGTGCGACGAGTTGGGCATCCCCCGGCACATGGGTCGGGTGAACAGCTGGCAGCGGTGCGAGATCGCGTCCTATGGTCTTGGCTGCAAGAGTGCCGACGGGACTTACATCGCGTTCGGCCCGGACAAGAACCTGCCCGACTTGATCGGTTGGCTGGACCTGGCGAACCGACACCACCGGGCGGCCGAGGGAGCCAATGAGCCGGCCCGGAAGAAGTGACCACCCGGCCCGGCGGGCGTATGATCCCGCCGGGCCTCTGCTGTTCCTGGAGGGCGTTCCCGTGACACCGACCGACCCGAAGCCGGCCGAGCCCGAGAAGCCGAAGTGGTGGGAGTTCCTGCTCGCGTGGGCGGTCATGGGCGGCTGGCTGTGGCTACCCCTGTCCGCCGCCGGCGGCCTGCTCGGCTGGTGGCTGTGGTCCCTGTGGGCCGCCCGCTGACGCCGCCAGCAGCCGCAGCAGGGCCAGCCGCCACGCCCGGCCGTCCAGGCGGGTGGCCCCGTCGCCAGCCATCCCGGCGAAGTGGAACAGCCACGGCGGGGCGGCGGTCGCCCGCGACAGGTCCTTGTCGTTGTTCCACGTCCAGTTGTACCGCGGGTCCAGGTCGAAGACCCGCAGCCCGTGCCGGTGGGCGTTCACCCGGCACCACAACTCCTCCGTACACCAGTGGGTCGGGTACGGGGCGGCGGGCGGCTCCCAGTAGGCGGCGTGCTGAGGGCGGCCGACCCACACCCCGCTGTTCCAGTATTTCGCCTCGGCCGGCGGCACCGGGACGCCCTGGCTCTCGCACGTCGCCCGCAACTGGAGCGGGAACCAGGTGCGGATGGACGGCTGGTACGGCGCGATGTCCACCATGCCGATCGCGTCCGCCGGGGTGGCGGCGATCACGTCCGGGGCTTGCGGGTGGATCCACACGTCGGCGTCCAGGTAGAGGGTGCCGCCGGGGTAGTGCGGGACGTAGTCTTTCACCCGCCACTTCTCCGCACAGGGCATGCGGGCGTCCTGGGTGCGGCCGCGGAGGACGACGTAGTCGGCCCCCAGCCGGTCGGCGTACGCCTTCTGCCCCGGCCCGGTGGCCGCGTGCATCAGCTCGGCGTCGTCGCCGACCACCACGGTGATGACCAGCCGGTTCGCCAGGCGGCCGACGAGGGGGCCGATGGCCGGCGGCTGGACGGGGTGCCAGCGGGGCAGGTCGGGGGCGTCCGGCCTGGCGGACGGGTCGTACTCGGCCACCCACTTCTCACACGTCTGGCACACCCCGCCCGGCACGGCGAACGGCTCCCCGGCGTCGCACTCGTGCCTGCACAGCCGGCCGTTGCAGCCGGCCCGCTTCTCCGTCCGCTTCCCCAGGAATTCGCACCTGCCGCGGACCGGGAGCGGCGTCCGGGCGGCGGGCTTGGCTGCCGGGCGGCGGGGGGCGGTCGGGTGGTTGCGGCGACCGCCCACCGACTCGTTATGGTCACAGATGTCGCACGCCCGGCCTTCGCAGTTGTGCGGCACGACGCCCACTCGCATGGCTCACCCGTTGAAGTAAAGGTCGGTGGCGGCCACCTCGACCGCCCCGCCGTCCAGCAGGGCCAGTCGGCCGACCAGGACCGGGCCGCCTGTTCGGGTGTCGTACCCGGTATTCACCTTCCACCCGCCTACGGTGCCGGCTCCATAGCCGAAGGAGGTCCACCCCGGAGCCGGGGTGTAAACGAACGAGTAGCCGACCCCTTCCAGGTGAGTGTCGCTGTTGATAACCCACGTCCACCTGTACTGGCCGTCTACACTCCCCCAGTACAGGTTGATCCCCCAATAGACGAAGTTGATCTGAACCGGCTCCCCCGTCGGGTACGGCCATTCGGGGAACCCGTAGAGGCCGGAGGCGTATGTCAGGCTGCAAGGGTACGGGGAGATGTTCTCCATCGACTCCGAGGAGTGTGCGGTGAACGCCCCGGTGCAGTCCGCCAGGGTTCCGACGGCCTGCGTGGGCACCGTGTACTCTTCGCCGTGACAGGTGGCGGTGACCAGGCATTCGCAGTCGCCGGTCGCGTCATCGGCAGACGCGAACGGCCCGCCGGTGAACCCGCTCGGCGGCGTGTACACGCCGTCCTCGTCAGGGTAGACATCGACCAGTCCGTCCGGGGTGCAGTACCAGATGCCGGGGCAACAGGACACGACAGGCTCCTTACGGCGGCGGCGGGGGGATTTCCACGTCGATGGTCTCCAGGTCCGTCGGCGGCCGCATGATGCACCCGCCGATGCTGAACGTCACCGCCATGTGTTCGCAACTGCTCCCGTTTACGGTGGCGACCAGCCCGGCGGTGAATGAGGTGCCGCCGCTGCACCCGAGTGTCCCGACCGCGTTCCACACGGTCTCGCTGCCGGCGTAGGTGAGGGTGACGGTCGAGTCGGTCCCCCACGGGATGCCGCTGAACCAGACGCCCTCCGCCGGCACCGCCTGCGACACCTCCGTCGAGTCGGCACACCCGACCGTGTACGGGTGTCCGGGGGTCACCCCGTCGCACTCCACCACCTGGACAAAGATCATGTACGACTCGGGCGGCTCCTCCGGCGGCTCGGGTGGCGGCGGTGGCGGAGGCGGCGGAGGCGGCGGCGGCGGCACGGTCACCTCACCGCAGGCGTCCTCGTTGCAGAAGTTCTTCACCACGCACCGGGCCGACCCGTCGCTCCGCACCACGATGCCGGCCATGCCGAGTAGGCCGCCCAGCCCGTCGGAGATCGGGCACGGCACGTCCAGCAGCCAGGTGGTGCACTGGGCGGCGGCGGCCGCGGCCGTCGCGTCCGGCCGCCGCCACGCCTCGACCAGCTTCAGGTCCTGGCTCTCGATCGGGCCGGCCGCCACCCGCCACCCGCCCTTCCCGGCGGTCAGCAGCCACGAGCCGGCGGCCGACCCCCAGGTGTCCCCGACGGCCGGGGTGCTCGCGTCGTCGTACGCGACGGGGATGAAGTCGCTCGGGGTGGCCAGCCCGCGGCCGCCGGCCGGGATGCCGGCCGGGTGGGCGACGAGCAGCCCGTCCAGCCCGTCCTCGTCCGGCTGGTCCACCGACGGCACCCCGTAGTCGTCCGTCTCGCCCGAGCCGTCCTCGTCGTCCCCGGTGGTGGTGCCGGTCACCCGCAGGAGCGCCCCGCCGGGCGCGTCCTCGTCCGACTCGTTTTGCACCTCCACCCACCGCAGGCGGTCGAGGTACGACAGGGCCGGGGGGGAGCCGGGCGGGGCGACCGGGCGGTAGCGGGGGGGCACGGGTCACTCCAGGGGGGGGCCGAGGTCGGCGTTCTTCCGCACCCAGTCGTTGGTCAGCCAGTCGAGCGCCCGCTCGTTCGTCCGCCGCTCGGCGAACTGGGGCAGGTACGTCTCCGTCTCGGTGTTCACCCCGACCCGGGTGACCGGCGGGCCGTCGCCGACCGCCCAGGTGACCGAGTGGATGCCGCCGTCGGGCTGGACCGGCAGGATGCCGGCGTACGTGCGGGTGAGTCGGTCGGCGACCTGGTGCTTGAGGGCGGCGGCGGCCAGCACCGCCCGGGCCAGGCGGGCCACCTCGGCGGCGTTCGTCTCCTGGTCGACGCGGCGGAACCCGTCGGCCCCGCGGCGGACGTGGTACACCTCCTGCAGCTCCGGCCGGGCGTGCGTCTCCACCAGCTCGCCGCCCGGGTCGGCCCCCAGCTTGGCCGCCCACCGCCCGGCGTGGTACTGCCAGGTGAGGCCGTTCCGCACCCGCACGGCGCACTTGAGGAACACGTCGGCCAGCGTGTACTGGATGCGGCCGTTGGTGAGCGGCGGGCCGTACAGCTGGTCGTCCAGTTCCCGCTCGCTGTCGGCCCCGCCGGCGATTTTCTCGCGGATGCGGTACATCGGCCGCGAGAAGGTGACCAGCCCGGCGTCCGGGTCCACCGCGAACGGGACGGCCGGGTCGGACGGGAACTGGAAGTTCCGCAGCCGCCCGGCCCGGTCCTTCTTCCACGCCACCCCGTTGTAGAACGCCCGGGCCGGCCGCGTCTTGTACTGCCCGGCCGCGTCCTTCCCCGGGAACACCTGGCGGTCGGACAGGGTGATCGCCTTGCGGTTGCGGACCTTCCCCCACACCGGGTTCTTGAACCCGCCGGCCGCCCGCCGCTTCCGCCCCTGGTCCAGCCGGTCGACCGGCACCGCCTCCACCCGGAACAGCTTCCACACGAACTCGCGGGCGAGGGCCCGGCTGACGTGGACGCTCGTCGAGTCCCCCCGCCGGATGTGGGCCCACCACCCCTCGTAGTCGGGCGAGAAGTTCCACCACCCGCCCTCCGGCCGGTAGCTCAGCTCCTCGATCGGCCGCAGCCGCCCGTCCTCCTCCCACCCGACCGCCCGCAGTTTGACCACGTCGGTGACGAGCGTGTCGCCGCCGACCACCTGGATCGCCGTCGGCCGGTCGCCGGTGTCGTACGCCGGCTGCTCGGACAGCACGGGGAACCGCCGGTCCACGCGGGTGAACCCGCCGGGCGGGGTGACGACTACCCGGTCGGCGAGCGGCTGGTAGACGAGCCGGCAGCCGACCGCCTCGGCCACCCGGTCGGCCGCCCTCGCCGGGTTGTCGGCCTTCCAGTCGCACGGCACCCGCACGTCGCGGGGGATGCCGCTGAAGGCGACCGCCTGCGACAGGAGGGCGAAGCAGGTGCGGATCAGCTGCTCGGGCGTCCGCTCGGTGCCCGGCACGTAGATGCCGCCCCGCACCACGAACGGCCCCTCGGGGACGGTGTCCGGGTCGGGGTGGCGGTCGATCACGTTGAACGCGCCGGACACCGCCCCGTACTTCCAGCGGTGGCGGGCGTCGAGGATCGTCAGCACCAGCCCGCGGGCCCCGCCCGGCAGGTCGGTCTCGGCGACGTCCACCAGCCGGCAGCCGCGGACGTTCACCGGGGCCCGCACCCCGTCGGAGAAGGAGAGGGTGCCGTACCGCCCGATCACCGTCTTCGCCACCTGCGGGACGACCAGGGTGGCCACGCCGGGGGTGACCCCGTGCGAGCAGGTGTAGGAGGCGGAGATGACGGGCAGCCCGGGCGCCCCCGACCAGGCGGCCCCGCTGATCAGGGTCGGCATGGTTAGACGTCCGCGATGGTGATCTTGCGGTGCGACCCGAAGTCGAACGTGTGGACGCGGGCCGGGTCCTGCTCGGCGTCCGCCCCGCCGTACGGCGAGCACTGGTGGAACTGCGGGGCGTTCGTCCAGGTGACCACCCCGGCCGGGTCGCGGGTGGTGCCGCCGCCGAGCAGGGTGGCGTCGGTGTACGTCACCCCGGCCAGCCCGTCCCGCTCCCACACCCCGCCGTTGGTCAGGGCGGTGATCGTCCCGGTGCCGGCGTCGTCCACCCGCCCGCCGCGGTTGACGAACGTGGTCACCGCCCCGGTCCCCTGCCGCACCAGGTCGCCGCCCTCCTTGGTGACCGTGGTGATGGCCCCGTACATCTCCACCCGGCCGGCCGTCTGCTCGAGGGTGGCGAGCGTCAGCCCGGCCCCGAGCACCACGCGGGCGTCGCCCGACCGCTCGCCGCGGTAGCTCACCCGGACGGCCGAGAACTGGGCCGTCTCCCCGGCCAGCCCGGCGAACGCCACGTCCCCCTTCATCACGTTGGCCGTCGAGCTGGCGTGCGTGCCGAGCACGTCCAGGGCCGCCACCTCCCCCTCGTACCGCTGCCCGGTGTCGAGCACGGTGAGGGCCGTCTGGTCGGTGTCCAGGTCCAGGCGGATCCGCCGGCTCTGGGTGTCCACCACCACCACCGTGGCCCCGACCTTGAGCCGCTGGGTGCGGTACTCCGGGTACCCCCGCTCGTTCGTCGGCGGCAGGCCGATGCTCGCGTCGGCCGGGAAGTTGGGGCCGACCCGCAGGGAGGCGAGGGTGACGGCGTTCTTGTCCAGGCCGTACAGGATGGACGGGCCGGCGTCGACGTACACGTCGTCCGTGCTGTCCGGGTCGTCCTGCTCCTCCCAGTTGTCGTCCTCGGTGAACCAGTTCGGCCCGGTCGGGCTGGTGGTGGTGCTCTGGTTGAAGGTGGGCGAGCCGGTGCCGCCGGCGGTCAGCGTGAGGGTGAAGTCGGCCCCGTCGTCCGGGCCGGTGACGGTGACGACGGTCGTCGAGTCGGTCCAGGTGAGTTCGGCGAACTCCTCGTACGTCGAGGCCCCGCACGCCGCCACCACCCCGGCCACCGCGTCGGCGACGACCGTGGTGGTGGCGGTGAAGGTGACCGCCTTGCGGTTGATGGCGACCGTGAACGTGCTGCCCACGCTGATCACGGCCGGGGTGAGTTCGGTCACCTGGGGGACCGCTCCCGCGCGGCCGACCCACCTGCGGTTCGCCATGGACGGATCCTCAGCCGCTCACCGCCCGCGAGGGGCGGCCGACGAGCGGGGTGGCGGAGACGAACTGGTAGGCCCAGGAGACGCCGAAGTCGGTCTGCCGCCCCTCGCGGAACTCCGGGCTGCTGAACTCGACCGGGTGGTCCGGCCCCTCGAGCAGGCCGGCCCCGAACAACGGGCCGGGCACCGGCGGCCAGTCGTAGTACCCGACGGCCGACCCGCTCTGCGCCGCCCGGAACGGGGTCCGCCTGCCGGACACGTACTCGACCGGGGCGGAGTTGAGCGTCTCCACCATCCGCCGGTTCGGCCGCCCGCCCCACATGCGGACGCTCTCGCGGAACGAGCGGTAGACCGGGGGGTTGCTCACCGGGTAGGTGGCCTGCAGGACGACCGTGTAGTCGCGGTAGGTGGCCAGCTCCGCCCCCTCCCCGGTCGGGTAGCTGGGCGGCTTGAGCACTTTCACCCCGGTCGTGCTGCCGGCGTTCAGGAGGGCGTGACAGACCAGCCCGTTGGCGTCCACCAGCACCGCGTCCCGGAACCACGGCAGGTACGCCCGCTCGAGCAGGGCCATCTGGGCGACCACCAGGGCGGTGGTGTCCCCGAACAGCCGCCCGCGGACCGTCCAGGTGTGCACGACCTCGTACGGCACCCCGAGCGCCGACTCGACGGCCTGGCGGTCGATGGACACCGCCACCTCCCCCGTCCCGTGCCAGTAGCTGCCGTAGCGGAGTCGCATGAATATGATTCTGCCGGTCGGGTAGGCCCGAACGTCCCCGCCGGAGACTCGCAATGGCCTGTCGCCCCCTCGCCCCGGTCATCGTGGTGCTGCTCGCTCTGCTGGTCGGCGTAGTCACCGCGGGGGCCGGGTTCGGCTTTTGGGCGTACATGAAGGCGGAGGAGCGGCGGAAGGACATGATTCGCATCGAACAGATCGACCGGGAGATCAAGGTCGTGCTGGCGACGGAGGAGGATCGCCCCACGCGGATCCGTCGGATGAACGAACTGATGGCCGAGCAGAACCCGCTGGTCCGCAAGTACCCCGAACTGAACCGGGCCGAACAGCAGATGATCCCGCCACCCCAGGACTGACCTAGTTCTTCCGCTGCGCGTTGGCCGCCGCCTCCTCGCGGGCGGTCTTGGCGTTGTTCACCTTCAGGGACTCGCCGATCAGCTTCGCCAGCTCCGGGTCGATCGTCCGGAACGCCTGCTTGAGGGCGGTCGCCAGCTTCTCCGTGTTGGCGACGAACTCCAGCTCCACCTGGGCCTGCAGCTTGTTCCGCTCCTGGGTCAGCTCCGTCCGCGTCTGCTGGCCGGTCAGCCGCAGCAGCTCGTCCAGCCCGCCCCGCAGTTCGGGGTCGCCGTTCACGAACTCGCGGCTCTTCTTGCGGAAGAACTCGCTCGTCATCGAGCTGCCGCCGAGCAGCTCCCGCTGCCGCGGGCTGAGGGAGTCGAAGTCGCCGTCCTGGAGCTGGCGGGCGGCGTCGGCCAGCCCCTGCCGCTGGCTGCCGTTCATCATCGCGTAGCTCTCGGCGTAGGAGTCGTTCTGCTTCAGCTTCTGCTCCGCCACCGACAGCCTCGCCTGCTGCACGGCCAGCGACTTCTGGTTCAGCTCGTACTCCGCCTGGGCGAGTCCGACCGCCTTCTCCTTCTCCTTGTTCAGCGCCTCCTGATACCGGGCGAGCTGCTCGGCGTACTTCGCCTGCTCACGCTCGGCGGTGACGATCGCCTCGGTGAGCGTCCCCTGGATGGTCGCGTCCGTTTTGGCCTTCTCGGCCAGCCGGTCGGCGTTCGCCTGGGCCGTGTCGAACGGCTTGCGGTCCACCTCGCGGAGGGCGTCCTCGCGGCCCATCCGCGCCCGGAACGCCTCCTGCTCGGCCGCCGACACCGCACCGCCGGCGGCCACCTTGCCCCGCTCGGCCGAGCGGATGACGGCGTCGAACGAGTCGTCGCCGTCGAACCGCGTCCGCCCGCGAGTCTTGCCGGCGAACAGCAGTTTGGCCTCCTCGGCGGCGGTCACGCTCCGGTACCCGGCCGCCTCGGACATGGCGGTGAACCCGCCGCCCAGTTCGTCCTGCCGGCGGCGTGCCTGGGCGGCCGCCTGCATCCTGGCGACCTCGAACGGGGAGCGGGCGATGAAGTCTTCGGCGGCGCTCGCCTCGAACTCGGCCGCCCCGAATTCCCCGGCTACGGCCGCCAGCGGTTCCCACACACCTATGGCTGTCAGCGCCTGCTGTGCTTTGAAAGTGTTCCCGTTGGCCGCTGCTCTCGCCCCGTACCCGTCCCCGCCGTTGATCCCGTACCGCTCCCACAGCCCCACCCCGGCCGACATGGCCCGGCCGACGGTGGGGCCGACCACCGGCACGGCGTCGAACCACGCCTCCATTTTGGCCCGCGCGTTCACCGTGTCGCGGAAGGTCAGGTTGGTGGCGTGGACCACCTTCTGCATGGCGTCCAGGGACATGGTGACGGCCGCCACCGCCGTGCCCAGCCGGGCGACGAAGGACGCGAACCCGTTCAGGAACTGGGTGTCCGCCGGCACGCCCCCACGCCCGCCCGCCCCACCGCCAGCACCGCCTCCCCCGCCCGGCATGCCGTACCCGGGCACCATGCCGTTGGCCATCTGGGTGGGGACGTACCCGTGGCCGGGCAGGTAGGTCATGCCGGCCGGCGTCATCCCGGTCCGCTGCTGGTGGGCCTGGGCCGCCTGCGCCGCCGCCTGGGCGTGCTGGCCCATGCCGGCGAAGGCGGCGTTCGCCTGCGAGGTGTCGGCCACCACCTTCACCCGGTAGGTGACCTCGCGGACGTTCGCCCCGCCCGCCCCGCCGGCGGAGCCGACCCCGGCCGCGGCCCCCGCCCCGGGCGTGCTGCTGAACATTTCACTTCCTCCGGCCGAGGGTGACGAGTTGGAGCTGCCGCACGGCGTCCACGTCCTTCTCGACGCGGGCGATCAGGCCGGCGTTGCGGCGGACGATCGGGTCGTCGGGGAAGCGGCCGACGGCGGCGGACTCGACGTGGTGCAGGTACGCCCGCCAGTTCTTGTCGCTCAGCTCGACGGCCGTCTCGGGCGTCCGGGCGGCCTCGGGCACGTCGGCCGGCTGCTTCGGGCAGTACGAGCACGGGGGCCGCTGGCCGGGCACCCGCGGCACCGGGCGGCCGGCCCGCTCGGCCGGCCGGTCGGCGAAGTCGCCCGGCTTGTCCGGGTAGACCCACTTCCGGCAGTCGGAGCAGGGGCGGCCGGCCAGGTGCGGGTGGCACAGGTGCAGCCGCACGCCCCACACTAGTTTTTTGCGTCCGCCCCCTCGTCCGCCCCGGCGTACCCGAGCACCAGGTCGAGCAGCTTGGCCCGCAGGGCGGGCTTCAGCCGGCCCGCCTTGGCCGCGTCGAGCGGCTCGCCGTTCACCGACACGACCTGCTTGGCCAGCAGCCGGTCCTCGAACTCGCCCACCTTCTCGGCCCCGAGCTGGGCGGCGAACTGGTGCTCGGTCCGCACGCGGGCGAGGGCCGGGCGGTACTGCACCGCCACCTCCGGGTACAGGCCGGGGGCGGCGGGCAGGGTTTTCGTCCCGGTGTATCCGTCGTCAATGAACAGACCGGACATGATGGTTTCCAGGGGTTACGGTGTTGAGTCGTTCGAAATACTGAGTTCCGACCCGGCCACGGCGGACGCCCCGCGGGCGATGCCGGTCCAGTCCATCGAGATGGCGTTCCTCGCCCCGAACGGGATGGGGGTCCGCGGGGTGGCCACCTTGGGGGTGGTGACGGCGAGCGACACGGTGCCGTTGGTGAAGGTGGCCACGACCGCCACCCCGGCGTGGCTCGACCCGTACACGGCCGAGGCGTCGCCGTACGGGAGGGACAGGCCGACGGTCACCTGCCGGCCGGTGGCGTGGATGCTCGTCGGGGTGAGGCTGTTGTTGTGCCGCACCTCGAGCATGTTGGTCAGGGACAACTGGTACGAGCGGAAGGCGTAGGCGGTGCCGCCGACGGAGGCGATGCAGTCGAAAATCCCGTACGGCCCGCCGGTGGTGTCCATCGCCGTCGGGGTGGTGGGGGCGACGCTCGTCGCCTCGTCGATCCCGGTCACCCCCAGGCTGAGGGTGAGCAGGCCGCCCTCCGAGCACTGCAGGTTCAGGCTGTCGACCTTCACCCCGTCGTACATGCGGTACTCGCCGTCGCGGTACAGCTTCACCCAGCGGGCGGTGACGGTCTCGGCCAGGGGGATGGAGCTGCCGCTCTTGGTGCCGCCGAGCGCCCACTCGAGCAGGTGGTCGAGCTCGACCGGGCTGGGCTGGAAGACGAGCTGCCCGCCCGTCTGGCGGATCCCGCGGCGGACCCGCTCGGCGTGCGGGGTGCGGCTGCCGTTCATGCCGTTCCCGCCGACCAGCCCCTCCTGCAGGCCGAGGGAGGAGCCGTCGAGGAACTCGAACTCACGGTAACTGGCGTCGGACGCCGCGGCGGAGATCCAGAGCCTGTTGAAGACGCCCACTTTCTCGGCCATGTCAGGACCCCCGGGGGACGCGGGCGTAGCAGGTGACCGCCGCCGCCGCCCGCAGTTGCTGGAAGGCCGGGCGGGCGTCGTCGAGCACCGCCCCCTCCGGGTCGTACTCGACGAGGAACACGTCGATGCCGGCCACCGTCACGCTCCGCCGGTGGTGGAACGTCTCGCGGACCAGCTGGCGGAACTGGAGCGGGGTGAACTCGCCGGGCGGCGGGTCGCCCCCGTCGGCGTCCCGCCCCTGGCCCGCCTGGAGGGTCAGGTACGCCACCTGGATCGGGTAGGCGTAGTCGTCGCGGGCGTTCGTCCCGCCCACCTGCCGCTCGCTCGCGTTGAAGCTGACCACCACCACCGGCAGGCTGACCAGCTCCTCGGCCAGCGTGTCCTGGGTGAGCACGTCCACCCCGCCCACCTCGGCCGTCGCCAGGGCGGCGCGGAGGGCGACGGCGACGGCGTCCCGGCAGTCGGTGAACCAGTCGTTAACCGGCATGGGCGACCCCCGTCTGGGGCAGCAGCGAGAACCCGTACCCGGCGGCGATGTCGGCGATCGCCTGCAGGTCCTCGGCCGAAGCGCCGACGTGCCAGCGCTGCGGGATGACCACCTTCTTCACCAGCAGGTAGTGGTCGGTCGCCGTCCCGCCCGCCGGCTTCTCGTACAGCACGCCGACCGCGTTCTTCCCCGCCGGCAGGGGGCGGAACTGCAGCTTCTTGGGGAACCGCCGGGGCCCGCCCGCCCGCACCGCCTGGGTGGTGAGCGGGATCGCCAGGGCCTTCGCCCGCTTCGGGGTGAGCGTCCCGCCGAAGTTGTGCAGCCTCGCCTGGGGTAGGTCGCTGTACACCTCGGCCCCGTCCGGGTGGACGCGGGTGCGGTAGCTGTTCCGCAGGAGGCCGAAGTTCAAGAGCGGCTTGGTGCCGCCGGCCGGGCGGGGGTGTTTCAGTTTCGGCCACGGGCGGCCGAGCGGGTCCACCCCGCCCTGGAACCGCCGCCGCATGCCGGACAGCAGCACCACGGCGATCGCCCGCCCGGCGGGGGCGGGGAGGGCGGCCGGCGGGCCCAGCCGGAACTGGCGGCCGAGCTGGTCGAGCGGCGGGGCGTTCGCCGGGGTCATCAGAGCACCGTGTCGCGGGTGAAGCGGTCGGTCTCGTCGTCCGGGTCGTCGTCGTCGTCGTAATCGTCCCCGTACCCCACCCCGCCGCCGGGGCCGGTCGGGTCCACCGGCAGCCCGTTGGCGATCACGGTGCAGGTGAGCAGCTCCTCCTTCTTCTTGCACGCCCGGTCGATGGCGAACGAGCTGGCGAACTCGTCCGGCAGGCTGCCGTTCTCGAACATCAGGCAGAGGAAGATCTGGCGGGAGTACACCCGCCGGGCGTCCCACGCGTCCAGCTGGGCGACGGTGTACCCGCGGCCGATGAGCACCTCGCGGATCAGCTGGTACGCCTGCTCGAGGGCGTCGTCGACCTGCTTGTCGTAGTGGGCGGGCAGCGAGTCCGGCCCCTTCAGTCGCAGGACCGAAGCGACCGCCCGCTGCCCGTCCGCCTTGGTGATGTACGACACGCGTCGGCCCTCCCGAGCGGGCGGGAGGGGCTTAGTTGAGGGCCGAGGTCGGGATCACCTTGGCCACGTCCTTGTACACGTTGTCCACGTTCCCGGTGCTGGTCACGTACTGGGAGATGGCCATCGCCCGCTTCATGATGGTGCCCAGCTTCATGTTCGTCAGCAGGCAGAAGTTGGACGGGCTGGGGTCCCACCCCTCGTGGACGACGATGGCGTCGTCCGTGTCCTTCCCCTTGGGCAGGGTGAAGGTCCGCATGCCGTTGATCACCTGCTCGATGATCGTGTAGCACTCGGCGATGGTCGGGGTGTCGGTGATGGTCACGTGGTAGGCGTCCCACCAGTACCCGTACCCGACGCCGAACCGGCAGTCGCTCCAGTACTCGTACTCCTTCAGCTTGGCCGCCTGCGGCGTCTCGGCGTCGGTCAGCAGGCTGCTCACGCTCTCCCGGTCCTGGAAGATGACCGGCTTGCAGAACGGGTTGTCCGTCCGCAGGGCGATCAGCTTGTGCGTCACCCCGTCGTTCGCCGCCCCGTCGAACGTGTCCAGGTTGTCGCCGCTGCCCACCGTGTGGGAGTTGGCGAAGAAGTTGGTGCCGTCGAAGCAGGCGGTGCTGGTGCCGGCGGCCAGGTGGGCCAGCTTGCGGTGCTCGATGTCCCGGCGGGCCTGGTCGGGGATGCCCTTGACGCTCATCAGGTAGCCGCCCACCTGGTCGTCGTCCAGGTCCGTCTTCCGCACCGACACCGGGCCGACGCGGAACTCCTTGTTGGTGACCGAGTACTCGGTGTTCACCAGCCGCACGGCCGCCGAGTACCCCTTGAACTCGTACAGCCGCGGCAGGGCGGACATGAACGTGTGCGTCTCGATCTTCGTCTTCGACGGGAAGACGGAGGTGAAGTCGGTGGTGGCCGCCGGCTGGGGCCGCTTCTCGGCCTCCATCTTGCCCTTCATGAACTCCGCCCGCGCCTGGGCGGTGAACTGGGTGACCGAGGTCGGCATGGCGAACTCCGAGGGGGAAGCCCGAACTCGTTGGGCGAGGTTCGGCGGTGGTGGCTGAGGCGGTGGGGTCGGGGAGGGGGCTGGCGGGTGGGCCACGCCCCCGTTGGTCGGTCCGTTACGCGATGTCGCGGGCGACCACCACCCACGCGGCCCCGGTCGAGACCAGGACGGCGGTGTCGTAGATGGCGTCGATGGTGGCCAGGGTGTTCGCCGCGTCGATCAGCTCCGCCCCCGCCCCGGTCAGGGTGACGGCGAAGGCGGCGGCGGTCGTCTTCACGAACGTCAGCTTGTCGCCCGCCTGGGTGTCGGCCACCGCCGGCAGGGTGAGGGCGTAGGCGGCGGTGTTCGGCAGGAGGATCGTCTTGTTCAGGTCCCACTTGGTGAGCGACTGGGCGCCGGTGGCGGCCATGGTGCGGGCCGCGGCGAGGCCGGCGTGCCCCTTCGCCATCGCGTAGTTCGGCTCGACCAGGGCGATGCCGGTGGCCACCACGTCCACCACCCGGCCGACCACGTTGCCGTACACGCCGCCGTTGGTGAGCACGCCGGTCTGGTCGTCGGAGGCGTACACCGTCTTGCCGATGTCGCCGACGGCCACGCCGGAGATGGCCAGCTCGAACCGGAACGGCTGGTGGGCGTCCAGGCCTAGGGCGTAATCCCCCTGGGTGCCGACCGGCAGGAGCGGGTTGCCCTCGTTCCCGCGGACCACCCCCCAGAACACCATCGACTGGGTGTCGTCGAACTTGGCCAGGTACCCGGCGGTCGTCACCCCGAGCATGGCGTGGGCGTAGAACCGGGTCTCGGCGGCCAGGGTGGCGGCGCTGCGTTTGATGAACTCGTCCGTCCGGCGGACGGTGCCCTTCTTCACTTCGGCGGTGGCGTTCGCCATGACGGACTCCGGCGGTGGGGTGGGGTGGTCGGGTCAAGGCCGGCGGGCGGGCGTGAGCGGCGCCCGCCCGCCGGCGGCACCTCGCGGCGCCGGTCGGGGTCAGCGGGCCTCGCGCTCGGGCACGCCGTAGGCGACGGCGGTCAGCTGCGGGTTGTCCTTCCGCAGGGCGACGAAGCCGTCCACGTACTGCTTCTTCGCGTCGGGGTCGTTGGCGAACGTCCGCTCGGCGAACCGGGTGACGACGTTCACCTCCCGCTTCTCCCCGGCCGGGGTGCCCGGCTGGGCGGCCTGCATCTTCTCGCGGAACTTCATCACCCGCGGCTTCTGCTTGAGGGCGGCGATCTCGGCGTCCAGTTCGGTGCCGGTCCGCACCTTGCCGCCGTCGGAGAACTTGCGGACGGTGTTCGGGCTGTCGTTGCAGCGGAGGAGGGAGCGGACGACGAACGGCTTGTCGGCCGGCAGGATCTTCCCCTGGCGGACCATCAGCTCGCAGAAGCTGTTCACCCGCTGCACGCGGGCGGCGTGGGCGTGCCGGCGGGCCTGGGCCAGGTTACGCTGCACCTCGGCGGTGGCCTGCGTCACCAGCCGGCTGAACTCCCGCGTCTGGTCGCTCATCGGGACGGCGGGGGCGGCGGGGGCGGCCGCGACCGGGGCGGCGCCGCCGGCCACCTGGGCGTACAGGGCCCGCAGGTCGTCGTCGGTCAGGGCCTGGAGCTGGGCCGGGTCCTGTCCGGCGGCGGCCAACTCGGCGAGCAGCTCCTCGCGGCTCATGGTGGCCGGGTCGCCCATCGTCTCGACCGGCTGCGTCTCACCCCCTTCGGCCGGCTGGCTGGTCAGCTCGGCGAGCAGCTCGCGGAGGTCCTCGTCGGACATCTCCTCCAGCCCGGCCGGGTCCTCGCCGGCCGCGACGATCGCCTCGATCAGCTCCTCCCGGCTCATGGCCGCCGGGTCGGTCGCGGTCGCCCCGTCGCCCTCGGCCATGGGGGTGACGGGGGGCATGGCCGGGGCGGCGGGGGGCGGCGTCTGCTGGCCGGGCAGGTTCTTCACCAGGTCGGCGAGCTGGTCGTCGCTCATGGCGTCCCACGTGGCCGGGTTGGTCCCGGGCATGGCGGCCATGAGCTGCTGGATCATCTGGGGGCGGTCCATGGGCGCGGGCTCCGCGAAACAGAGGAAGGTGCCGCGGGCGGTCGGGGCGGACCGGCCGGGGCGGAGGCGGTAGGCGGTGTGCGGGGCGGCCTCGGCGAAGGCGGTCGGCAGGGGGATGTCCTGCAGCCGCTTCACCTGGGGCACCTCGGCCCCGAGGAAGGCCACCCGGCGGAGGGCCTTCCCGTGCGTGCGGCCGAAGTCGTCGCGGAAGTCGTCGTAGATCTCGGCCGAGATCTTCCGGTACCGGCGGGCGCGGATGAGGGCGGCGACGGTCGGGGCCACCCCGGCGATGTCCCCCTTCAGCACCCCCTCCCACCGCCCGGTCCGCGGCTCCCAGTACTTCCGCACCCAGCAGCGGTTCACCCACCCGGCGGCCGGCAGGTCGGTCCGCTCCAGGAACTCCTGGTGCTCCTCGTGCCCGAGCACCGCCGGCGGGTCGAGCTCGGGCAGGGCCGCGTGGTTGCGGGCGATGTGCTCCAGGTCGGCGAGCGTGTACACCTTGCCGCGGTACACCCCGGACGCGAACAGGTCGGCCCCCCGGATGACTTCTCCGGGGAGGCGGTGTCGGCTGGCGACGGGGATCGGGTGGGCCGCGGGCATGACGACGGGATTGTCCGCCGCAGGTAGGCCCGAATGATGTGGGGTCGCAGAGGAAAAAATGGACGGCGTTACCCGTCCATCGCGCGGAAGTGATTGTCGGCCGGACAGACCCGCCTGCCTTACCCTCCTCGCGGGGTCACCACTTTCGTTTGCAACAGCTCCCCCACCCGGAATCCCGGGAGGGTCAGGTGGCACTCGGTGTTCCTATCCCGGCGTTCAACAGTGATCAAGCCTCGATTCTCGAGGGCTTGCACCATTTCCGCCGTTTCCGCTTCCTGTCGCCTGATCTCGCGGAGGCGAGCCACCGGGTCGTTGGCGGTTTTTCCATACAGCAGCGTCGTACCGCCGGATTCGATCCCTCTCTGGTGGCTCCAAGTGATCCCGCCGGTTTCACGCACCGCCACCAATAGGAACTCCTGCTGTACGACGGTCAGCGAGGCGGCGATCTCTTCAGGGGTAAGCTCGGAAGCTTCTTGTTGAAGAGCCGTGAGCAACTGGTTCTCCTCGCGGAGTTGCTCGTTCTCGGCCTGCAGGCGGTTGAAGTGATCGATCGTTTCTTTCAGGTTGACGGTGTCGCTCCCGCGCACCCACCCCGTCAGATCCGGATTCCGGACCTGCTCGGAGAGGGCGGTGAGGATGCCGAGCTGGAGCTTGTCCGTGCTGCTGTACATCGCGCACATTCGGGTGTCGAACACCTTCTTGAACTCCGCGAACTTCGCCCCGTTCTGTTGCTCGACGAAGCTGCCAGCATCGGCCCCCGCCTTTGCCAGTTTGGCTTTCGTGTGCCCGTCTGTCGGCAGGAACGCGAGCCGGGGCTTCCCCTTCTCCGTCGCGTACTCCCATTCCAGGTGGATGTAGCTCTTCTTGGTCTCGTCCTCGATGCTGCCGTACCGTCCGCCGACGAGCAGCACGAACACGTCCGAGTCGTCGATCCACCGGCGGATGATTTGCATCTGGGAGGCGTCACCGGCGGCGAACAACTCCATCCCGGCAGGGATGTGGCCCGCCTGGAGGATGGCCTGAACGGCCGCCTGCCGCTCCTCCAGCATGTCGGTGTAGGTGGACGAGAGGAACACCTGCAGTCGCTTCACATGACGCCCTCAGCGGAGAGGGCATTCTACAGCAATTCTGTCGTGCGTTCAGCCGTGCAGCTTACACGGCTGAACCTTCCTGTTCGATCGCCTGCGGCATCCGCCCGGCGAGTTGGGTGAGCAGGTCGGCGGCCAGTTCCGGCGGCAGTTCAATCCCCATCTCGTCGCCCGCCCGCCGCTGCACCTCGGCGATCAGGTCGGCCACCGTCGGCCCGGCCGCCCCTTCGGCGTTCGCTGTGACGAGCTGGGCGGGCTGCGGGGCGAGCCGCAGGTTGACCGGCGCCCCCTTCCGGGCCCGCACGCGGGATTTGCCCGCGAGCAGCTTCTTGACCGACGCGGCGGCCGTCTCGCCGATCGCGCGGGCGGCGCTCGTCAGCCCCTTGCCGATCAGGCTCTTGGCCAGCCAGCGGGTGAACCCGACGCCGAGCGCCCCGGCGGTCAGGCCGGCCGCCGCCCCGCCGGCCGGGCCGGCCCCGAGGAACCCGGCCGCCGCCCCCGCCGCGGTCGCGGCCCCGACGACGACGGGTGGGAGGGCGAACTTGACGGCGAACACGGCCGACTCGATGAGGGCGGCGGGGAGGACGCCGAACCGCCGGCGGTTGCGGTCGAAGTTGTCCTTCACGTAGCTCACCACCCGCTCGGCCCCGTTCAACTTCGCCCCCACGAACCCGAGCGACTGGGCCTCCTGGGCCGTCATCTGCACCCGCTGACTCCGCCGCTCCAGGTCCCTGAAGAACGCCTTGCCCACGCCCGTCCCGGCCGCCCACTTGAGCAGCCCGCCGAACTTCCCCTCCAGCGTCTTCTGCTTGACGGCGGCCGCCTGCCGGTCCTTCCACTCGGCCACCTTCTGGACCACCTTGCCCGCCACCTTGCCGGCCTTAGTGTCGGCCGACTGCACCGCCCGCCCCACCCGCGTCTTGCCCATCGCCTTGCCGGCGGCGGCCGCGACCCCGCGGGCCTTGTCGGCCACCCGGCCCACCACGCCCGGCTGCGGCTCGGCCGCCCCGCTCCCCCGCATGGCCTGGTAGTTGGCGTCGGACAGCACCCGCCCGCCCGGGCTCTTCCACGAGCCGTTCTGCTGCTGCTTCCAGTCCGCCCAGGCGAACGCCTCGACGTCCTGCCCCGACGGTGCCGAGTCCTCGACCGCCGCGGCGATGGCCAGGGCGAGGGCGACCTTCTCGTCGCTCACCTCGGACACGTCGATGCCCGCCGCCTCCATCACCCGCTTCGCCTCGGCCACCGGGTCGGCCTCCTCGGCGTGCCTGCGGGCCGGCACGTTCAGCGTCTCGCCCGCCCGCTTGCGTTCCTTGGCCGCGCTCGGCTCGATCGCCCGCCGCAGCCCGCCGTACACCAGCCCGGCCAGCCGGAACGGGGCCCCGGCCAGCTTGATGACGGAGCCCCAGATGTCGATGCCGATCACCTGGCTGCTGATTCCCGCCGGCGTCAAGGCGTAGGAGGTGCCGGCCGCGGCGAGCGGTAGCGTCACCGCCGCCGTGCCCAACCCGGCGAGCGTGCCGGCGGCCGCGGGCACTGTCTGGCGGAGCGCCTTGCGGGCGGCCACCTTCAGCCGGGCGGCGGTCATGTGCCGGCCGAGCTTGTCGCCGAGCATCAGCCCCAGCCCGGCCCCGACGCTCGTGCCCACGCCGACGCCGAACGGCCCGCCGACGAGCGTGCCGACCACCGCCCCCAGCCCGCCGCCGGCCGCCGCCCCGGCGAGCGGGGTGAGCAGCCGCGGGTCCTTCGCCGCCCCCACCACCCGCCCGAACACGTCGGCCACCGCCCGGAAGATCCTGCTCGCCCGCTCCCCGTGCTTCGCGTCGAGGGCCGGCTTCTGGGCGTCCACCGCCGCCGTCACCTGCGGCTGGGCCTTGACCGCGGCCGCCGCCCGGACGGCCACCTGCTCCTCGGGCGTGGCCCGGGCCGACCGCCGGAGCAGCTCCGCCTCCTGCTGGTCCGGGGTCATGTCCATGAGCTGCTCGAGCCGGGTGAACCCGGTCCGCTGCTTCGGCGGCTTGCCGGGTGCGGGCGGCTTGCCCCCGGTGATCGCAGCAGTCGCCCCGGCCAGACTGCCGGCGAGGGCCCTGGTGTCGTCGGGCTGAGCCGGGGCGGGCGGCGGCGAGGGCGGCGGGGCCGGCTTCCCGGCGGGCGGCGGTTTCTGGGCCGCCTTCGCCTTCCCGCCCTTGCCCTTCATCCGCTGGTACACGGGGTCGGACAGGACGCGGCCGCCGGGCGACTTCCACTTGCCCCCCTCGCCTTGCGTCCAGTCGTCCCAGCCGAACGCCTCGAACGGCCGTCGCCCCTGCAAGCCGGCGGTCTCGCTGAACTGGCTCACGTCGGTCACCTCCGCAACGGGTTTGACGCCGATCACCTTCTTGAGCACCTCCACCCCGGCCGGCCCGGTCGGGATGAACAGCCGCGTGTCGTACGCCACCCGCTCCCGGATGACGCCGTCGGCGGCGAGCAGATTCTGGTCGGAGTACCCCGGCCCGATGATCTCGATGCGCCGCTCGCCGCCGACCCGCACCGGCTTCAGCCGCCACCCGTTCACCAGCCGGGCGGACTTCCGCCCGCCTTCCAGGTCGGCGTGCACCCGCTCGGGGGCGAACTCGCGGCGGGCGACGGCCACGCCCAGGTTCTTGCTCAGGGCGTCGAGCTGGTTCGACGGGATGTGCCGGCCGACGCTCGCCCGCGCGTCCCCTTCGGGCTTGAACCGGTAGATCTTCGGCCGGTCGGTCTTCGGGATGCGGTCCCACACGGGCAGCAGCGAGCCGGTGAGGAAGTGCTCCTCGGCCTCGATGAACTGGGGCAGCGAGGCGTGCTCCTTCTCCCACTCGGCCCGCGCGGTCGCCTCGTCCACCTGCTCCCACCTGGCCGGCGTCTCCAGCTCGTACGGCGACGGCTTTCGGCGGTCCAGCCCGGCGGGGCCGTACAGGCCCACCTGCCTCGTCACGTTGCCCGTCAGCGTGTCCGTCTTGTCCGGCCACTTGGACGCGGCCCGCACCTCGCCGGTGGCGGCGTTGCGGTAGTAGCCGATCAGGTCTCTCATCTTCTGGTTGGCGGCGAACGGGCGGTACGCCGGGCGGGTGAACGCCGTGGCCGACACCAGCCGCGTCTCGGCCCCCGTCTTCGGGTCGGTGTACACCACCTTGTCGTCCCGCTTCTCCAGGCGGTCGGCGCGGTAGTTCTCGACGCCCTGGTCGAGCGTGCCGCTCGTCGCGGCCGCCTCCACCACCTTCTGCAGCCGCGTGTCGAACTCGTCGAACACCTTGCCCTGCTTGGCCACCCGGAGCGACAGCAGGCGGTTCAGGAACTGCGACATGGGCGGCGGCTCCACCGACTTCGGCCGGCCGTCCTTGTCCTCGGTGGCGAACCCCAACTGCCGCATCGTCTCCTTGTACGGCAGGTCCGGGACGCGGTCCCGCTCGATGTCCGAGAACAGGCTGTCGAGGGCCTGCTTGGCCTCCCGGCTCTCCAGGTTGTCGGCGGCGGAGAACATGCCGCCCGACCCGGCCTGCCGCTGCCCGCGGGTGAGCGCCCCGAGCTGGTCGAGCCGGCGGGCGATGGTGCTGACGAACCGCTTCTGCGCCTTCAACTGCTCGATCTCGACCAGGCGGTAGTGCGGGGCCTCCGCCTGGTTGGTGCGGTGCGTCCGCCCCAGCCCCTGGACGGCGTTGTCCGCCCGCCAGCCGGGCTGGAGCATGTAGTGGACGCGCTTCTTCTGGTTGGCGGCGGTGCGGTCGGCGTGGTAGCTCCGCCCGGTGCCGCCGGCGTCGCTGAACACGAGCAGCTTCTTCTTGCCGCCCTGGAACGCGGCGGCCTCGCTCACGTTGGCCACGGCCGGGTTGCGGGCCTCGAGCACCCGCCTGGTGCTGCCGTCCGGCTGGGTGCGGTAGACGAGCCGCTCCCCGCGGCCGGTCGCCTCGGCGACGGCGTCCGGGCCGAAGTGGTTGACGATCTGGTCGAGCGGGCTTTCCGGGATGCGGAGCCCGCCGAGCTGGTCGAGCAGCCGCTCCCGCATGGCCACCGCCTGCGGGTCCTGCACCGGGTTGCCGCCGCTGTCCTTCACCACCCGGGTCTGGGTGTTGCCCTCGGCGTCGGTGAACTGCTCGTAGCGGTGGACGGGGAACGACTTCGCCAGGTACCCCATGAGGATCTCGCGGGGCGACACGTCGATGTGCTCGTAATCCCCGTCGTCCGCCTTGTCCACGGCCCGCTTGGTCGCCGCCTCCATGGTGTTCACCAGCTGCACGACCGGGGCACGCCCCTCCGCGATGTCCTTCTCCATCGCCCCGATGACGCTCGGCGTCTGCATCGAGGTCATCATCTGGTTGAAGAACCGCTGCTGGGCCCCCCAGAACTGCGACTTGGCGGCGGCGCGGGCGAACCGGTCCTCCTTGCCGCCGGTCACCTCCAGGGCGGCGTCGATGTTCTGCAGGACCGACTGCCAGCCGTCGGCCGCCGCGTCGTACTGCGCCTGCTGGTCGGCGGAGAGGGAGTGCGTCAGCCGGTCATACGTCACCTGCCCCTTCGGCGTGCCGTCGTTCAGGCTGAGCGAGCGGGCGTTGTACAGCCCGCCCGCCTTGAGCGACTGGGCGACGGCTTCCATGGCCGCCACCCCGCCCTCGGTCATGTCGCCGATGAACTGGTTCTTGTCGGCGAACGCGGTGCCCTTGCCCCACAGCCCGAGCCGGTCGGCGTAGGCCAGGTTCGACACCTCCGTCGCCCCGGTGGCCGACACGTACACCACGCGGGCGTTCGGCAGCAGTTTCTGCAGTTCGACGCCGGCGAGGGCCTTCTGGCTCGGCCCCCTCTCCCCCCGCGGGCCGTCGGTGGCGAGCGAGTTGGCCATGGCGTGGGCCTCGTCGAACGCGACGACGCCGTCGAAGTCCGGCCCCAGCCAGTCGGCCAGCCGCTTCAGGTTGCTCGGGGCGGCCGGGTCCTTCGGCTTGCTCTTGAGCGTGTCGTAGGTGACGAACGCGATGCCCTCGGCGGGGGCCTTGTCGCCGCCCTTGAGCTTGTCGAACGGCACCACCAGCTTCTCGTCCATGCCCACGTCCCGCCAGTCGCGGCGGGCGTCCTCGAGCAGGGGCGACTTGAGGGACACCCAGACGTGCTTCTTGCGACCCTGGTTCCAGTTGTCGGCGATCACCCCGGCCACCTGCCGCCCCTTGCCCGCCCCGGTGCCGTCGCCGATGAAGAACCCGCGGCGGTACGCCACCCCCTTCTCGTCGGGCTCGAGGAACTGCTGGTGCGACTGGCCGGCGTAGGCCACGTTCTCGAGCGCGGCGTCGGACAGCGCCCCGGACGCGATCACGTCGGGGGAGAGGGTGGGGGCGTAGGTGACCGGCGGCGGCTTGATGGCCGACATGGCGGCCGACTCGTCCAGCTTGGCCGGGTGCGGCCTGGCCCCGGCGAACCGGACGGCCGGGCGGTAGCCCTCGTACAGCGACTCCGTCATGTCCGCCGCGGGCGGATCGTCCTTCGACTTCTGGGCGACCCCGTTCACGAAGTACACGCCGTTCGCCGCCCGCCCGGTGAACCCGGGTTCGGGCGGGGCGGCGGCGTCCCCCGAGGCCAGGGGCGTCAGCCGCTCAGGCGGGCGGAGGCGGGGTACACGGTCGCCCGGCTGGCCAGCAGGTTTTCCGTCAGCGCCGAGACCGCCTGCTCCCACGTCGCCAGATCCGGCAGCAGTTCCGTCAGCTGCCCGTCCAGCGCCGGCCACTCCCCGACCGCGTCCGCCTCCGCCTGGAGCCGCTCGTAGTCCGGCGCCAGCAGCGACGCCGCCGCCCCCGGCGACTGCCGCACCAGCCCGGCCGCGTACTCCTCGAGCTCCGACCCCTCCCGCACCCCCGCCAGCAGCAAGGCCACCAGCGGCGTCACGCCCGGAGGGGCCTCCAGCCGCCGCTCCCGTAGCAGCCGCTCGGCCTGTCGCGTCGCCGGGTGTCGTTGCAGTCGGCTGCGGTCGATCATTGCGGACGCCCTCCAGGAGCGGGATCAGCCCGGCCGCGGTCGCCACGTCGCCGCGAACCGCGGGCCGGCCGTCCGGCTGTTCCTTGTCGATCACCAGCACGCGGGTGCCGAACGCCGTGCCGTACTTGGCGTACTCCGCCCCGGCGACGCCCACGTTCGCCCGCAAAGTATACCCCCGCTCGGCGAGCGAGCCGAACCACTCGGCGTAGACCGGGCTGACGGCGGTCGCCCCGCGGTTCCGCCCACTCGCCTTCCGCGGCTCGTCGCTCATCCCCTCGCCGACGATGGCCACCAGCCGCCCGCCGGGGGCGAGCAGGGCGAGCGCCTCGTCGATGTGCTTCGCGGCCGTGCCCAAGTCCCTCTTGTCCAGCCGGCCGGCGGTGGCGCTGAACGGCGGGTTCATCACGACCGCCGTGGGCGCCACCTTGCCTTTCAGGATGGCCCCGATCTGCTCGGCGTTCTCCCCGTACACCGCCCCGCCGGTGACCGCCCGGAGGAGCGCCGCCCGCTTCGGGTCGAGCTCGTTGCCCACCACCGTCGCCCCGGAGTTGGCCGCGTGGACGGCCAGCGAGCCGGTGCCGCCGCTCGGCTCCAGCACCACGTCGGTCGGCTTCAGGTTGGCCAGCCAGGCGACCGCGTAGGCGTAGTGCGGCGGCGTGCTGAACTGCTGGAACGCGTCCTTGTTCCCGCTGCGGTTCGTCTGCGTCGGGAGCTGGCGGAGCACGTCGTCGAGGATGTTCCGCGTCTGCCTCACGGCCCCGGCGGCGTCGGCGGTCGGGTCGGTGTTCCCCTTGAGGGCGAGGTTTACCCCGGCCTCGAGGGCGTCGTACGCGTCGGACGGCCCGTACCCCCCCTGCGCGCGACTCTTGCCGTAGGCGGTGTCGGCCAGGGCGAACAGCTCCTTGGCGGTGAACGGCCGGCCGGCCCGCAGGCGGGCGGCGACCTGGTCGGCGAGCGACAGGGCGGGCGGCTTCGGCGGGGCGGCCGCGACAGGCCTGGGGGCCGCCGCCGGCGCGGCTTTCGGTACGGGGGCGGGTTTGCTCGCCTTCGGTGCGGCCGGGCTCTCCTCGGGCGCGGCCGCCCGTAGCCGCTCGAACACGGGGAGGGTGAGCTTCCTCTTCCCGCTCGGGCTGACCATGCGGTCGCCCTGACGTGACCAGTCTTCCCAGGCGAAGGCCTCGAGCACCTCCGACAGGCGGGTCAGGTCACTCAGGTAGGTGCCGATGTGGTATGGCATTTTCACCACCCCCCCTCGGCTCGGATGCCCTGCCGCTTCAGCCGGTCCCACTCGCCGCGGTGGATCGGGGCCGCCGAGCATCTGCAGTTGAAGACGCGGTTGCCCCGCACCTCGGCGAACGTCGCGGTGTTCGGGTAGTAGCGGTCGAAGTGCGGCTCGTGGTCCTCCCCCTGGCGGCCGTCCTTGATCCCCAGGTACTGCCACGCGGGGAACGCCTCCCGCATGTCGGGGGCGGCCATCTCGCGGCTGAACCCCTGCATGTAGGCGTCGTTCATGTTGGTGCGGTACACCATCTCCGCGTACTGCGGGTTCCTGGCGGTGATCCCCGCCTCATCAAGCTCATCCTGGATGTCCGCGACGGCGAACGGGCGGCGGCCGGCCTCGACCTGGTCGAGCAGGATCCGCTTCACCTTGTCGAGCAGCACCTGGTCGGCGGCCACGCTCAGGGTGAACGCGTGCCGGTCGAGCGACGGGGCGTACCGCAGCGGGTCCACCCCCAGGTCGGGCACCAGCCCGCGGAAGTAGTCGGCGGCCAGGTTCGGGGCCTGCATCTCGGGGGCGTCGGCGAACACGTCGAACCCGTCCGGGCCGTCCCCCTCGCTGAACCCCTCCGCCCGCCGCCCGTGGTGGTGGGCCAGCCGGCGGACGCGGCTCCGCCCGAGCAGGTCGGCGGCGGCGGTGGTGGCGCTCAGGCTGGCGGCCACCTGCTGCAGCTCGTCGTCGTCGAACAGCACCGTCGCCCCGAGCGGGTCGCCGTCGGCCAGCAGCCGGCCGACCGCCTGCTCGGTCAGCTTGGCCAGCACCTCCCGCCCCTGCTTCTGGCTGCGGCCCATCAGCTCGGCCGCCCGCTTCCCGTCCCGCCCGGCGAGGGCCAGTTCCTCGCCCGCCTGCGGCACGCCCTCGGAGTGGGTGGCCAGCCGGGCCACCGCCTCGCGGCCGACGTGGCGGAGCGTCTTCGGCATTCCCCAGGTGAGCCACGCGGCCCCGACCGGGGCGGTGACCGCGGCGATGCCCAGCTTGGTCGCCCACGCGACCGGCAGGAGGACGGGCACGGCGATCGAGGCGGCGAACAGGCCGGCGGACAGGGCGATCACGCCCACGTACTTGAGCGCGCTCGGGGCGATGCGGGCGAGTTTCCCCGGCAGCTCGGTGATGGCGGGCGGGGGCATCAGGGCGGCGGCCGTGTTGTGCAGCAGCCGTTTGCCGAGCCACAGCAGCCCCCGCACGGCGGCGGTGGCGGCCTTGAGGGGGAGCGAGGCGGCCCAGTCGGCCAGCTTCCGCCACCCGCTCCTCACCCCCTCCGGGCTACCGGCGGCGGCCGCGTCGGCCAGCTTCCGGCCCAGCTCGGCCTGCACCACCGGGTCGAGGCCGGGGGTGTTCGCCGCCACCAGCCGCGTCACCTCGTCCTTCGCCGGCGGGTTCGCCCCCAGTTCCACCGCGGCCGCCCGCACGTCGCCCTCGACTTCCTTCAGCGTCTCGGCCCGGTTGCCGCGGATGCGGTCGAGCCGGGCCTGGATGTGCCGGTCGGCGGGGACCGGGCGGGGCGGGGGTGCGGCCGGGCCGTTGGAGGTGGTCGCCCCGCCGCCGTCCGGGCGGGCGGACTTCAGCCGCTCCCACGTCTCCCGGCGGAGCACCCGCCCGCCGGGGCTGATCATGTGGTTGCCTTTGGGCTGCCAGTCGTCCCAGCCGAAGAGGAGGACGGCCCCGCCGCGGTCGGCAAAAAGGGACGGAGATCCTCCGCCCACTTTTGCAGCTGCTGGGTACTCACCGGACTGTACGGCGTCGCGGACGGCGGCCGCGGCCCGCTGGCGGAGGAGGATGCGCTCTTTGGGTCCGGCGGCATTGGCGTACCCGGTGGTGAGTTGGTCGATCAGGTCGGACAGCGGCCCCTTCAGGTTGACCAGCCGGTCGAACTCGTCGACGGCGGCCTCGGAGCGGTCGGCCACCCGGCGGTTGGCGGCCACGTCCAGGGTGTTCCCCTCCCGCCCGAGCACCGCCGCCCGGCGGGCGCTCGCCCCCAGGCGGAAGTCGCGGGCCTCCTTGGCCAGCTCGCCGCGGACGTAGCTCTTCAGCTCGGCCCGGTGGAGGAAGGCCGACCCGTCGTCGTCCTCCGGGCCGAACAGCGTCTGCTGGGTCGACTTCACCCGCGGGCCGGCGGCCATCTCGCGGGCCGCCTCCTCGGCCGCCCGCAGCGGCACCTCCCGGCCGGTCTGCTCCTCCCGCCGGGCCAGGAAGTCGGCCAGTTGCCGCTGGTCGGTGTGGTGGGTGACGTGCCGGCCGATCACCGCCCCGACGGCCGGGTCGAGCCGGCCGGTGGCCACCCTGTCGAACAGGTCGGCGTCCAGCTTGGCCAGGTTGGCCGCGTCCCGGGCCACCTGCCCCTTGAGGGACACGCCGACGGCGTCCAGGTCGGCGACGGTGCGGCCGGTGTCGCGGAGGAACTTGGCCGCGTCCACCGCCGTCCCCCGCCCCTCGGCGATGTTGATGAGCGCCCCCTTCGCCCGGGCCTCCTCCGCCGTGGCGGCCTTCAGGTGGCGGACGGCGACGGCCGGGTGCCCGGTCCGCTTGGCCAGCTCGAGCCGGTGGTGGCCGTTCACCACGTACGTCTGCCCGTCGGCCGGGTCCCACCAGACCGCAATCACCCCGGCCAGTTCCGGGTTGTACGTCTTCACCTGTTTGAGTTCGCCGCCGACCCCGCTCTCGGCGTCCACGTTCAGCTTGAACTGGAAGCGGGCCGGGTCGACGCGGATGGCGGCCGGGGGCATCTGGCGGACGTCGCCGTCGGCCGGGGCGTGGCTGACGGTCGCGTTCGCCCCCGCCCCGAACCGCCGCTCGAACTCGGCCGCCTGCCCGCGGGGGACGGTGACCGGCACCCGCCCGTGCCCCTTGTCCCGCAGCACGCTGAACCGGTGCCGGCCGTCGTTGAACACCGGCCGCCCGTCCGGGCCGAGCGCCACCCGCGGCTGGTGGACCGGCTTGCCTTCTTTCAAGAAGTCCTCCACCCCCGCCCGCCGCCCGGCGATCTCCGCCCCGCCCCCGCCCGCCGGGATGTAAAAACCCTTGTCGTCTGCCCACCCCTTGTCCAGCTTGCCCACGTCCGCCACCACCGTGGCGTACCGCCGGCGGTCGATCGACCCTGGGTCGGGCTCGAACTTCACCCCGTCCACGTCGGTCGCCTCGGCCTTCTTCCCGCCGCCCTTTCCCGCCCGCCGGCTCAGCCGCTGGTAGACCGCGTCGGAGAGCGTCCGCTTCCCGCTCGCGCTCGTCCACTTGCCGCCGTCGCCCTGCTTCCAGTCCTCCCACGCGAACGAGTCGAACGCCTGCCGCTCGGCGAACGGCATCAGCGCGGACAGGCCACCTCCCCCAGGAGGGGCCGGAGACGGGCCGCCCCCGCCCCCACCACCGCCGAACGGGTCGCCGCCCTCCGGCCCCATGCCCGGCCCGCCCATGCCGGGTCCGCCGGGGCCGCCCATCCCGCCGCCCGGCGGGGGCGGGGCGAGCTGGTCGGTCGGGTCGGCCGGGTCGGCCTCCTGGATGGTCAATTCCGTCGCGTAGTAGTTCCGGCTCGGCTTGAACCCGGCCCGCTGGGCCCCGTCGAGCACCTGGAGCATCTCCAGGATCTCGGCGTTCTCCACCCCGCCCAGGCTGACCGTCGGGTACTCGGACGTGAACGGGTAGTTGTAGTCGATCAGGTCGGGGATCACCTGCCGGTTGAGGGCGTTCTGCACGATGTAGGTGAGCAGCCACGGCCCCAGGTCGGCGACCGCCTTGTGCACCTTGGTGTTCCCGCGGGCGTCGCTCACCCCGCCCTGGAGGATGTGCAGGTGGGCCAGGGCGATGCCGACGAGGATCTCCTCCCGCAAGCTCTCGTCGAAGCTCTTGTAGTCCGACTCGGCCGCCTGCGACTTGGCCAACTGCTCGATGCGGACCCCCTCGGGGATGGAGAGCCAGGTGGAGGTGCGGGCCCGGGCGAGGGCGGTCTCGAGCGTCGGCTTGTCGGCCGGGTCCGTGTAGCTGCCGACGAGCAGCCCGTCGAGCATCTTCTCCTTGTGGATGATCCGCAGCTTGCGGATGGTGTCTCGACTCCAGTAGGCGCCATACGACGGCCGGAAGGCGGCCATGCCGAGCGGCTCGTCGAACGTGTGCAGGTAGCGGGTGTAGACGAAGTCGCTGATGGGGAACGTCTTGCCGGTGATCGCGTTGTACACCCCGGTCACGTTGTTGAACCGGTCGCCCACCAGCCGCCCGTGCTCGTCGATGTCCTTCGGCTTGAGGGCCCGCAGGGTGAGCCGGTTGGCGTACTTCCCGCGGGCCTCGATCTGCCACACCTTCTCGGACAGGGTGAACCCGTCGCTGCCCAGGTTGGTGAGGATCGCGGTGCCGATGCCGAGCATGCCGTCGGCCGCGTGCTCCAGGCAGTGGCGGACGAAGTCGGCCTGCTCCTGCGAGTCCTTGTCCTTGTGCGACCCCTTCGGGGTGTGCACCTGGAACGGCTGGCTGAGCACCCCGAGCACCTGCGTCAGCCACCCGGATTTGACGTACGGGTCGCGGAGCATCAGCCGCATGGCCGAGCGGATCTCCGGGCTGTCGCCGGTGGACGTGTCGTCGGCGTAGGGGAGGAACCAGACGCGGTCGAGGGCGGCGGCCGACCGCACCGGGAACCGCTCGTCGGTGTCCGGGGTGGGGCGGCGGCGGGCCGACCCGGCCGGGGTGGCGAACGGGCGGAAGGCGGGCACCAGGGAGGACAGGCGGCTGAGGAGCGAGGGCACGGGCGGTTACTCCTCGGGGGGGCGGGGGCGGCGGCCGTCGGCCCACCCCAACTTGAGCGCGGACCAGGCAGTGCTCGCCAGGAACGCCATCAGGTACCAGAGGGCGATCCAGCAGGCGGTGATGGCCACCCCAGCCCAGCGGAACGGCGCGGACCAGTCGGCGGCTGGGGGTGGCGTGGCGGGCATGGGTCACTCCACGGGCGACAGGAACACGCCGTCGGGGGCGGACTCGGCGAGCGTCCCTTCGCCGGCGGGCGGGACGCCGATGCCCGCCTGGATGCCGCCGCCGTCCCGTTCGCCCAACCATGTTGAGAGCATGAGTGCGAAAACGAGGTCGTCGTGCTGGCTGGACTCGGCTCCGAACGTCTCGTTCCGGGCGGTGGTGATCTTCACCCGGAACTCCTGCAGCTCCTTCTTCAGCCGCCCGGCCAGCTTCAGCCGCGAGTCCACCCGCACCAGGTTGTCCTGCATGAGCAGCTGGAGGGTGGTCACCAGGTCCACCTTCGGCACGTTCCAGATGCCCGTCTCCTCGTTCCGGCTGGCCAGCTTCCCGGCGGTGGTGGTGACCGGCACGATGCGGGCCTTCACCCGGCGGGAGCGGAGCAGGTCGCACATCGGCCGGCCCAGCCCGGTGGCGTCCGGCACCAGGTTCGACCCGCGGAGCTTCGGGGTGGCGAACCGCTTCTCGACGTCGCCGACGATGTCCACGTAGCTGGTGCCCAGCTCCCAGGACTCCAGGTGCAGGACGTCGTACGCCCACGCCCGCTTCGGCCGCGGGGTGGGGTTGGGCACCCGCTTCACGCAGGCCAGGGCGCAGAAGTCCTTGGCCTGCCCGAAGTCGAGTCCGCTGTAGAAGAGGCCGTGGGCCACGTCGATCAACCACCGTAAAGGAGACGTTTACGCAGGCCGTGGCAAGGCGTTTGCGGGGCGAAAGGTCTCTCCTTCTCGCACTTCACCACACGCCCCCGGCCGGCATGAGCGGTCGGTTCGGGGGCGGCCCGTCAGCCGGTGACGTTGCTCGCGACGGCGGTGATGCCGTTCGAGATGCCGCCGTCGTCGTTCGGTTCGGCCACCTTCGCCCCGGCGATCATCTCCTTCAGCTCGTGCAGGGCGGCGGCCGCGACCGTGTGCAGGGTGGTGGATTCCGGCGGGGAGGTCAGCCCGAGCAGGGCGTACAGTTCGAGAAACGTGCTGACCGGGTGGATGTCGGCGAGGCTGATCTGATCCGGGTCGGCGAGTCCGCCCGCCTCGACCAGTTCGCCGACGGACATCGGTTGCGGCCCCTCCGGCAGGTCCTCGTGGCCGAACGCCGCCACCTCGTTCCCCTTCTCGTCGAGGGCCGACCAGCGGCCGTACTTCATCCTGGTGCTCAGCTTCTCCATCAGGCCCTTCGCGTCGGCCTCACTGAGCAGGCGGGCGGCGGCCTTGTCGGGCGTGAACCCGCCCACCTGGTCGGCGACCACGTCGGCGACGAACACCACGGCCCCGGCCTTCTGGCGGCGAATCAGGTACTTCACGGTCGGCCTCCTGAGTGGGAGATGTCACGCACCCATGTCGAACAGCGGGCCGTCGGTCGTCTCGACGAACGCCCGCTCGATCACGCTCGCGGCGAACACCGCGTCCACCGCGTCGTTGAACGCCAGGTCGTACTCCTGGGCGAACCACCTCGCACCCAGTTCCGACCGCTCCTCCGCCAGGAACTCGCGGGTGATCCGCGGGCACCGGCTGGCCGGCACCCGCCACGCCTGGAAGCGGGCCACCCGGCTCGGGCTGTTCAGGATGTCGAAGAAGAACCCCCGCTTGCCGAACGGCGTGCTCAGCAGGTCGAGCTCCCCGCCGAGGGCCAGCATGGGGCGGACCGACAGGTACAGCACGTCCGACACCCGGCTGGCCTCGTCGATCACGATCCGCGTCGGGGTGAACCCCACCACCCCCGCCTGCCGGTCGGGCATGGCCATCAGCCGCGCCCCGTTCGCCCACTCCATGAACGTGCCGGCCGAACGGGTCGTCTTGAGCGGCGAGCGGGCGGCCGCGTTCATCGACCGCACGTACCGCACGTACTCCATCGACTGCCGGAGGGTCGGGCTGAACACCAGCACCAGGGCGTCAGGCGTCGTCAAACAGTGGGCCAGGGTCCGGGCCGCCGAGCTGGCGCTCTTCCCCGCCCGTCGGCAGCACAACATCAGCGTCCGCTTGTGCCGGCTCCGCAGGTAGCTCACCTGCCACGGGTCCGGGGTCCACTTCATCGCCCGGAACAGGCAGCTCGGGTCCCGCCGGATCGCCGTCACCGCCGCCAGCTCCGTCGGGCTCGGCCCACTCGGGGAGCGGGTCGGGTCCGGGGTCGCCGCCACCGCCCGGCGGATCGCCTCCGGCGGGTAGAGCCCTCGCAAGCTCGCCGCGAATGACCGCTGCCACGGCCGGGGGGAGGAGGGCAAGGATCGTCTCCAGCGGCGGCAGGTCCTTGTACAGCCCCAGGTGGCGGAAGATGCGGTCGAGCGCCTCGACCTTGCCGTGCATCCGCACCTTCACCCGCGTCGTCTGACAGTCGCCCGTGCCGGTCGTCACCGTCTCCACCTGGGCGATCGCCCGCCACACCTCCGGCGGGATGTTCTTGCGGACGGCGAGCGTCTTCGGGTCGATCACCTGGCCGATGTGCGTGTAGGCCAGGTGGGCCACCTCCTCCAGGGCACGCTCGGCGTTCACCCCCCGCTTGCGGGCCGCCCGCCGGAACTCCCTGGCGACGGCATTTTTGACGTTAATCTTTGCCAACAGCTTGGCCGCCAGGGCTCGGGCCGACCCGTAGGTCACCTTCGGGCTGACGAACATGTACGCCTGGGTGGCGTTCCCGTGGTTGCGGACGTACTCGCCGACGAAGTCCCACTCCAGGGGGGTGAGGGGCGTCTGGGCGGTGGCCGGCGGCTTTTTCTTGGGGGGCATGGGGCATGCCGCATTGTGGGCGGGGGGTAGGCCCGAACGGGCGACGGAACGGGCGTCAGCCCCGCTTCAGGAACGCGGCCATGAGTTTCGCGGCGGCTTCGGGGCCGACGATCTTGGCCAGCTTGGCCGTCTCGGCGGCCAGGTGGGCGGCGGCGGCCACGCCGGCCGCTTGCGGGTCGTCGAACAGGCACGAGCGGAACGGGCGGACGAGCTGGATGACGGGCACGTTGGCGATGAACCCGGACGACAGCTCGCCCGAGGTGGCCGGCTCGCCCTCGGGGGTGGCCACGCGGACCCACTTGGGGAGCGGCTTGAGGGTGCCGGCGAAGAACTTGACGACGGCCCGCCGGGCGTCGTGGTAGGTGCGGTAGCGGCCGAGGTAGTGCCGGACGCCCCCCTTGTACGGGCGGGCCTCGAACGCCCGGACGGACCGCTGGCGGATGTATTGGCGGTACGGGTCGTGGTTGCGGGGGCGGGGGATCGGCTCGGGGGCGGGCGTGGGGGCAGGCGGGGACTCGACCACGGACGTCTCCGGGGAGGGGCCTCGACCCGGAACGG
>CAYMHO010000014.1:48733-51748 GCA_964390195.1 uncultured Fimbriiglobus sp. | reverse complement strand
TGACCGTGCTCCTCCGCGGGGAGAGCGGCACCGGCAAGGAACTGGTGGCGCGGGCCATCTACCAGCACGGCGAGCGGAAGGACAAGCCGTTCCTGGCGATCAACTGTGCCGCCATCCCCGACCACCTGCTCGAGAGTGAACTGTTCGGGCACGAGAAGGGGGCGTTCACCGGGGCCGACCGCAAACGCATCGGCAAGTTCGAGCAGTGCCACGGCGGCACCCTGTTCCTCGACGAGGTGGGGGAGATGACCCCGGCCACGCAGGCGAAAATCCTGCGGGTGATGCAGGAGCAGAGGTTCGAGCGGGTGGGCGGCGGGGAGACGGTGACGACGGACGTGCGGCTGATCGCCGCCACCAACGCGGACCTGGAAGCGATGACCGCCGACGGCCGCTTCCGCAAGGACCTGTTCTTCCGGCTGAACGTGTTCACCATCACCCTGCCGCCGCTCCGCGAGCGGGGCGACGACCTGACCGCCCTGGCCGAACACTACGTCCGCCGGTTCGCGGCCGAGTTACACAAGCCGGTGGCGGAGGTGGCGCCGGAGGTGTGGGCGGCGGTGCGGGCGTACCCGTGGCCGGGGAACGTGCGGGAGCTTCAGAGCGTGCTGAAGCAGGCGATCTTGCGGATGAGCGGGGGTGTGCTGCTGCCCGACTTCCTGCCGCCGCTGAACGGGAGTGGCGAGCCGACGACGGCCGCGGCGTTCGACTGGGACCAGTTCGTGGGCGACCGTGTCTCCGCCGGCAGCACCGACCTGTACGCCGAGACGCTGGCGGTGATGGAGAGGGAACTGCTGGTGCGGGTGCTCAAGCACACCGGCGGCAACCAACTGCAGGCGGCGAAGGTGCTGGGCATCACCCGCGGCAGCCTGCGGACGAAGATCCGGTCGCTGGGCATCCGCATCGGGCAGGCGGTGTGGTCCGACGACGACCAGGGTGAGTGACGGGCGATCAAACGGACCCGATGGGGCGAAACCGCTGAACCGGCGGCGTGAGCCGCCCGGGTGCTGGAAACCCAGGCGGCTCACGCCGCCGGTTCACCGGTTCCTCAGTGGTCTTTCTTCGGCACGGCGGTTGCCATGAGGGCGTGCGACCCGCACCGAGGTCCGCACATGACCGCCACCCCGTCCGCCCCGCCCCCGCCCCTCAAGCCCGGCCCGTTCGGGAACCTCCGGTTCGACGCCATCGCCGGCTTCCTGGTGTTCCTCATCGCCATGCCGCTCTGCCTGGCCATCGCCAAGGCGAGCGGGTTCCCGCCCATCGCCGGCATCTGGACGGCCGTGGCCGGCGGGCTGATCGCCACCTGGGTGAGCAACTCGGCCCTGACCATCAAGGGGCCGGCGGCCGGGCTGATCGTCATCGTCGCCGGGGCCGTCACCGGGCTGGGCCGCGACTTCGTGCCCGAGCCGTCGGCCGACGAGCGGGCGGTGCTCGTCGCCTCCGGCCAGACCGACGAACAGATCACGAAGGCGGTCGAGGACGAGCGGGCGGAGGTGGGCTACCGGCTGACCCTCGGCATCGGGGTGGTGTCGGGGGTGGTGCAGGTGCTGCTCGGCCTGCTGCGGGCCGGACGGCTGGTGGACTTCTTCCCGCTCACCCCGGTCCACGGGATGCTCGCCAGCATCGGCATCATCATCATCGCGAAACAACTGTACTCCGTGTGCGGGATCGCCCCGCCGCCCACCCACCCCGGCGAGGAGCCGCCCGGCCCGCTCGTCCTGCTGGCCGAGTTCCCCGCCCGCGTCGTCGCCTTCAACCCGGAAATCCTGGTCATCGGCGGCATCAGCCTGGTCATCCTGTTCGCCCACTTCTTCATCAGGAACAAGTGGGTGAAGATGGTGCCGGCGCAACTGGTGGTGCTGGTGGTGGCGGTCGCCCTCGGGTTCGCCTTCGACCTGGAGCACGAGCACACCCACCTGTTCCCGCCCAGCCACTTCAACGGCGAGGCCGACGACGGCGAGGTGGTCAAGTGGCCGCAGTTCCTGGTGAACATGCCGAACGTGCTGGCCGAGCCGGCGAAGGCGTTCACCCTGCCCGACTTCCGCGGGGTGGCCACCCTGTCCGGGCTGAAGTGGCTGTTCCTGTTCGTCGCCATCGGCAGCCTGGAGTCGCTGCTGGCGGCCAAGGCGATCGAGCAGTTCGACCCGTGGCGGCGGAAGACGAACTTCGACCGCGACCTGATCGGCATCGGCCTGGCGAACGCCCTGGTGGCGTGCGTCGGCGGGCTGCCGATGATCTCCGAGATCGTGCGGAGCAAGGCGAACATCGACGCCGGCGGCCGCACCCGGCAGGCGAACGCCTGGCACGGCCTGTTCCTGCTGGCGGCCGTGCTGGCCATCCCCGGCCTGCTGCACGAGATCCCCCTCGCCGCCCTCGGGGCCATGCTGGTGTTCACCGGTTTCCGTCTGGCCAACCCGACCGAGTTCGTGAAGACGTTCAAGATCGGCACCGAACAGTTCGTCGTGTTCGTCGGCACCATCGTCGCCACCCTGGCCACCGACCTGCTCATCGGCATCGGCGTCGGCATCGCGCTGAAGGTGGCCTTCCACCTGTGGCACGGGGCCACCGTCCGCTGTCTGGTGAAGGCGGACGTGACGGCCGTCACTGACGGCGACCGGCGGGTGACGGTGGTCGTCCGCCGGGTGGCGGTGTTCAGCAACTGGCTCGGCCTGCGGAAGGTGATCCTGACCCAGGCCGAACTGCGGGAGCACATCACCCTCGACCTGTCGCAGACGAAGCTGGTGGACCACAGTGTGATGGAGAAGTTGCACACCCTCGAACGGGAACTGACGGCCGTCGGCAAGACGCTCACGGTGGTCGGGCTGGACAACCACCGCCCGCTCTCCGACCACCCGCTCGCCGCCCGCAAGAGCACGGTTCAGGCGGCCGTCCTCCGCCGGTGAGCCGGCTTCTCTCAGCCCCCGCACCCGCGCCCGGACGGGGGCCCCCCCCACCGGCGGGCCCCGCCGGGCGGCGCGGGGGGGGGGGGGGGGGGGCCGGGCCCCCGGGGGGAGGGGG
>CAYMHO010000014.1:0-48723 GCA_964390195.1 uncultured Fimbriiglobus sp. | reverse complement strand
CCGCCCCGTCCCGCCCCCCCCCTGGCGGGGGCCCCCCGTCCGGGCGCGAGTGCGGGTCGGCGGAGGTCGCCGTCCACGGTGGCGAAGTCGGGCGGTGTGGCCATCCGGGGCACCAGTGCGGGGGACGTCAGTATGACCGCGGCGAGAGCGAGTGTCGAGGGGCGGGGGGATGGGGTGCCAGGTTGACCATCTTGACCATGTTGAGAACGACGCCGGCCGGTGGGGGGTTCTTCCGGCGTGTCAGCAAGCGGTGCCAAGTTAGGCCGAACGGGCGCGGCGGCCGAACACCCGGGCGAGGGGGATGCCAACGGCGATGGTGCCCAGGCTGAGTAGGGCGAACAGCACCTTGTCCGGGTCGAGCAACTGGGCGACGACGCTCCAGGCGATGAGGGCCAGATAGAGCAGCGGCGGCAGCGGGTAGAGCGGCATGCGGAAGGTGCCGGTCGTGTTCCGCCGGCGGAGGGGGAACACGCTGGCCACCACCAGCCCGGACACCGCCGCCAGCCCGACCGCCACGTAGTTGAGCAGGTCCTCGAACCTGGGCACCCAGACGAACGCCGCCGCCAACCCGCCCTGGGCGAGCGTGGCCAGCACGGGGATGCCGCGGCGGGGGTGCAGGCGGCCGGCGAACGCCGGGAAGTAGCCGTCGCGGGCCATCGCGAACGTCACCCGCGGGCCGGTCAGCACGTACGCACTCGCCGACGCCACCAGGCTCATCCCGATGAGCACGCCGAACACGTTCGCCGCCTGGCGGCCGAACAGCCGCACCACCGCCGTCTCGGCCACCTTCTGCACCGCCGGGTCGTCGAACGACCGCCCGGTCATGTCGGCCGGGTCGAGGGCGAACACGTAGGCCATGTTGACCAGCAGGTACAGGGCGGTCACGGTCAGCGTGCCGAACAGCAGGGTGCGTGGGAGCAACCGGGCCGGGTCGCGGATTTCGCCCGCCAGGTAGGCCGCCCCGTTCCACCCGGAGTACGCGTAGCTGACGTAGATCAGCCCGGTGGCCAGGGCCGGCCACTGCGAGGCGGTCGGCCAGTGCCCGGCGTGCAGGTGAGCCCAGTCGCCCGTGCCGAACAGCAGCCCGCCGACGCCCAGGCCGAGCAACAGGACGAACTTGACGGTGGTGATCGTCACCTGGAACCGGCCGCTTTCGGTCTGCCCCAAACAGTGGGCGGCGGTGACGACGGCGATCAGCAGACTCGCCCCGGCCGGCACCGCCCACCACGGCAGCCCGCCCTCGACGTGCCCGGCGAACGGGGAGGTGAGGTACGTCACCGCGATGTGCGCGATGACCGCCGTCGGCCCGCAGAAGCCGAGCACGAACGTGGCCCACCCGGCGACGAACCCGGTGCTGCGGCCGAACCCCTCGCGGACGAACACGTAGTCCCCGCCGGCGTGCGGCAGGGCGGTGGACAACTCGGCGATCGTGAACGCGCCGGCCAGGGCCATCAGCCCGCCGACCCCCCACAGGGCGAGCAGGGCGGTCGGGTTACCGGTCGCCTGGAGGGTGTACCCGGAGGTGGTGAGGATGCCCGCCCCGATCATGCTCGCCACGACGACGACGTGCCCGGTCCAGTACCCGAACTGGCGGGGCGGGAGCGGGGCGGTGGGGGGGGCGGTCATTTCCCGCCCTTCTTCGGCTCGTCCTTCGAGCGGGTGAACACGACCAGGTAGTTGTCCTTGAGCAGGTCTTTCACCTCGTCGGCCTTCTCGAACCCGGCGGCGGCGACCTCCTTCTCCACCACCTCTTGCCCGGCCCGCACGTGGTTGAGCGTCCACGCCGAACTCACGCCTTCAATGCGCTTGAAGTCGACGATCACCAGCTTGCCGCCCGGCTTGATCGCGCGGTGCAGGCTGGCCAGGGTGCGGTGCGGGAACTCGAAGTGGTGGTAGGTGTCGCACACGAACGCCACGTCCACCGACCCCTTCGGCAGGTCGACCGCGTCCTCGTTGCACAGCACCGGGGTGACGTTCCGCAGCCTCGCCTCGCGGCTGGTCTTCTGCACGTGCTCCAGGAACTTGGCCGAGATGTCCACCGCGTACACCTGCCCGTCGTCGCCCACCGCCTTGGCGAACAGGCGGGTGTGCAGGCCGGTGCCCGCCCCCACGTCGGCCACCACCATGCCCGCCTTCAGCCCGCACGCGGCCACCAGCTTGTCGCGGTGGGCGTACACCTCCCGGCTCTCCCCCTCGAACGTGCCCTTGTACTTCTCCACGTCCGGGTTCTTGAACGGGTCGTTGATGCCCGGCTTGACGCTCTTCTCCTGGGCGAACGCCGGTGGGGCGGCCAGCAGCAGGGCGACGGCGAACAGGCGACGCATGACGGCACCTCACGGGTGGGAATCAGTTCGGCCGACCGGGGCACAGTACCCGGGAGTGGCTGCGACCGCCAGCCGCCGCGGTGTCAGAACTCGTACCCCAGGCGGAGGCCGAACCCGTGCGACTCACCCGCCCCGGCGGGCGTCTCCGGCCGGCTGTACACGTAGTTCGCCGACACCCGCAGGTTCGGGTTCAAGTACCAGTTCACCCCCAGGGTCACATCCCACGTCCGCCCGCCGCGAACGGCCGCGTCCGTCAGGTTCAGGTGCGACACGCGGGCGGCCAGTTCGATCGCCCCCGGCCCTTCCCCGATCTGCCCCACCTGTGGGCCGATGAAATCGCGGGCCGGAATCAGCCGATCAACGGTGCCGTTCTCCTTGCGGTAGCGGCGGTGTTCGCCGGTCAGCAGGTACGTCGTCTCGGCATACCCGCCGCCGAGCACGGGCACCCCGCCCGCCCGCAGCGACAGCGGTACCAGAGTGTACTCCGCCTGCACCGCCCACGGGCCGCGGAAGCCCAGGAGCTCGAACCCGATGAGTTGGAAGTGCGTCGCGCCGAGGTCGCCGGTGTCGACGACGAACGGGACGTTCGGGGTGGCCGCCCCGATCCGCAGTTCCGGCCGTGCCCGGAAGCGGGTGAGGCCGTTGCGGGGTTGCCGCAGGCTGTACCCGAGGCCGAGGTGGAGGAGGCGTTCGCCGTCGTTCTCGAACACCGGCAGGGCGGTGCCGCGGGCGGTGAGGGCGACGCCGGCCGGCCGGCCGGAGGCGTCCCCGAAGGCGTCGCTGTCCGAACTGAACACCCCGGCGGCCAGACTCACGCGGTCGTCGGCGAACGCCCAGATGACCGTCGGCCCCCGCCGCTTGCCGGCTTCCTCCAACTTCTCCACCCGCTCGAGCAGGTCGGCTACACCGGACTCCGGTCCGTCCGGCCGTGTCGACCCGGCATCGGCTGGGGCGGACGCCGCCACGACGGGAGGTTGTGCGTGCGAAGCCGGGCAGGCGGACAGCAGGGTGGCGAGGGCGACAACGCACCCCATCGACGTCGCGGCATGACGAACACTGTTCGTTGAATGGGTGGCGGTTACCAACCGGCCGCGACCTGATCAAGTGCGGATCGCGGGCAGTGGCCGGTTGGCCGTGAGGCCGGACCAGCCGAGCGGGATGTTGTTGATCGAGAAGCCGGAACCGAACACCGCCATATTGACCACGAAGGCCGCGGGAATGCGAAGGCGGCCACAGCCTTGACCAACACGGTTGCCAACCGGAAAGGGCAGGAGGACGCCCTCCCCCCGGGGGTTGCGAGCCGACGCAGAGGGTTCGGACCGGGGAGGCGCTTGCCGGGTTCACCTCACGTCCACCAGCGTCACATCGACGGCCGGGACGGCGGTGAGGAGGCGGTCGAGTGGCGACAGGCCGAACCAGCGACGGTACCACGGCCGGCCGGTGCGGCCGAGGACCAGGTGGGTGATGGCGTACTCCCGCACGAACGCGGCCACCGCCGCCGGGAAGGTCGGCCCGGCGAACGACAGCGGCACCCCGCCCAACTGCCGGGCCAGGGCGAGCGAGTCGGCCACCCGTCGCTGGGTGGCGGCGTCGGTCCGCTCGTCCCGTTCGCTCGGGGTGCGGACGTACACCGCGTACCACGGGGCGTGAAACCGGTCCGCCAGCCGCGCCCCTTTCCGGAGCAGGCGGGGTACGTTCGGCCCGCCCGAGCTGAAGCACACCATCACCCGGTCGGAGGCGGCGTCGGCCGGGGTGGACGCCTTCTGCCGGCGGCGGTCGAGGACGGCCGCGATCTCCTCGAGGGTGAGCTCCCGCAGGCGGCCCAGGTTGTCGGCGGTGAAGAAGTTGGCGACCGCCCGTTCGGCCCGGTCGGGCGGGTACACCTTGCCCGACCGCAACCGCTCCTGCAAGTCCTCCGCGGTCACGTCCACATTCACGACCTCGTCGGCCGTCGCCAGCAGGTGGTCGGGCACCCGCTCCTTCACCTTCACCCCGGTCGCCCGCTCGACGATGTCGAACAGGCTCTCGACGTGCTGGATGTTCATCGTCGTGATGACGTGGACGCCGGCCCGCAGCAGGTCCTCCACGTCCTGATACCGCTTGGCGTTCTTCCCGCCGGGGGCGTTGGTGTGGGCCAGTTCGTCCACCAGCGCGACCGCCGGCTTGCGGGCCAGCACGGCCGGCACGTCCATCTCTTCGAGCGTCACCCCGCGGTACTCGATGCGGCGGAGGGGCACCCGCTCCAGGTCGCCCACCTGGGCGGCGGTGTCGGCCCGCCCGTGCGTCTCCACCACCCCGATGACCACGTCCACGCCCCGCTCTTTCAGCCGTCGGCCCTCCTGCAGCATCTCGAACGTCTTCCCCACGCCTGGGGCGAACCCGAGGTAGATTTTCAACCGCCCCCGCTGCTGGGCGCGGATCAGGCGGAGGAACTGTTCGGGGTTCGGGCGGTCGGGGGGCATGTGGGACTCCGGGCGAACCCCGACCGCAAGGTCGGTGGGTGCGTGTGGGTCAGGGGGTCTGCACCCGCGGCCCTTGCGGGCCGGGTTCGCCTGCAACGGGCAGCGTGATGGTGAACGTCGTCCCCTTCCCTTCGGCGCTCTCGCACCGGATGTGCCCGCCGTGGGCTTCCACCACTTCCCGGACGATCGCTAACCCCAACCCGGTGCCGGGCGTGCCGTCCCGCCCGCTCACCCGGAAGAACCGCTCGAACACGTGCGGCATATCGGCCGCCGGGATGCCGACGCCGGTGTCTCCGACGGTCAGTGATACACCGTTGTCAGTGGCGGTGCCGCGGAGGGTAATGGCCCCGCCCGGGGCGGTGTGTGTGACCGCGTTGGTGAGCAGGTTCCCCAGGGCTTGTGCCAGGCGGGGGCCGTCCACGCTCACTTGCGGAAGGTCCGGTGCGACATCGACCGTCAGCGTCAGGTGCTTGTCTTCGGCGCGGGTGGCCACGGCGTCGGCGGCCGAACGCAACAGCTCGGCCGGGTCGGTCGGGATGCGGGCGAGGGCCCGCCGGTCGTCTTCCAGGTGGGCCAGGGCGAGCAGCTGTTGGATCAGCTTCATCAGCCGGTCGGCGTTGTCGCGGGCGTCGAGGAGGAGTTCGGTTTGTTTGGGGGTGAGCGGGCCGACCACCTCGTCGAGCAGAACGTGGACGGCCAGTTGCACCCCGCTGAGGGGCGTTTTCAACTCGTGGCTGACCGTCGCCACCCAGTCGGATTTCAGCTGGTCGAGCAGGCGGAAGCGGGTGACGTCGTGAAGCACCACCGCCACCCCGAGCGGCTCGCGGTCGGCCGTGGCGATCGGCCGGAGTTGCGGCAGGTAGGCGTGCTCCACCCCGCCGGCGAGGAACGTCACCACCTGATCGAACGAGTCGGCGGCCACCACCCGCCCGTGAACGGCGTCGGCCAGGACGTCGCGGAGCGAGTCCGGCGGCGTCCACACCGCTTCGCCCGGTCGGGTGCCGAACAGCCGCACCGCCGCCGGGTTCGCCACCTCCACCCGCCCGCCGGGGTCGAGCACCAGCACCGGGTCTGGGAACGAATCGACCGTCGCCTGGGCCGCCTGACGGGCGCGGTCCAACTTGGACCCCTCGGTCTGCCTGACCGCCCGCAGCTTGGCGGCCATGCCGTTGAACGCCTCGGCCAGCCGGCCGATCTCGTCGCCCGTCAACACGGGCACCAGTTGTTGCAGGTCGCCGGCCCCGATGGCCGTGGCCGCGGCGGTGACGGTGCGGATCGGGTCGAGCAGGGTGCGGTGCAACCACCAGACGGCCAGCACCACCAGCAGCACGGCCACCGCCGACGACAGGCCGAGCGCCCACGCCGACCAGGTCGCCGTCCCCTTCGCCTGGCGGTCGGCGTCGGACATGGCCCCCTCGTTCAGCAGGCGGATGGTCTCGGCGTTCACCAGCGCCGCCCGCCAACCGCCGCGGAGCCCGGTCTCGCTCTGGTAATACTCCCACCGCCCGGCCGGCGGCAGGGCGAACAACCGTTCGCCCCGCCGCCCGAACTCGTCCACCGAGTTGATCAGCCGGGCGGCCAACTCGCCCTCGCCGGGCAGGGTCACGTTCTCCCACTCCCGGCTGCACAGCTCTCGGGCCGTCCGCACGTTCGCGCGGAACTGGGCCAGGTCGTCCGCCTCCGCCGCCGGGTCCGGGTTCAGAACGGCGGCGAGTGCCAGGCGGTCGGCGGCGTGGACGGCGTGCTGCAAATCCGTCATGTACTGCACGGACCGGTAGTTCTCGCGGAGGATGTCTTCCGACCGTCGGCCGAGGTTGTTCAGCAGGAACACCCCGGCCACGCCGACGACGGCGAGCAGGGCCACCAGCGGGGCGACGGCGAGCAGCAGCCGGGTACGGAGGGAGAGGGTCATTGGCCGAACTTCTTCCGCTTGCGGTACAGGGTGCTCGGGTCGATGCCGAGGACGTCGGCGGCCTCGTCGAGTGACGGCGTGGCGGCCAGCACGCGGGCGATGTGCTCGGCCTCCACCTCGTCGAGCGTTCGGAGCGAGGCGGGTGCGGTTGATGTGGGCGGGGTGCTCTTGTCCCGCAACCGATCCGGCAGGTCGTCGGGCGTCACCCGCGGGCCGTCGCCCAAGAGGGCCGCTCGCTCGCAGGCGTTGCGGAGTTCCCGCAGGTTGCCCGGCCAGCGGTAGCCCAGCAGCAGTTGCTCGGCCGCCGGGTCGAAGCCGGCGAGCTTCTTCCCCATCTGCCCCGCGAACCCTGCGAGGGCGGCTCGGGCGAGCGGGAGGATGTCGGCCTTGCGGTCGCGGAGCGGCGGCAGGGTGAACTCGATCACCTCCAGTCGGAACAGCAGGTCTTCGCGGAACCGGCCGGCGGCCACGTCGGCCTTCAGGTCGTGGTTGGTGGCGGCGATGACTCGCACGTCGGCCGTGCGGGTGCGGGTCTCGCCGACCCGCTCGTACTCCCGCTCCTGTAGGAACCGCAGCAGCTTCGGTTGGAGTGGCGGGGGCAAATCCCCGATCTCGTCAAGAAACAGCGTGCCGCGGTCGGCGGCGGCGACCTTGCCGAACGTCTCCTTCACCGCCCCGGTGAACGCCCCCTGGGCGTGCCCGAACAGCTCGCTCTCCAACAACTCGGCCGACAGGCTCGGGCACGACACCGTGACGAACGGCCCCTTCGCCCGCCCGCTCTCGGCGTGCACCCGCTTGGCCATCACCCCCTTGCCCACCCCGCTCTCCCCGCGGAGCAGCACGGTGGCGTCCGCCTTCGCCGCCTTCCGCACCTGGTCCAGCAGTTTGGCGAACGCGGGGTCGGCGGTCTCCACCTCCTGCGGACTGACCGCCGCCAGCTCCGCCTTCAGCCCGGCCACCTCCGACCGGAGCGACAGCACCTCCGCCGCCCGGTCCAGTGCCACCGCCAGTTGCTTCGGGGTGAACGGCTTGGTGAGGAAGTCGTACGCTCCGCCGCGGAGCGCTTCGACCGCCGTTTCCACCGTGGCGTAGGCGGTCATTAGCACCACCACCAACCCCGGCTGCGTCTTCTTCAACTCGGCCATCAGCGTGATGCCGGACGCCCGACCGAGTTTCACGTCCACCAGCGCCAGTTCGTGCGGGGTCCGGGCGAGCAGGCCGACGGCCGTGTCCCCTGTGGCCGCCTCGCTCACCGTGTGACCGATCGCCTCCAGCGTGACGCGGAGCGTCCGCCGCAAGGAACTGTCGTCTTCCACCAGCAGCACTCGCATGGCGGTCTCGCATTTTGCCCGATCGGTGTCTTGCATTATGCACGGTTCCGATGGTGAGACCCAGAGGCCTTGGCGGAGGGCAGCGGGGAAGCCCTTGCGATTCCAGGGGTACGGCGAATCGCTGGGCGGCGGCACACCCGCTGCTATTGACCGGTCATCAACTCGCGTGCCGGGAGCAGAAATGGACACGACCACGTGGATGGCCGCCATGATCGGGCTGGGCCTGCTGACCCTGCTGGCGCTCGCCGGCTTCGTCTGGTTCTGCGACCGCGTTTAGGAGGTCCGCCGTGATCTGGGTTACCGCCGTCGTGGTCGTGCTGCTGCTGGCCTACCTCCTCGCCGCCCTGTTGCGGCCGGAGTGGTTCTAACCCCGAGGCCGTATGGGCACTGAGTCGCTGGTGGAGATCGCCCGCATCTTCGGGCTGATCGTGCTGGTGTGGTTCGCCCTGGTCGGTTGGAAACTGCTCCCGCTCTTCCGGCGACGCGCTCGCCGCGAGCGGGGCACCTTCGGAGTCGCCTGACATGATCTGGGTACTGCCGGTCTTGACCCTCGCCGTGTCCGTCGGCCTGTCCGTCCCGCTCGGGCGGGTGATGGCCCGCCTGCTCGACCGCCCGGCGGGTAACTTGCTCGAGCGGCTGTTGGACACCGGCCCGCAGTCGTGGAAGGGGTACGCCCTCTCCCTGCTCGGGTTCAACGTGCTGGTGTTCCTGCTCGGCTTCGGCATCCTGATGTTCCAGCACCAGTTGCCGCTCAACCCGGACGACAAGCCGGCCCTCGCGCCGACCACGATCTTCAACACCGCCGCGTCGTTCCTGACGAACACTAACCTGCAGCACTACTCGGGTGAGGTCCACCTGACGTACTTCAGCCAGTTGTTCTTCATCTGCTGGAAGCAGTTCGTCGGCCCGGCCATCGGCCTGGGTGCCTTGCTGGCGGTCGTCCGCGGGCTGCGGGGCGATGCCCACATGGGTAACTTCTACCTCGACCTGTGGCGGGGCACGGTGTACGTCATGCTCCCCCTCTGCCTGATCGTCGGCCTGCTGCTCGTGGCTGGCGGGGTGCCGATGACCCTGTCCGGGGCGGAGACGGTGACGACGCTCGACGGCGGACAGCAGACCATCGCCCGCGGGCCGGTGGCGGCGGTCGTCGCCCCGAAACAACTCGGCACCAACGGCGGCGGCTTCTTCGGCGCCAACTCGTGCCACCCGTTCGAGAACCCGACGGCGTTCACCAACGTCGTCGAGTGCGTGAGCATCAGCCTCGTCCCGATGGCGTGCGTGGTCATGTTCGGGCAGATGCTCCGCCGCAGTTCGCGGGCGAGTGATCTGGCCGGCAGCCGGCAGGCGGTCGTCATCTTCACCGTGATGATGACCTTCCTGGTCGCGTTCATGGTGTGGGGGATCGTGACTGACACGCTCGCCCCGAACCCCGGCCTGAACGGCCTGCCGGTCGATCAGCCGAACGGCAACCTGGAGGGGAAAGAGCTGCGGTTCGGCCCGACCGCCGGGCCGACGTGGGCGGCCGTCACCACCTGCACCAGTAACGGCAGCGTCAACTGCATGCACGACAGCCTGAACCCGCTGGCCGGCCTGACCCCACTGAGCGGCATGTGGCTGAACTGCAACTTCGGCGGGGTGGGCGTCGGGCTGATCAACTTCATCGTCTACCTGATCGTCGGCGTGTTCCTGTCCGGGCTGATGGTCGGCCGTACGCCCGAGTACCTGGGCAAGAAGGTGGAGGCCCGCGAGATGAAGTTGGCCATGCTCGCCCTGCTCATCCACCCGATCGCCACCCTCGCCCCCACCGGCCTGGCGGCCATCCAAAACTGGGGCGCCGGGGCGGTGAACAACCCCGGCCCGCACGCCCTGAGCGAGATGCTGTACGAGTTCACCTCGGCCAGCGCGAACAACGGGAGCGGGTTCGAAGGGTTGGCCGACACCGTCGGCTCGGCGGACGACCACAACAACCCGGAGAAGGCCGAGGCGGTCGGTCGGGCGGTCGTGTGGGACATCAGCACCGGGCTGGTGATGCTCGTCTGCCGGTTCGTACCGATCATCGCCCCGCTGGCCCTGGCCGGAAGTTTGGCCGCCAAGAAGCCGACGCCGTTCACCACCGGCACCCTGCGGACGGACACCCCCACCTTCGGGTTCGTGCTGGTCGGCACCATCGTGCTGGTGGGGGCACTGCTGTTCCTGCCGGTGGCCGCCCTGGGGCCGATTGCCGAACACCTGAGCGTTGCGAAGTGATTCCTGGCGAACCCGGCCCGCAAGGGCAGCGGGTGGCGCCTGCAGCCACCTGACTCGCCACCCACCGGCCTTGCGGCCGGGGTTCGCCCAAACCAAGCCAACCCACAACCGAGCCACATGTCCACCACCGCAGACGAGTACCAGCAGGCGAAGACTGCCCGGCGGGCGACCAAGACGCAGAGGCTGTTCGCCGCGGAGTTGCTCAAGGCCGCCGCGGTGCGGTCGCTGGTCATGCTCCGCCCGGACCTGATGTGGAAGAACCCGGTCATGTTCACCGTCGAGGTGGGCACCGTTCTCAGCATCGTGTACACGACCCTCCAGCCGAGCCTGTACCTGGTCGCGCTCGACGTGTGGCTGGTGGCCACGCTGCTGTTCGCCAACTTCGCCGAGGCCCTGGCCGAAGCCCGCGGCAAGGCCCAGGCGGACAGCCTGCGGAAGGCGAAGGTGTCCACCGCCGCCCGCCGGCTGCTCATCGCCGACACGTCGAAGCTGCCGGCCGGGTTCCTCTCGCACGTGCTGCGGAACGTCGGGTCCGACACCGAGGAGGTGCCGTCCACCAAGCTCCGTACCGGCGACGTGGTGCTCATCGAGGCCGGCGAGTTCGTCCCGGCCGACGGCGAGATCGTCGAAGGGGTGGCGAGCGTCGACGAATCGGCCATCACCGGCGAGTCGGCCCCGGTCGTGCGCGAGGCCGGCGGCGACCGCTCCGGCGTGACCGGCGGCACGCGGGTGCTGTCCGACGCCGTCCTGGTGCGGGTGACGGCCAAGCCGGGCGAGTCGTTCCTCGACCGCATGATCGCGCTGGTGGAAGGGGCCGTCCGCCAGCGGACGCCGAACGAGATCGCCCTCAGCCTGGTGCTGGCCGCGTTCACCCTGGTGTTCCTGGTCGTCACCGCCACCCTGTGGCCGTTCGCCAGACACGCCGAGACGTACACCGGCACCACCGGCCTGGGCACAGATATCCCGACCCTCATCGCCCTGCTCGTGTGCCTCATCCCGACCACCATCGGCGCGCTGCTGGCCGCCATCGGAATCGCCGGCATGGACCGGGCACTCCGGGCGAACATCATCGCCAAGAGCGGCAAAGCGGTGGAAGTGGCCGGGGACGTGGACACCCTGCTGCTGGACAAGACCGGCACCATCACGATGGGCAACCGGCGGGCGACCCGGTTCGTGCCGTTCGGCGAGTCGAGTTCGGTGGACGTCGGCCGGCTGGCGGCGGTCGCGTCGGCGTCGGACGATACGCCCGAGGGTCGCAGCGTAGTCGAGTTGTACCGCGCGCTCGCGAACGGGTCGGCCGAGCCACCGCCCGATGCCACGTTCGTGCCGTTCACCGCCCAGACGCGGATGAGTGGGGTGGACGTGCCCGGCCGCGAGCCGATCCGCAAGGGGGCGACCGACGCGGTGAAGAAGTACGTCACCGCCAACGGCGGCACGCTGCCGGTCCACCTGGACGAACAGGTGAACGCGGTGGCGAGTGCGGGAGCAACCCCGCTGCTGGTGTGCGAAGGGAACCGCGTCGCCGGGATGGTGGTGCTCGAAGACGTCCTCAAGCCCGGCATCCGCCAGCGGTTCGAGCGGTTGCGGAAGATGGGCCTCCGCACGGTGATGGTGACGGGCGATAACCCGCTGACCGCCAAGAGTATCGCCGAACAGGCCGGGGTGGACGACTACATCGCCGAGGCCACCCCGGAGGCGAAGCTGGCGTACATCCGCAAGGAGCAGGCGGCGGGCAAACTGGTGGCCATGATGGGCGACGGCACGAACGACGCCCCCGCGCTCGCCCAGGCCGACGTAGGGGTGGCCATGAACAGCGGCACCCAGGCGGCGAAGGAGGCGGGCAACATGGTCGACCTGGACAGCGACCCGACCAAGCTGATCGAGGTCGTGGAGGTGGGCAAGCAACTGCTCATGACCCGCGGGGCGCTCACCACGTTCAGCATCAGTAACGACGTGGCCAAGTACTTCTGCGTGATCCCGGCCATGTTCGCCGGCACCCTGCCGCAGTTGAAGGCGCTCGACTTCATGCGGTTGCACTCGCCGACCTCGGCGATCCTGAGCGCGGTGATCTTCAACGCGGTCATCATCCCGTGCCTCATCCCCATCGCTCTGAAGGGGGTGACCTACCGCCCGGTCGGGGCCGACGCCCTGCTGCGGCGGAACCTGCTGGTGTGGGGGCTGGGCGGGGTGGTCGCGCCGTTCGTCGGCATCAAGCTGATCGACCTGCTACTCGGGGCGGTGATGAGCCTGACTGGAATGTAACCTGTTTCGCGGCGGGCGGCCCGCGTGGGCGGGCTGTTCCTGCGAATGACCCAACCCAAACTGAACAGCCTGCTCACGCGGGCCGCTCGCCCCAAAGACACTCCCATGCTCCCCCACCTGCGTTCCAACCTGCTGCTCGTTGTGCTCACCTTGCTCATCGGCGTGGTCGCGTATCCCGCGGTCCTGCTCGCTTTTGGACAAGTGGTGTTCCTACACTCGGCCAACGGCAGCATCGTCAACGGCTCCGATGGCAAGCCGGTCGGGTCGAGCCAGATCGCCCAGGAGTTCAAGGGCGACGAGTGGTTCAAGCCGCGGCCGTCCGGGGTGGGCTACAACGCCGCCGGGTCCGGCGGGTCGAACCTGGGGGCGAACAACCCGAAACTCCGCGAGCGGGTGGAGGGCGATCTGGCGACGCTGCCGGCGGACGCCGGCTCGGTGCCGGCGGACGCCGTCACCGCCAGCGGGTCCGGTCTTGATCCGCACGTCACCGCCGCCAACGCCCGCCTGCAACTGCCGCGGGTGGTGGTGGGGTGGGTGAAGCGGACGGGCAAGCCAGAGTCCGAGGTGCGGGCAACGATCGTGGACGTGCTTTCCGCCACCGCCTTCCGCCCGCTGTTCGGGCTGGTCGGCCAAGAACCGATCGTGAACGTGCTGGAGTTGAACCTGGCACTGGCCCGTCGCTTCCGCCCGTGACGGCCTCAACCGGCGTGTCGTCGTCCGACGCGTTGTCGGTCCGGTACAGTGCGGCGGCGAGTCGGGACACGTACTCGGTGGAGTTCACGCGGGTGGGATCGCGCGTCATCTGCCGAGGAGCAGTTCGGCCGCTTCTTTGACCCACCCGCTGTGCCGGTCGTGCTTGCATTCCGGGCCGTCGCGGTACTCGTGGGCGACCTTCAATTTGTCCAGGAGGGTGTGGGCCGTCTCGTGCTCCGCCCGGAAGTTGCCGTACCCGAGTAGGATCAGCCGCTTCTCCTTCGTGAGCTTGTCCGCCTTGGCTTCCAGCAGCTTGCTCACCCGGTAGCCGTCGAAGTTGTCGGCGGTGCCGACGATGTCGCCGCTGCCGTACTTCCCCGGCTTGTCCAGCATGAGCGGGGCGTCCCACGCGACGGCCCGGCCGAACACGTCCGGGTACCGCACCAGCAGCGACCACGCCCCCCCAGCCGGATTTGCTGAACTCGAGCAGGAACCGCCCGTCGGCCTTGGCTCGAACCGGGTAGCTCTCCTGCCGGACCTCGGGCTTGATCGGGTGGTCGGCGCACCACGGCAGGTGCGAGAACGTCGGGGCCACGAACTTCGGTAGCGGGGTCGAACCGGAACACCGACACCCGCACCCCGGCCGCGACACCGTCGAGGTGGAAGCGGGGGATGACCCGGTCGTCGCCGAAGCGGAAGGTGAAGTGGGGGGAACGACCCCCGCGAACCGCGGTCACGAATCTCGCGGCCCTTCGGCGACCCGCGGCACGTCGCCCCCCGGCCCGGTCTCCTTCAGCAGAGCGTTCAGGTCGAGCCGCCGGGTGAACATGGCGATGGCCCCGTCCGGTGAGCGGGGCCAGTCCGCCGGCGGTCGGTCCCAGTACAGTTCCACGCCGTTGTCGTCGGGGTCGCGCAGGTACAACGCCTCGCTGACCCCGTGGTCGGCGGCCCCGTCTAGTGGGATGTTCGCCTCCAGCGCCCGCCGCGTGGGGTACAGGATGGCGGTGTGGTACAGCCCGGTCGAGCCGGCGGGCGGCGGCGACCCGCCCCGGCTCTCCCAGGTGTTCAGCCCGATGTGATGGTGGTAGCCGCCCGCCGACACGAACGCCGCCTGCGTCCCGTACCGCTGGGTGACCTCGAACCCGAGCACGCCGCAGTAGAACCGGAGCGACCGCTCCAGGTCGGCCACCTTCAGGTGGACGTGACCGATGCGGACCTGCGGATCGACCGGCGGAGATGTTCTGGTGTCCATGACGGCGTACTTGGGGTTCGTTGCAAGAGGGCCGTCCGGTCGGCCCCACCCGGCAGTACCCGACACGTCACCCGGAACTTACGGCGGAAAGAGGCACGTGACGGGTCGCCCGATCACTCGAAGGCGACGGCCTTCAGCCGCTTCAGCTCGGCGTCGAGGTCGGTGCCCTCGTAGAAGGAGAGCCAGCCGCGGACGGACCGCGTCTCGCCCGGCGGGCAGTCCTCGACCACCGGGTCGGCGTGCAGGCACGGGCACGGCGGGTTGCCCCACGCCCGCCCGCACCGCTCCCAGCCGGTGACGACCCACCGCTTGCCGGTCGCATCCTTGCAGGCGGCGAACGGGGCCGCGAACACCTTGTTGTCGTTCGTGAGCTTCTCAAACCCGGTCAACCCGGCGAGCATGACGCACATCTGCACCCGCAGCCCGCTCAGCTTCTCGGCCGTGCCGTTGATGACCTTGAACTCCATCCGCACCCCGTCCTTGCCCGCCACCACCTTCGACGTAAGCGTCACCTTGTTCGGCAGCGTCCGCTCCAGGCTCAGCGACCCGTCCTTGTGCCGCGTCCACTCCATCGGGTCGAGTGTCACCTTCTGTTTGTCCCACGTCGTCGGCACGTGCGTGTGGGCCAAGTACAGCAACTCCGGCTTCTTCGGGATCGGCTCGAACCACACGGCTTCGGGCACGTCCGCCACCGCGTACCCGCCGCCGGCCCACGGGGCGAACACGCTCGCCTTCGTCTCCCGCTGCGGGCGGATGGCCCCGTCGCGGAACCCGGTCCGCGGGTGCCGCCCACCCGGATACGGCAGCACCACCAGGGGATCATCGGCGTTCCGTTCGGGCGGCTTCGTCGGGTCCACGCCGAGTCGCTTGGCCGCCGTCGTCACCTCGTCGGCCGTGAGGCCGAGTGCAGCCCCGGTCTCGGTCGGCGTGTTGCGGTGCCGCACGAGGGCGTTGTCCAGCCAGTACCGCAGCTCGTCGTCGCCCTTCGCCGGGCGGCCGTTGCCCCCGTCACGCTTCGCCTCGACCAGCTTCTTCCGGTCCTCGATCACCCCGAGCGGGTCGGACGGCACGACCGCCGGATCGACGTACCTGGCCAGGTCGCGGAGGGCGATCACCGTGTACTTCTCGTCCGCGAGGTACTTCACGAACGTCTCGAACTGCTCCTTCTTGGTGGTCACCCAGTCGTGGGCGGTGTCGGGCACGCCGTGGAACTGCAACACCGCGACCTTCCCGTGCCGCGCCTGCGAGACGGCCGCCTTCAGGTCGTCGAGTGCCCACGTCGGGCGGGCGTCGCCGGCGGTGGGCACGAGCAGCGGGTGGTCGAGGCCGGGCTCGTACGCGAACCCGCGGCCCTCCTTGTACGGGTGCTCGGGGCTGCCGCCGCGGCGGGCGAACTTGATGCCGAGGTCAGCCAGCACCGGTAACGCCTCCTTGACGATGGCGTTGCCGGGGTAGGCGAAGCTGACCGGCTGCGGGATGCCGTGCTCCTTGCACCGGGCGTTGATCGCCTTGATCTGGGCCGACAGGTCGCCGACCGTCTTGTCGGTCACGCCCTTGTGGTCGATGGTGTGGTTGCCGATCTCGAACCCGTCCGTGTGCAACTCGGCGATCTCCGCCCACGTCATGTAGTCCTTCTTGTTGGTGGCGAAGTCCCACCCCTCGGTGACGAAGAAGGTGGCCCCGAACTTGTGCTTGAGCAGGAGCGGGCGGGCGACGGCGTGGTGCGACTTGCTCGCGTCGTCGAACGTGAGCACCACCAGCTTGTCCGGGATCGGCTCCAGACCGGGGGCCTGTGCGGCGAGACAGAGCAACACGGTCAGAGCGGCGAGGCGTCGGTTCACGAGGGCACCGTGGCGGGCGAGAGGTGGGTAGACTATACCCCGATTCCAGGTCCGCTGCCGACGCGAGGTGCTCGAGGCGAAGGTGAAGCCAGCCGACGAACGGGGAGCGGAGATCTGGTAGTGTACTGGTGCCATCGCACGTCTCTCCCCCGAGGCCCGCCATGCGACTCGCACTCCTCATCGCCGCCCTGCCACTTTCACTCGTGCGGGCGGACGAACCGGCCACCCTCATCATCCACAACGGCAAAGTGCTCACCGTGGACGCGAAGTTCTCGCGGGCCGAGGCGGTGGCCGTCCGCGACGCGAAGATCGTGGCGGTGGGGACGGACGCGGACGTCCTCAAACTCCGCGGGTCGAAGACGCGGGTGATCGACGCGGGCGGCCGGACGGTGATGCCGGGGTTGTACGACAGCCACGTCCACCCGGTCGGGGCGGCCGTGAGCGAGGCGGTGAAGCCGATGGCCGTGTGGGAATCGTTGGCCGAGGTGAGGGCGTACATCCGCAAGCAGGCCGAGACGACGCCGAAGGGCCAGTGGATCGTCCTGCGGTACGCCTTCCCGACCCGGCTCGACGACGCCCGTTTCCCGACGAAAGCCGAACTCGATGAGGTCGCCCCTGACCACCCCGTGCTGTATCACGCCGGCCCGGCTGGGGTGGTGAACAGCCGGGCGTTGAAGGTGTCCGGGGTGACGAAGGACACGCCCAACCCGCCCAACGGGGTGGTGGTGAAGGACGAGAAGACGGGCGAGCCGACGGGCATGCTGCGGAACGCCTACGGGGTGCTGAAGGGGGTGCCCGACGAGGGGGATTCGCTGTCGGCGGACGAGCGGCGGGCGGCGGTGAAGAAGCTGCTGGCGACGTACTCGGCCGAGGGCCTGACCAGTGTGGCCGATCGCAACGCCAGCCGGAGCGACCTCGACCTGTACCTGCGGTTGCAGAAGGACCAGGAGTTGCCGGTGCGGGTGAACGTGGCCCGCGGGTTCAGCCCCGGCGGCACCCGCGAGGAGATCGCCAAGCGGTTCGACGCCCTGCCGGGCGACGACAAACGCGGTGGCCCGACCGGGGCCGGCGACGAGTGGGTCCGCATCGGGCCGATCAAGATGTTTCTCGACGGCGGCATGTTGAACGGCACCGCGTCCATGCGCGACCCGTGGCCGAAGGGGGACACCTATCAGGTGACTCAGGACGACTACCGCGGGTTGCTGTTCATCCAGCCGAAACAACTGGAACTGGTGGTGAGCGAGGCGGCGAAACGGAAGTGGCAGGTGACCGCCCACTGCGCCGGCGAGCGGGGAATGGACATCCTGATGGACGCCTACGAGGCCGTCCACCAGACCACGCCGATCGACCAGTTGCGATACTGCATCACGCACGCCAACTTCCCGTCCAAAGCGAACCTCGAACGGTGCCGCAAACTGGGCGTGTGTGCCGACGTGCAACCGGTCTGGCTGTACAAGGACGGCAGCACGCTGATGAAGGTGCTGAGCAAGGAGCGGATGCGGTGGTTCCAGCCGTACAAGACGTGGCTGGAGTACACCACCGTCGGCGGCGGCAGCGACCACATGCTGCGGTACGACCCCCTGAAGGCGACGAACCCGTGGTCGCCGTGGCTGGGCCTGTGGGTGGCGGTGACCAGGACGACCGAACGCAAGGACACCCACGAGCCGAATGAGGCGCTCACCCGCGAGCAGGCGATCCGCCTGTACACGATCAACAACGCCTACCTGCACCACGAGGAGAAGGAGAAAGGGAGCCTGGAAGCCGGGAAGCTGGCGGACCTGATCGTTATCGACCGGGACGTCCTGACGTGCCCGGTGGCCGAGTTGCGGGATGTGAAGGTGGAGTACACCGTCCTCGGCGGCAAGGTCGTGTACCAGCGACCGAAGCCGAAGTGAAGGGGACCGGTCACCCCGTCCGACCGTGGTTCCCCAAGCGCTGCGGGTGGTGCGGTTCGCCGTGGCGGGGCTGACGACAAGTGTGGAGGGGCACGCCGTCGAGGGTGTGACGGTGCGGGTCACCGCCCCGGCCCGCACGGTGACCGACTGCTTCGCCTACCGCACCACCGTCGGGCTGGACGTGGCCCTCGAAGCCTTGCGAGAGCGGCGGGCGACGGCGGACGACCCGTACCGGGCGGCCCAGGTCCGGCGGATGGCCAACGTCATGCGGCCGTACCTGGAGGCCCTGGCGTGAGCACGGACCGCCCGAAGAACGTGGCCGCTTCGGTGAAGGCCCGGCTGACCGACCTGGGCCGCCGACAGCCCGCACCGCCCCACCCGCGACCTCGACCTGTTCGGCCGCGGCAACCCGTCGGTCGAGCGGCTGGCGGCGGTATTCCGCGACGTGTGCGGGGTGGCGGTGGAGGACGACGGGTTGGCCTTCGGGCGGGGACGGGAATCAGAAGCGGTGCTCTGCGGCGAGGGCGTGCCGCTGCGACTGCGGGAACGCGACCGTCAGGTGGCGATTCCGCCGGACAATCAGCGGAAGGACCTGTTGGGCAGCCGGGTCGAGTACGTGCTCACCGGTGAGTTCATCCTCGACGCCGACCCTCCGACAGAGACCAGTACGGCAAGGACGGGAAGATCGCCGGCGCGCTGGAGGGTCAGTTGAACCGGATCCTGCTCCGCCTGGTCGAAGCAGTGGGGAAGGAGAGGGCCGTCCGCCGCCGGCATGAGGCTGATCGCCGGCGGTGGGGTGAGCAGGAGCGGCTCCGCCGGGAGCAGGCGGAACGGGCCGAGCGTGCCCGCGTGGAGGCGTAGTTGGCCGAGGCGGTGGCGTGGCGGCGGGCGTACATTGCAGCGGTGAAGGAGTCAGCTGCCGACGTGGTCGGCCGACCGAGGCCAGTGCGGAACTGGCGGAATGGCTGTCGTGGGCACGCGAGTTGGCCGACCGCCTGGCCCCGGTTCCGAAGTTATTGGGCCGGTTGAGGGGCACGAGCGTCTTGGCGAGGGTGATCTTCGCACGGACTGAAGCGGAACAACCTCCGGGAAGGCCCGGAGGTTTGGTGCAAAGGTTGGTACACAGCCGAAAGTCGCCGTCACGAAACCTTTGTGTTTCTAGTACACCCAGAAGGATTCGAGACCCCCTGCGGATGGCCTGGAAAATCAGGCGTCGTCGCAAATCGACCCGTTGGGCGCTGCGAAATCCGGTGCAGTCGTCGGGCCCGACCCACTCGCCGCGTTCGTGGCGGGCCTGACCTCCGAACAACGAGCGAAGTTGGTGTCGCTGCTCACCGGTGGTGGGAATTGAATGCTCTACCGCCTCCAAACGGTGGCGCTTGGGGTACTCTCTTAAGTCGCAACTGCGTCAACGTTCGCAGCAGCGGCAGGCGTCGCAGCCGCTTACCCTACACCTTGGCGAGTAGCAGATCTATGACCCAGCAGCCGCGGGCGTGCGGCCCCGGCCCGCGGCAGTGGTCGAGCAGATCGCGACTGTCGCAGCCGGCGTCTTCAAGTGCATCGGCCAGGATGGGCAGACGATCGAAGGCTCGTTCCTCGTAGATGCCGTGAGCCAGGGCGACGACAGTTTCGGTACGCCAACACGGGTCGACGGCGACGGGTCGGAAGGGGTTGCCGAAGATACAGCGAAGGAGATCGGAGTGAATCCGCCGTCCGGCCTGCCGAGTTTCGACGGGCACCGTGGCGTACGCCTTCTGGCCGGCCTCCCACATCTCGGCGAAAGTAACGCCCGCGGTGTCCAGCGCCTGCCGGACGGCCTCTCTCCAAGCGACCTCTGTGAGCGTGTCACATACGACCTGCTGCGCTGCGACGGCGGCGGTGGCGGCGTCCCAGTGGACCGCGTACTTGGCGGCTCCGGGGGTTCGCCAGTCGATCGTCCGCCGCAGCCGCTCCACCGCCACCTGCACGGGTTCGTGGTCCGCCAGCCATTCGCCCAGCTCGACGGCGGAGCGGTCCCTGTTCGCTTTCAACAGCGCCCCCAACTGGCGGCAGCAGCCGCAGGCGAAGAGCCGCAGTTTCCGCTCACTCCCCTCTTGCCGCGCGACGCTCAGCATCGCCCCCGGGTCTCGGCTCGTCAGCCACTCGTTCTCGGTCACGCGCGGCCCCCCCTACGGCCGCCCGCCAGATGGCGGCGGGGGCAGTGGACTGAGCGTGCATCTCAGGGCGAGGTTCACGCACCTCGGGCGAGGGCGAGGATACGGTCCTCGGGTACCTGCTCGGTGGGAATCAAGTTGCGTGCGGTGGCCACCGGGGTCACGTCCGCCTCCCGCACAAGGTAGAACTCACCCGCTTTCTGCCCGGCCAGCTTGTCCGCCGCCTCCGGCCGGCGGTCGAGCATCGGCCGCAACTTGGCGATCGCCACCGGCTCCTTCACCCGCCCGACCAGCCACGTGAGCACCTGATCGCGGCAGCGGTAGTCCAGGTCGCCGGGGCTTTGGGTGGCCAGGAAGAGGCCCAGGCCGGCCGACCTCGCCCGCTTCAGCAGGCTCTCCATCGGCCCCTTGGTGGCCGGCTGCCGTTGCGCCGGCAGGTAATGGTCCGCCTCGTCGAACAGGAACACCGCCTGGAGTGCGCCCTCCGGGGCCGGGTTCTTCGCCCGCCAGCGGTCCACCGCCAGCAGGAACTGCGACACCCAGAAATCGACCGTGCCAGGATCGCCGAGGAACTGCGTGTTCACGATCGCTAGCCGCGCCTTGCCCGGCGGCAGCCGCCGACCGAGCAGGTCGTCCACGTTCAAGAGTTCGCCCCCTTCGAGCAGCCGGCGGTGCTGATGCGAAAGGGTGAGTAGGTCTTGCGACAGCTTCTTGAAGTGCTTGTCGTCATACCCGCTCAACTCCAGCGTCAGCGCGTCGTCCATATCGCCGACCAGTTCCCGCAGGGCCTTCACCGTCACCGTGCGGCCGGGGGTGCGGGCCAGCACCTCGATGGCTTTTTGAAGGATCACCCGCTTCGGGTCGGGGGCTTTCGACTTGTACCCCATCATCAGGCCGAGCGAGGCGGCGGCGAACTGGGCCGTCTGCTCGCGGTCGGCGGTGGTCATCTGGGAGAGGTCGTCGGGCACCACCGGGATGGTCAGCGGGCGGCCGGATTCGGTGCCGGGGGTGTACAGGGCGATGTCGATGGCGGCCCGCAAACGCTCCCGGTGGTCGGCCCGTGCCGCGTCCGGTTCGGGTGTCGTCCACGCGACCGGGTCGGCGTACCGGGCGAGGTCGCCCTTGCGATCCAGCAGTATCGCCGGCACCCCAGCGAGTAAGAGTTCTTCGATGATGGCGAGTGCGGCGGTCGTCTTGCCGCTGCCCGGGCCGCCCAGGAATGCGGCGTGTCGGCACAGGTCTTTCGGCTTCAGTTCCACCGGCGTCGGCACCGCCCCGCGGGTGTGGCCGAGGCGAATCGGGGCGTCGCTGGTCGCCTTCGGCGGGATGACCGGGGGCGGGGGCGGTGGGGGAACGACCGGCGGGGGCGGCGGTGGGAGCGGGCGTTCGGCACTCACCGGCCGTTGGGCGAGCAGGGTGTTCAGGTCGAGGATGGCGGTGACGGACGGCAGTTCGGCGAGCGGGCGTTCGGCCTTCTGCCAGGCGGCGAACCCCGGTTCGGCCTTGTGCTTGGCGTGGAACTCGCGGAACGCTGCCATCGCCCGCCAGTCGGAGTTGGACACCACCACCTTGCGACCCTTGCCCTTCGGCTTCACCAGCTTGGCCAACTCGGTGCTCGCCTTCTGCTTCAGGTCGGTCGGGAATTCGGTGGACCGCACGACGACCGTCGGGATGTCACCCACCTTCTTCGCCACCTTCTCGATCTGGTTGCCCAGCCCGCCGCCGCGGGTACTCTTCTCGCACACCGCCACGTACAGCTGATCGACCGCATCCCCGCCGGGGTGCACGTCCACGGCGAGCAGGTGTCCGTCCGCCTTCGCCCCGAAGAACACCCCGTCGGGCATCTCGGCCGACGCGGCGGAGAGGGCGAAGGCGAGCAGTTCCGCCTGCCGGTCCTCGTCGAAGAACGGCACCTTGAACGCGGCCGAGAAGTCGTTCCACTTTTGCTCCCACACGACATCCATCGGCTTCACCACTTGCCCGGCCGCCCACGTCGGTTCCACCCACTCGCCTTTCGCCTCACACTCGCCGCGGTGCCGGCGGAGGTTGTCCAGGATGTCGCGGCTCCGCAGTTTCGCCAGCGGCTTCAGCAGTTCGGCCGTGTACGGGGCGAGCGGCTTCGCGGGATTGGTGGGCACGGTCAGGGCGTCGAACAGCACCTCCAGCCGGCGGCCGACGATGTCGTTCACCTCCTGCTCGGTCCGCGTGCCGGTCAGCCGGATCGGCTCGGGGTCCACCTCCAACCGGTCGAGCTTCGGCTTGGGCAGTTTGTCGCGGCCCTTCTTGAACAGGTCTTCCAGGCAGCCGATGACCACCACCGCGTTCGGCAGCCCGTCGGCCACCTCAACCAGCGTGTTGACGGCTTGCCGGAACGTCTCGCCGGGTTGCGGCCCGAGCTGGTCCAGTTCCACCACCTCCTCGATCTGATCGACCAGCAGTACCAGGGCGGCGGTGTGAACGGCGTGCATCAGCCGTCCGAGGTCCCAGACGGTCTTGATGGCCATCTCCGCCCCCGGCCGCGGCACCAGGTCGCCGAACAGTTCGCGGTCGAACTTGTCCAGGTCTTCGCACCGCAGCCACCGCACCGCCAGCGCGTGCACCCGCTGGTCGGGCGAGAGCAAATACAACACGGCCCGCAGCACATCGACGTGAACCCCCTTGAACCGCAGGTCCTGCACCGCGAGGTGCGCCAGCCGGTGGACCAGTCGGCCCAGGTCGTTCGTGTCGATGACGGTGTCGTCGGTCAGCCGCGCCTTGTCGGCGTCGTCCGCCATGTCGAGCGCGTCGAGCAACCCACCGGCCAGCCGCCGCAGCCCGGTCTGGGTGCCGTCCGGCCGGTACGGGTGGTCGAGCGAGTCGATCAGGTAGCCGAGCACGTACCGGGCGTAGTTGTCGGTGCGGCTGGTCATCTGCAGGTAGCCGCAGTAGCCCGAGCCGTTGGCGTGGGCGGCGGCGCGGAACGCCCGCATCAGGTGCGTCTTCCCGCTGCCCGCCTCGCCGAGCAGCAGCAGCGTCTTGCCGGTCGGCGGCGGTTCGGCGGCGGACGCCCGACCGAGCAGGCGGGCGAACGCCTCCCGCGCCTCGGGGTGGATGGCTTCCACGTCAAACGGGTCGGCGGCCCAAATCTGGTTGCCGTGGACGATGCCGCTGAACACCTCCGGCCCGCCGGCGGCGGAATAGGCGGCGGTGCGGGGATCGACGGCGACGGGCGTGGCGAGCGCGGGCACGGGTCACTCCTTGTCGATCAGGATGAAGTGGAAGGTGGCGTTCAGGTAGGCGGTTTCTGACTCCCGCACGTCGGCCGGGTCCATCACCTGCACCAGATCGGCCCGGCTGAGGGTGAGCCGGTCGGCGCGGTTGGCGTCCACCAGCTTCGCCTTGAACCCGTCCAGGCCGAGGCGTTTGAACCGCGGCTCGTCCCGCAGTTGCCGCCACACGTGGCTGATGAACACCTTGTTGTCGCCGAACCGCCCGGTGGGCGACTTGCGGGCGACCGACAGCACCGTGTTGGCGAAGTCTTCCAGGTCGAACGTCTCGTCCGGTTGCGGCTCGGGTTGTTGAACCGGCGTGCCGTCGACGGCGTCCGCGAACCCTTTTAGCGCGAGCTTGCGAAGGCCGTCGGTCCCTTTGCCCTGCGGTTCGAGCAGCCGGGCAGGAACGGCCTTCTTCAGATCCGTGATGGAGAGCGGGCGGTCTTCGTTGACGAGTTTGCTCAGGATGGCGTCCCGCAGGTTCATCTTCGCTTTGTCCGGGAAGCCGAGCTCGCGGCAGGCGAGGGCGTCGAACACGGCGGTCAGGGTGTCGCCGGTGCCGACCGGCAGGCCGAGCTTCCGCTTGAGCAGTACCGCCGCCAGCTTGTCCCCGTCTTTCACCGCCGCTTCTGATAGACCGAGCGCCTTCGGCACCAGGAACTTCGCCTTCACCGTCCTCCAGTTCACCTTGGCCGGCAGTTCACTGATGCCGAGGTATACCATCGCCCGGTCTCGGCCGGCGTCGGTCAGGTGATGGCCGAGCGGCTTCATCAGCCCGGCCGCCCGCAGGCTGTTCGTGGTCTCGCTCACCTGCCCCGGCGACGGCGGGGTGTGGAAGAACGGGGCGAGGTCATCCCGCACCTTCTTCGGTGACGGCGGAGACTTAGCTGGCGGCAGCAACCGCACGAGGATGAGGTCGGCGAGCGGGCCGGCGGGGGCCGGTGCCGGTGCGGTGGTTTCGACCGGGCGGTCGAGAACGGGGGCTTCGGTCAAGTGGCACCTCGCGGGTCGGAGGGGGAGCGGCGGAGGGCGACGGCGTCGGTCACCGTCTTCAGGATGTCGGGCAGGTCTTTCGCCACGTCTTCGGCCAGGAACCGCAGGACGAGGTAGCCGTGCGTCTGGTACAGCCAGTCCTTGCGGCGGTCGCGGCGGTACTGCTCCGGGGTCAGGTGCCAGTACAGTCCGTCGATCTCGACCACCACCTTCAGCCGCCCCGCGATCAGGTCCGCCTCGCCCGGTCTCTTCCCGTGGCGGAACGGGAGTTCGACGTTCAACCGGAACAGGCCGGCGGTCGGCGGGTGGGTGTTCAGTTGCTCGAACAGGAACCGTTCGGCCGCGCTGTTGGCTTCTTTGTCCGCCGCGGCCACGGCTTTGGCGGCATCCACGAACGCCGTCGCGGCCTCCTCGGACAGGCCGTCGGCGGTGAACTGGTGCAGCGTGTCGGCGGGGGGCGGTTCCAGGCCGGCGGCGGTCAGGCGGGTCACCAGCTCGCCCGCGGTCACGCCGACGACCGGCACGAACCCCTCGCGGGCCAACGTCTGGTGCCGAGTGCCGTCGGGTCGGTCGGTGAACGCGACGTACTCGGCCTCGGTCGCCACGACGCCGGCGGCCAGCTCGGGCACCGCCACGATGAGCGGTTCGACCGCCCGCACCGCCCCGGCCAGCCAGTTCGGGTCGGCGGTCAGCCGGTCGCGGGCCACCAAGAGCGTCGGCCAACAGTGGTGCGGCAGCAGGTCGGCGAACGCCCGCACGGCTGACACGTTCGCTGACAACGGGGTGTCAGTGAAGCGGCGGACGAGGACGGCGTGGGCGGCGACCGCGGCCGGGCGGGTGGCGTCGGTCGGCAGCGTCCGCCAGAGGGTGTCGAAGTCGAACCGGGTCATCGCCGGGAGCGGGCGGCCCAACACGCCCGCCAGCCACCCCTCGGCGTGCGGGTCGGCGATGGCGGCCGCCTCGGCCACCCACGCGGCACACAGCTCGGCGGTGGTGTTGCCGGCACTCCGGGCCACGGCCCGTTCACCTGCCCACCGCACCCACCCCCGCACCGCCAACCCTGACGGGCCGACTAGCACGGCCACCGTCGGCACGCCGGCCGCCCGCCGCGACTGGAGGCGTTGTAACGAAGAATCCGGTTCGCAGTGTGGCGACATTCGGATCTGTCTTGGGCGATAGGCCGTCATGCTATGGCAGAGTCGTCAGTTCGTGAATACATGAACTCCTAGAACCTGTTTGCCACCCAGACCGGATGCCAGCCCGAACTCCGGTTCGGATGTCACACTTCCGATCCGTGGTGCAATAGGTGGTGTCACTCGCCGAAGGATCCCCGCGATGACGGCCGTTGTCACCCCGACCGCGCAGTCCCCTCCCCATCCGGTGGACACCGCCTTGCAGGACCCGCTCGTCCATCAGCGGCTACTCGTTCATGCGAGGGCTGTGCTTCGTGGTCGGGTGGCAGACCTCGAAGACGTGATACACACCGTGATTGAGCGGGCTTTGAAGAGGAGGGGCCAGTACGACCCGACGGCCGGCAAATCGGTGACCGCTTGGCTGGCCGGGTTCGTGCCCTTCGTGTGCAAGGAGAAACAAAGAGAGGGCGCTCGCGCGCCGATCCAGCAGCCTGACCAGAACGCCTTGTGGGATGCGGTAACGGTCGCCCGCCCTGACCGCGAGCCGGACCTAGCCGACGTCCGACTCCAGGTCGAACGCTACCTATCCGAGCTTTCCGCCGACGAGCGGGCGGTGGTGATGCCGCGGTTCTTCGACGATCTCGACCTGAAAGAAATTGCCGCCAAGTTGGGCATCAGCCACACCGCCGCCCGCCAGCGGTTCAGCCGGGCGATGAGTCGCCTCCACAAACTCGCCACCACTCAGGAGGAACGGTCATGACCCCCAACGACCGCCACCTCTGGATTGACCTGACCGCCGCCCGCTACCTGGAGGCAGTGGAGGCGAACGACTTCGACGCCCAAACGGAGTTGTGGGCACTGGCCGCGGCCGACGCCGAGTTGGAAGCCGCGTTCCGGGAGATTCATGTCGGGTTACTGGAGGAAGTGCAGGCGTCGGCGGCCGCCGTCATCGGTGCTGCGGTCGCGAAGCACCTCACGAGCGGAGAAGTGGTCCGCCCAGCAGGGGGCGTGGTGACGGTGGCCGACGTGGCCAACGAACTGTTCCGCCACACCCCCGAGCGCCTGCCGGCCGAATCGCATGTTCTGAACGAACGGCTGCGGCAGGCGACCGACGAACTGCCGACCGAACTAGGTCTGTTGCAGTTGACCGACTGGATGGTGGCGAAGTTCGGCCCGGTGCCGGCGGAGTACCTGAAAGCGTTCCGGCATGCGGCGAACAAAGTGCGGATGCGAGCCAGTCCGGAGGCAGGCTACCAGCTCGCCGCCCGCCGGACAAAACCGGCGGGGGGGGCGACGTGACCGACATCGCCATTGTGATTGCCGATGTGTACCGGAAGGCCCGACTGACCATCGACCCAGTCCGCCGCGGGCCGGTGCCACTCGCTCAGATGTTCGACGCGGAGGGCGTGTCGCACGTGGCCGTCCCCGCTCTGTCGCTCTCAACCGTCGCTGAGCACCTGATCGCGGAGCGGTATGTGGCCGACGCGAGCGTGGTCGCAGATCTGCTGGAAGACCGCCACCCGCTGGTCGGGCTGATGTTCCAACTGGGCCAGGACGGCTTGGCTTTCGTGAACGCCGATGACATCCTGCCGCGTCGCCGGTTCACCGCCGCGCACGAGTTGGGTCACGCCGTACTGCACCGCGACCGGATGGGCGGGTTTGTCGCCGATGCCAACATCAGCGAGACCGACGACGAAGCTTCGGAGATGGAACGGGAGGCGAACGCCTTCGCCGCCGAGTTGTTGATGCCCGTGCAGGTGATTCGAGCGCGGGCCGACGAACTGCGGCGAGAACACAAGGTGTGCCCGCGGGGAGTGCTGGCCTACCGGCTGGCGTCCGAACTGCTCGTCAGCCGCGAGGCTATGCGATACCGGCTCAAGACCCTGGGGGTGGGCGATGACGACTGACCGCGGGGTAGTCCGCCGATTCTTCCGCACCTACTCGGCTGTTCCCGTCGGCCCGACACCGGTGCAGCCGGCTATACCGCCGGATGACGGCGATGGTGGCGAACCGCCGGCGGTCGATTTGTCCGTCGAACTTCCCGCCGACAAGTGGAAGGGGTTGGTGGTGCCGGAGGTGCCAGCGAAGGACGACGAGTTTCCGCGGCGTTTCATCGACGGCTCCCAGGCCGGGCAGCCCGTGCTATGTGTTCGCGCTCCACAGGGGTGGCCGATCCCGCTGGTGCTGAGCGAGGTGGGGGCGGTTGAATTGAAGTTGGCGGGCCGGGGGTTCGAGCGGGGGTTCGTGGCGGTCGAGCGAGTGCTCAGTTTTGTGGCCGACCCGTTCCCGTGGGAGGAGGTGGAGGGGTTCGCAGCGGAGTTGCTGAACCTGCCGGAACTGAAGCTGCGGGTGCTGCCAGCGAACCGCCCGGCCGAATCGCACAGCCCGTTCGACTACGAGGTGATGCGAGGTCAGGCCCGCGCCCGCGCGCAGCAGGAGATGACCACGCTGGAGCGTTTGGCCCTCGCAGTGGACCCCCACACACCGACCCTAGTCGACGGCCCGCTCAACAGGGTAATGGGGAACCCACGGTCCGACGCCCCGCTGCTCATCGGGGTGGTGAAGTCACAGGCGGCCGACTACCTGCACCCGCGGGGGTGGCGGACGTTGCTCGACTTGCGACCGGGGCAACGGACGCCGGTGTTCAAGATCAGCGGAATGATTCGGGACAAGTTGGCCCAATTACCCGTCGCGTCGTGGTACGCCAAACTCGCCGGGGGGTCGCGCCTGGCACCGAACTGGGGCTATGTACGCGTCGAGGTGCCGTGGGGCCAGTTCACGCAGCGTTTCGCTGGCGACTTCGGGTTCGTCCACCGCCTCTCCCGCTGGCTGATCGACGCCCGCTGCCGCGCCGATAGCTACGCCCGCATGCCGGTGTCGCTCGACCCGATCGTGCGGGCCGAGGACGCTCTCAAGCCGCTGTTCACCCCCACCCAGGTGTTGGTGAATCGCCTTTACCGCACCGCCGGTCTGTTCCGAGGGAACGAACTGTGACCACTCCTGTCACCCGCCCACGCCGTCAGGACGACCCCGACCCCGCCGTTCGCGCCGGTGGCCCCTGGGGAGGAGGCGAGGCTGAAGCGAAGGCCTGGACCGCGGCGTTCGAGGCGGAGACGTCGCGTGTCGTACTTGGCCGGGTAGCCGCCCCACCCGAACACGAGTCCACCAGCGGGGTGTTCTACTTCTGGGTGGACAAGAAGCAGGGCGTGGAGCGTACTCAGATCGTCACCACCCGCTCGACCGTCGGCGACCGCGAGGTGCGGTTCGTCGGCATCGTGCAGGAGGTGTACCGCCGCAGCCGGCAGAAGGACGTGACCGAGGAGGCCGCCCGGTTCGACGGCCGCAGCGGCGAGCGGCCGATGTTCGACTCGGAGGGGGTGACGTACGCCGAGGTGGCCATCCTCCGCACCACGCCGGTGGCGCACACCCCGCCGACCGAAGAGAGCGAGGTGTTCCTGGCCACCCCGCACGAGGCGGCCGAGGGGTACGGGGTGGACCGCATGAAGCAGCGGCTGGACGTCGGCCTGCTGCGGAACGGGGGCACCCAGTTTGCCGGGCGGGCGGCGGTCGATCTGGCCTTTCTGTTGGGCGAGAACGGCGGGCACCTGAACGTGAACGGCATCGCCGGGCTGGGCACCAAGTCCACCCTCCTTCTGAGCATGAACTGGCTGCTGCTGCGGGAGGCGAAGCGGCAGAAGGCCGAGCGGCCGAGCGACCCGAAGCGGCTGCAGGTGGTGCCGGTCGTCTTCAACGTGAAGAACTTCGACCTGTTCTTCATCGACCGCTGGAACACCGAGTTCAAACGCACCGAGGGCGAGAACCGCAAGGACTGGCGGGCGATGGGGGTGGACGACCCGGCCCCGTTCGACAAGCCGCAGTTCTTCGCCCCACAGGCGAAGGGGGTGCAAACGCCCGTCGGCACCGGCGGCCGCGTGCTCGGCCCGGAGGCGGCGTACAGTTGGTCGCTGTCCGACGTGATCGAGCGCGGGCTGTTCAAGTTCCTGTTCAGCGAAGAGGAGATCGGCACGGCCAACCTGGGCGGGCTGGTGGGCGAGGTGGAGGAGTGGCTGACCAGCGGCCCGCCCGACGCCCCGCGGCTCCGCACCACCGACGCCGCGCCGCAGACGTTCCAGGAACTGCTCGACTGGTTCAAGGAGAACAAGAAGGACAAGGACTTCTTCGGCGACTTCATGATCGGCACGAAGGGCAGCTTCTACCGGCGGCTGAAGTACGTGGTGCAAGAGGGCGACGGCGTGCTGCGGCGGAGCGACGTCAAGGGGCACCCGCTCCGCATCCCGACCGCCGGTGTGGAGTCGCCGCTGGTCATCGACCTGTACGGCATCCACGGCACGCCCAGCTTGCAGCGGTTCGTGGTGGCGGCCGTGTTCCACCAGATCCAGCAGACGCAGTCGGCCAAGCAGGTGCCGAACCTGAAGTACCTCATCACGCTGGACGAGCTGAACCGCTTCGCCCCGAAGGACAGCCACGACCCGATCACCCAGAAGCTGGAGACGGTGGCCAGCGAGGGCCGCAGCCAGGGCATCATCCTGTTCGGCGCGCAACAACAAGCGAGCCTGGTGAAGCCGCGGGTGATCGAGAACGCGGCGGTGCGGGCGGTCGGCCGGAGCGGCACCCTCGAACTGGGCACGGAGGTGTGGAAGTTCCTCGGCCCGAGCGCCCGCAGCGCGGCCAGCCAACTCCAGCCGGACGAGAAGCTGCTGTACCAGCCGAGCTTCCGCGAGCCGATGCTTGCGAAGATCCCGTTCCCGCCGTTCGCCCTGAGCGAGAACGACGCCGCCCCCGCCGAAGTGGGTAAGCCGACGGTGCCGAAGAAGGCGGAGGCGGACTTCTGATGCCGGGAGAGTCGCCGTACGCTCCGCGGGCGGAATCGAAGACCGCCCGCGGAGCGTGCGGCCACTCTTGTCACACTCCCCGCCCGCCACGTCAATACATGCTGTCCGCCCCGGAGCCTCGCCCGTGCGCATCCTTCACACCGCCGACTGGCACCTGTGCGATCGCCTCGGCCGGCTCGACCGCACCGCCGACCTGAAAGCCCGCGTCGAACTGGTGGCCGACTACTGTGAGCAGAAGCAGGTCGAGTTGCTGCTCGTCGCCGGCGACCTGTTTTACGAGCGGGCTACCGCCGCCGAGATGGCCGACGCCCTGTTGCACGTCCGCCAGGTGTTCCGGCCGTTCTTCGAGCGGGGCGGCACCATCCTGGCCGTCACCGGCAACCACGACGACGACGCCCGCATCGACCTCATCCGAGCCGGCTCGTTCCTGGCGTCGCCGCTGCTGTCCGGCGGGGTGTTCCAGCGCGGCCGGCTGTACCTGCAAAACGGGCTGAGCTTCGGCAAGTTCACGTCCCCCGCCGGCGAGACGTTGCAGGTGGTGCTGGTGCCGTTCCCGAAGGCGAGTCGGTTCGAACTGGGCGACGGGTACCGCACCCGCGAGGAGGAACACCTGCTGTTGCGGGAGCGGCTGACCACCTGGACGGCCGAGCTGTTCACCAGGCCAGAGTTCGACCAGACGCTGCCGACGGTACTCGTCGCCCACCTGCACGTCCGCGGGGCGAACCTGAACCGCAGCCTGTTCCGCATGTCGGACGCGGAGGACGTGATGTTCGAGCCGGCGGCGCTGAAGGCCGGGTGGGCGTACGTGGCCCTCGGGCACATTCACATCCCGCAGGCGATCGACGGCGTGGACACCGTCCGCTACCCAGGCCCGCTCGACCGCCTCGACTTCGGCGAGAAGGACGACCCCCGCGGGGTGCTGCTGGTGAACATCGACAAGATCGGGGTGACGGGGCCGGTGGAGACGCTGCCGCTCGTTCCCACGCCGATGCACCACGTCGCCCTCACCGACCCGGACACGCAACTCGACGGGCTGGCCGACCGGTACCCGGACCGCGACACGGCCATCGTGCGGGCGGAAGTGACGCACACCGCCGACGGCACGAAGAGCCGCGACGAGATCGTGCGGACGTTGCGAAACACCTTCCCGCGGCTGCACCAGGTGACGTGGGTGGGCGACACCACCGGGCCGACCGAACCGACGGCCGTCGACCCCGCCCCGGCCGGCGGGAGGGCGTTCGCCGACACCGTCCGCGACTACCTGAAGGTGCAACTGGCCGGCGACCCGGACGCCGAGCGGGTGCTTGCACTCGCCGACAGCTTCCTCTCCACCACCCCCGCCGGAGACCCGCTGTGATCCCCAACCGCATCGTGCTGGAGAACTTCCTCAGCTTCGGCGAGCCGGCGGCCGAGATCGTGTTCGACGACGCCGAACCGCTGTGGGTGATCAGCGGGCCGAACGGCATCGGCAAGTCGTCGGTGTTCGACGCCATCACCTACGCCCTGTTCGGCTGCCACCGCGGCGGCAAGGGCCAGGGGATGGGCGAACTGATCCGCCACGGGGCGAACGGCTTCCGCGTCGAGTTCGAGTTCACCTGCGGCGTCCACCGCTACCGCGTGGTGCGGAACTACGGCAGGAGGAGCGTGGAGAAGGTGTACCGCGACGACGAGGAGGTGCCCCTGGGTGGGGGCAAGAACCGCGTGAGGGAGTGGGCCGAGAGGGAACTCGGGCTGACCTACGAGCAGTTCACCGCGTCGGTGCTGCTGAAGCAGGGGGAGGCGGACAAGATCATCACCGGCACCGGGGCCGACCGGCTGAAGATGCTCAAGCAGGTCATCGGGGTGGAGCGGTTCGAGGAGTTGTCCGGGCGGGTGCACTGCGGGCGGGTGGGTGCGGCCGCACGGTACACCCAGTCGGCCGACGACTTGGACCGCGTGCCGGCGGTGACGGCGGATGAGCGGACGGCGGCCGAGAAGCAGTTGGGCGAGTGCGAGGTGGCGTTGACCACCGCCCGCGAGGAGGAAGCGACGGCGGCCCGGCGGGTGGAGCAGGCGAAGCGGTTCGCCGAGTGGACCCGCGAGGTGGACGACCTGAACGGGAAACTGCGGGCGGCGGACGAGCGGAAGGTACAGGCCGACACCATCCGCGAGCAGGCCGCCCGGCTGGCGGGGTTGGTCGCCGTGGTGCCGACCGTTCGCCAACTGGTCGAACTGCGGGACAAGCGGGTAGGGGCGGAGGAGGAGTTGACCGCCCTGCGGGCGGGTGCCGCGGAGTGGGAAGGCAAGAAGCGGACGGCGGGCGAACAGGCGGACGCGGCGAAGGTGAAGGCCGACGATCACCGCACCAACGCCGCCGCCGCCGACGACGCCGTGAAGGAGTTGACCCGGAAGCTGAAGGACGACCGGGACGCGCTGGCGACGGCGAAGGACGTGGCCGAGGTGGACGACGAACTGAAGGACCTGCCGGCCAACCTGGACGACCTGTTGTCGGTCGCCGAGTTCAACGCCCGCGCCGCCGCCTTCGAGGCGAAACAGGCGGGCGAGGCACGGGCTTCGCTCGCCGGGCGGTTGGATCAGCGGGAGAAGGAGTTGAAGGCGTTCGACGCGGTCGAGGTCGGGGTGAAATGTACCCGCTGTCTTCAGCCGGTGACGGCCGAACACGCCGAGCGGGAGCGGAACGAACTGACCGACGCCGTCCGCAAACTTCGAGCGGAATCGAACGCCGCGAAGGAGGTCGAGACCACGGCGAACACGAAGGCGGAGGGGGCGAAGCAGGCGCACGCCGTACTCACCGGTCAGTTCAACACCCGCGAGAAGCTGACCACCCGGCGGCTCGCCCTGACTCGGCACAACGAGGTGGCGTCGGTCGCCGAGTTGACCCGGCGGATCGCCGACCAACAGGCGGAACACGGCCGGCAATCGGCACTGGCGACGACCGAGAAGGACGCCGGAGCGAAAGCCGAAAGGGACCGCCAGCTCTCCGACAGCGACCGGCAGACGGCCGAGAAGAAGCTGGCCGAGGTGTCGCGGAAGCTGACGGCGGCCGAGACGGAACTCGCCAAGTCGGACGCCCGCCGCGAAGCCCTGTCCGACACCCTCCGCGACGGGAGGGAGGGGAAGTGGGAAGCGCTGTCGGCCGCCGAGGTGAGGGGGTTGGAAGACGAACAGGCGCGGCTGACCGCGTCCGGCGTCGCCGAGCGGGCGAAACTGCTTCAACAGGACGACGCCCTCCGCGCCGACTGGGAACAGCGGAAGCAGACGGCCGAGGCGCAAATCGACGCCCTGCCGCCGGACGCCCGCGTGAGCGCGGTCGTGGCCGCCACCGCGGCCGCCGCCGCCAAGCGGACCGCCGAAACGGCCGCCACCGCCCGCGAGGAGGCGGTGCGGACGCTCGACGAGCAGACCGCCCGCACCGCCCGGCGGGCCGAATTGGCCGAACAGGTGAAAGCGGCCGAGACCGCCGCCCGCACCCACGCCAAGCTGGACGACCTGCTCGGCCGCGACGGGCTGCTGCGTGATCTGGTGCGGTCGGCCGAGCGGCAGATCGTGCGGTTCGCCAACGAGACGGCGCGGAACCTGTCCGACGGCGACCTGACGATCGAGTTGGACGACGCCGAAGAGGGGTCGGACAAGGCGTTCACCCTGAAGGTGCGGCGGGCCGAAAGCCCCAACCCGATCGGCGTCCACTACCTGTCGGGCAGCCAGAAGTTCCGGGTGGCGGTGTCGGTGGCACTGGCCATCGGGCGGTTCGCCGCCGCCGGCACCCAGGCCAAACCGCTCGACTGCGTCATCATCGACGAGGGGTTCGGCAGCCTGGACAAGGATGGACTGCGGGCGACGGCCGACGAGCTGAATCGCCTCAAGAGCCATCTCAAGCGGATCATCCTCGTCAGCCATCAGGAAGAGTTCACCAACCACTTCCCGGTGGTGGTACAACTTCACCCTGGCGAGCAAGGGACGCAAGCTCACACGATCCGCCGTTGAGCTGCACTTCCTTCGACCACTTCACCAAACTACGGGAATGACAGGGGTGTCCAGTCACGGCGGCCACCCCCGTCCACTCTCCTCTCTCAACGGCTTATCTCTAATTCCAGAGCGATTCACGTCTCAGAAATTCTGTTTGATATGGGGGTGGGAACTGCGGGTACGATCAGACGTGTGCGCAAACCATTCCCCCGGCTAGGCTGCGCCCGCAGCCATGTCGCCACTCGACATGGCTTGACTTGAAAAATATAGCTCAAACATGGAATGACGGACGGTAAATCGTTATTCTAGGCGCGCGTTCCCTGAGGAGATTGTTATGCCCAACGGCCATACGGTGTGCGGGCGGTGTCGAACCACCCTCCCGGCGGGTGGCGGGCAACGCGGTGCCCGCTGCCCGAACTGCGGCCGGCCGGCCGGGGCTGGCGGTAGCGTCCTCATGCTGGGCGCCGCGGTGCTGGCGGTGGTGGTGGTCGCCCTGCTCGGGGTGGGGGCCTTGTTCGCCTTCCAGCCCAGACCCTCGCGGCCGTCGGATCCGGTCGCCAAGGCGACCGTCAAGTGGGTGTCCTCGCTGCCCGTTGCGGAAGAGGTGTCCGACGCTCGCCCCCCGTCGACTCAGCGACCGGAAGCGTTGCCCCCCTCGCCGACGAAACCGGCCTCGCCCGAGCCGGCGTCCCCGCCGTCGGACGCGCCGCCGGTGAAACGAGACTCGCGCGGGTTCGTCGTCCACGCCCTGGCCAAGAGGGTCGACCTGCGGACGGCGGACGAACTGGAGAAAGAACTGCTCGCCGCCCGTGAGGTGGCGTTGGAATCGGGCAAGGGGCCCTCGCTGGCGGGCCAGATGCGGCTGTTGGCGGTGAAGCAGAAGGAGGTTCGACAACCGTACCCCGGTGCCGCGGTCGCGGCGGCCGGTCGGCCTGACCTGGCTGGCCTGCCGTTCCGGTTGGGACCGGACGCTGCCCAGTCGTTGGACCGTGCGCAAGCGATGAGCGCCCTTTCCGGGCAACTGCGGGAGGCCGTGCAGGGCTGCGTGCGGCCGGGAAGCGACCCCCGGCCCGACACCAACCAGTTGTTCGCGACCCTCCTCGGGGAGGGGTCGAAGGGGTTGCTCGATCGGAAGGCGTGGGCAAGCTCCGAAGCGGTGCCGTGCATCCAGCAGATGCTGCTCGCCGAGAACCGCGAGGTGCGGCGGATGAGCTGCGAGTTGCTCCGGCGGCTGGACGTACCCGAGGCGACGGAGGCGCTGGCGCGGTGTGCGGTGTTCGACACCGACCCAGGCAACCGGGCGGCAGCCGTGGACGCCCTGCGCGGGCGGCCGAAACCGGGGGTCACGGTTCAACTCATGAGATACCTCCGCTACCCGTGGCCGCGGGCGGCTGAGCACGCGGCCGAGGCGCTGGTCGCCCTGGACTGCACGGACGCCGTGCCCGCCCTGGCGGCCGTCTACGACCTGCCCGACCCAATCGCCCCGTTCACCGTGAAACTGCCGGGCCGGGGGAGCGGGCTGTACCGCCGTGAGGTGGTGCGGGTTAACCACCTGCGGAACTGCATGCTATGTCATCCGCCGTCGCTGGCTGACACGGATTTGATCCGTGGGGCGGTGCCCGACCCGGACCGCCCGCTGGGTGGGCCGGTCACCCCGTCCTACTACCGCTCGGGGGACGCGTTCGTGACCGCCGCCACCACGTACCTACAACAGGATTTTTCGCAGGTTCAGCCGGTGGCCAACCCTGGGAAGTGGCCGGACCACCAGCGGTTCGACTACTTCGTGGCCGTGTCGGCGGTGAAGGGGTCGCCCGCCCCCGCAAGTGATGCCGCGTACAAGGATGCCGTGCGGTTCGCCCTCCGCGAACTGACCGGTCGCAACCCCGACAGAGCCGACGACCTGAGCTGGCTCAGCCGGCAACCGGGGATGCGACCGGACGCCACGGCTTCCGACGGGCGGGCCGAAACTGCCCTGCTGCTGGCCTTGCAGAACGACCCCCTCGCTTATTTCGCCCTGAAGTACCAGGACTTCACCCGTCCGCTGCTCTCCATGCCAGCCGACGACCTGCGGGCTGGGGTGCTCGCCATGGTCAAAGCGTTCGGGGCGGCCGACACCCGAATCGCCATGATCGCTTACCTCGATCCGCTAAGCCGCACCGGCGAACCGGCCCGGCGGGAGAAGGCCGCCCGGTTGCTAGGCGTGGCCGTCTCCGCCACCGAAAAGGAACTGGCGGCCGAGATGTTTGCCGCGGCCAAGGCGATGGCGGCAGACGGTAGTGCGGCCGCGAAGATGGACGCCCTGGATCCGGCCACGGTGCGGAAGGCGACCGTCCCGGCGGACGCTCAAAACCCGGTACTCCTCGGCTCGGCCAAGTTTTTCGTCTCCGCGGCCGCCACGTCTGACGACCTGCGGGTTCGGTGGGAAAAGGAGGGCGAGCTGTGGGTGCTGACGGCGGACACCGGGGTGGAAGTCATCGGCCGCGATGCCGAGTTCTGGGAGGTGTCGCTCGGCGGCAAGCGGTGGTTCTTGGAGGCGAAGCGGGTGCCGGCTGAACTGCGGTGACCGTCACGGGTTCACGGAGAGTGAGGATGAGCGTTCTTCACTGCCCGGCGTGCAACACCGCCGCCCACGACGTGGAGGAGATCCCGCCCGACGTGCCCGTCGAGTGCGGAGGCTGCGGTCACGTGCTTCGAGCGGCCGCGGCGCTACCACCGCGCCCCCCGTCGCCAACTGTCCGCCGTGAGGACCCGGTCGACCCCCTCCCACTGAGGGCCGCCGGTGCACCGTCGACCGCCGCACGATCACCCTCTTCCGTCACGATGCTGCTCACCGCGGTAGGGGTTGCCGCCATCCTGACCGCTGGTGTCCTCGGGGTGGCGTGGGTGATCGTCCGACAACAGACGCCGCCGGCCCCGTCCGCCCCCACCAACCCGACCGACGCCACCCCGCCAGCGAGCCACGAGCCACCACCCGCCGAGTGGGTTCGCAGGTGCGTGCTCGTCGAAGCGACCACCCCGACCGGGGGGGCGGTGTGCGGCAGCGGGTGGCTAGCCGACCGCGGGCGGCGGCTAGTGTTCACGGCGGCCCATCTGGTCGAAGGGGCCGGGGCCGTGCGGGTTCACTTCCCTACGACCGACCCCTCCGGCCGGCTCGTAACCGACCCGAAGTCGTACCTCGACGTACCGGCGGCGAACGTGGTGAGGGCGACGGTTCAGGTGGTTGAGAACGGAGTGGCGGTGCTGAAGTTGGACGGCCCGCCGCCTGTCACGGCGACGGACTTGCCGCTGGCGCCCGGGGCCGTCAACCTCACGCTGGGGCGGCGGGTGGCCGTCGGGGGTGCGGCCGGCGGGCGGTTGTGGCGGTCGCTCCCCGGCCACGTTCGCACGGAGAGCGCACCGCGGACGGTGAAGGTCCCGGCCGGAGAAGGGGACGCCACCTCCATCACCGCCCGCATCTTTGAGTTGCGAACGGACACGCCACCCGACGACTGCGGCGGACCGGTGGTGAACGATCGCGACCAGGTTGTCGGCATGGTTATCGCCCGCGGCCGTCAGCCTGACGGTACCCTGCTGGCGGTGGGGGTGAGCGAGTTGCACGCGGCTCTGACCAAAGTCGCTGGGGGGAGCCAGCCCGCCCCACCGTCGCTCACGGACCAGCCGATCGATGCGGTCGTCGACGTATTGAAGTCCGGCTCCACCGCGGTCGATCGGACCCGGGCGGCGGAGGAACTCGCCCGACGGAAGTCCGCGGCCAAGCCGGCGGTGGCCGATCTGATCGACGCCCTGACCGCCGAGCGGGACTCGCGGGCGGCCGACGCCATGGCCGCCGCTTTGGAGGCCATAGGCCCTCCGGCCGACTCAGAGGCGGAAATACTGGGGAAGGCGGCCCGCAGTGAGAACCGCCGGGTGCGGCTGTACGCCCTGCGGCACTACGCCACCCGTGCGGCCACCGACGATGCCCTGGCGGCGGTGGCCAACTTGGGCCGTAACGCCGGGGACCCAGAGGTTCGAACAGCGGCCGTCCTCGCCCTCGGCCGGGCCGGTCACGCCGCCGCCCGCCGGGTGAACGCGTTCGGGGTGCTGTTGGAGGCGGCCGACGTTCCCAACCCCAGGCTGTCGGAGGCGGCGGCGGTGGTGTTCGAGCGGTTCGCCCGCGACGCCGCCTTCGGCACCGCTGACCTCGATCTACTGAAGACGGCGAGGAAGAGCGGCAACCCGCGGGTGGTGCGGGGGGCGATCGTTGCCACCCTCGGGCTGGCTACCACAGCCAAGGAGGCGTTCGCCGCGTGCCCGCTCGAGCTGGTGAAAGAGGGTGACGTCGACTTCCTTACCGAAGTCATCCCCGCCCTCTCCCGCTGGCCGCTGGCCGAGTGGCCGGCCGGGTACTGGGAGGCGGTGTTCGCGCAATCGACGCACCGGGACAAGGCCGTTCGGTTGGTCGTGCAGCGGGCCATCCGGGAGTTGCGGGTGACTAGCGGGGTGGCCCGGAGGGTGGTGTGGCTGGCCGAGAATGACCCCGACCCCGACGTACGGGCGGCTGCCGCCCTCACCTTCGCCGGGTTAAACGTCCCACCGGGGGAAATGACCGCGGGAGAGTATTCGGAAGTGGTGCGTCGGTTAAAACTACCCGAGACCCGACCCAAACCCGAGCCGAAACCGGGGCCGAGGCCCGTGGCCGTGCGGTACATCATCACCCCTCCGGCGAAACGGGCGGTCCCACTCGCGGACACGGCGGACCTCCTTGCGTACATCGCCAAGAACCCGGACACCCTGGGGAAGTGGGTGAAGCAACGGGAGGCGCTCGGTCTCGTAGTTCCCACCGAGGTGGAGTTGATCGCCCGCGAGGGGGCGATCAGCCGGGTGCGGGTCGACGGCAAAGAGTGGTACGTCGACAGTACGTGGGTGGTGGAGGCCAAGTAGGGCATGATTGCGGTCAGGTGTACGACGCCCAGCCTTTTGGCGTGCGACAAACGACCCAACCGTCTCCTTCACCGCCGCCGTCCAATCTGCGACCTGACAGCAGGGGGCGTGATCACTTAAACCTCGGCGTTGATCCATCCTGTCCCGAACACCAGGCGGAATTGCAGAAATGGCGGGGGTGTCCGGTCACCACTGGCACCCCCGCCCACTCTTATCTCTCCCTGTCTTCTCTCTAATTCCAAACGGATTCACGTCGCGCAGTTTTCCGTGCTGTATGCGTGTGGGAGGTGCGAGTACGCTGACACGTACGTGCCGCCAGTTCCCGCCTCAGTGTGGGCACCCTTCCGGGCCTCATCGATGCAACTCGACCTGCCCGCCGTCTACCAACAGGCTCGTCGTGTGATCGACACCAGCGTCCCCGGTGCGGAGTTGGAGGCGCTGCTCTGTGTGCTCAACCCCGACCGCTTGCCGCCGACCGAACTACAGGCCTACCGGCCGGCGAGGTGGGCTGAGCCGTGGCTGTTGTCGGGTTTGAGTTCATCTGCGTACCCCGCCTTGGGTTGGTCCGATCGGGTGATCTGGTATGTCCCGTCGAACACACGACGGGCGGGGCTGCTGTCGCTAGCGCTGGGGATTGCTGCCTGGCGGGGGGATTTGGAGTGGGGGCCGCCGGTGCCGGAGGGTCTGCTCGCCCGTATCGGCGACTCCCTGGCGTCCACCTCTCGCTTGTTTCGCTGTGGGCTGCGGTGGCTGTGGGCGGAGTTCGACGACGAAGGACGAACGAGTCACTCCCCACCGCCCGCGAGCGAGGCCGAAGATGAGGGGTTGCCCGTTGGCGACGAACTGTGGGCGCACGTCCGCCGGCTGTGGGCCGCCTTCCGCCGGGTGGACCCCGAATGGCGGCTGCGGTACGAGTTGATCGACGATATGGGCACGTTCGCCGACCCGCCCACTCTCGCCACCCCCGGCCAGCCGCTCACCACCGTCCTACTGCCAGGCGGCGGAGAATTCGAGGTGTGGCGGGAGGACTGTGTGCCGTCCGACCTGGGCGTCCCCTCCGTATGTCCCGATGCCGAGATACTCCCGCCGGCGCTGCTGGCCGAGGGCACCGACTTCCTGACGTGGCTGGAGGAACGGTGTCGCGGCGTGGCGGTCCTCTCCCCGCGGCAGTCGGTCCACTGGATGGGTGTGAGTCTGGACCGGATACCGCGTTGCCGCTGTCCGCTCCTTCGACCCGACGACGCCCAATTCCCGGGTACCGAGTCGGAGTTGTACGGGATGGCGACACGTCTGTGCTCGGCCGTTCGCCGGCGTGCGGGTAGCCCGTTGGGGCAAGCGGAGTGGGAGGGGATCGAGCACCTCGCGCTGAACGCGGCAATTCACGCGGCGGATGTAGGCCGAACTTGTACGCCGGGTGTTCTGGGGCCGCCCGCCGCCGGCCTGTCCTGGCACGGTCCAGCCGCCCTCCCCGTTTGTGAATCACCGGGCGGCTCGCCGCCGATTCTAGCCCGCAGCCAAAGCTGGGAAGGGTTTTGGGAGACGACTCGGGGGTGCGCCGCCCAGTCGGTGATGGCGGCGGTCCGCCCCCGTTTGGTGGCTGTTGTGAGGGGGGCTGACCCGTCGCCGTGGCTGTCCACTCAACTCGCACTCCCCGACAACGCTCCCGCCGACCTGCGTGCCGCGTTCGACAAACTTTGCTGGGCGGCCGGGTGGGCAAACCGGGTGGCCCGGCTGCGGTCGCCAGAACACCACTTCGAATCGACGAGACAGAATCTGATCGGCCGGCTCGGCCGCGGCGAGACGGAATGGCTGACCTTCTCCGAACGGGAAGGCATCTGGCCGGCGGTCCTCGGCGAGGACTCGCAGGACGCTGACGGGTGCGACGGCCCGGACTTCGACCAGATCGACTCGACGGACCCGATCATCGACATCGCCGCACAGCAGTTAACCCACCTGCTGTGGGCGTGGTGTGAGACGGCGGAGGCGTTCCGGGAGGTGGAGAGCGAGTTCGCAGTCGTGCCCGGCGACGGGTTCGCGGTGGCACTGGCGGCCGTCACGCGGGTCGCCGACCCGTGCCTCGCCGCTCTGGGTTTGAGCCTGACGCCACCGGCGGATGGCAACCCTGGAGAGGCCGCACTGCCGGGGGTGAAGGCTTACCGGGTCGAACCGTCGTTGTCAAAGGAGCGGCTGGTCCTGGAGTTCCGGCGACTCCCGCTTGTGCCAAAAGAGCTTCTGTGCGTCGCTCGCACCCAGACCCTAGCCACTGCCCGGCGGCGGGCTGAGACCGACCGCAAGACTTTACTGATCAACGACGTGATTGCCCAACAGAAGGCGGTGGAGGCCCGTTTGCCGGAACTCATCAACGACTTGGCTGCACATAGACGGGGTGGGCGGGTACGGGGGAGGCCGAAGCAGGTGGACGCGATCAGCGGCCGGATGATGGAGTTCGTGGGGAAAGAACCGGGCACCTACTTGGAGTATACGGTGCGAATGTGGGCGGACCTGCTCGGTTGCTCACCATCAACGGTAACGAAGACGGCCGCTTGGCAGACAATCAAATCACTTCGAGCAGCGGCCCAAGCACATCAGGCCGAGCGGGCGGAGCCATCCGGCCGCCCTTCGCGTTCCCGCAAGTAAACAGTCCAGGCGTCACGTTTCCGTTTGAATACTCAGCATCCGCGAACAGGCTCAACGTTTTCCACGTATTTTCCCCGGCCGCAACCCCTTTGGTTGCGGCCAGTTGTGTTTAGGCTCACCGGCGCATTGCAACTCTCTCAGCCGTGTTCGCGAACACCGCTGCGTAGGGTGTGGGCCGCTCCCGGTCCACGTCCGGCCAGTGTGGTCGGACCCGTTCACCTGGAGTCTTGTTCGATGACGACTGCTGAAGTGACCACCGCCGTGCCGCGCCCGCCCGACCCGTTCGACCCGACCGCCCTCCGCCTCACCGGCGACGCGGTCGCCGGCCTAGGGGTGAAGAAGGAGCTGCTCACCGTCCCGGTCCGCAAGCCCGACAAGTGCTGGTTCGTCCGCGTCCACCCCAGCCCCGACTACGCCGTTCAGACGGCCGTCCTCGAGCTGAAGGAGGAGCGGGGCGGGGAGACGTACCTGGTCGCGCCGCACCTGCGGGCGGAACTGGCGACGGAGGGCACCCTCAAACTGGTCAACCTGTTCACCGCGGTCAACCGCCAGGGCGTCACTTTCCTCTGGGGGTGCCGCCTGCCGGGGGCGGACGGGCGGGCGGACGAGTGGTCGCGGTCAGCCCTGGAAGCAGCCGAGATCGCCAAGCGGAACTGGGCGCGGGTGCAGGCCAACATGGGCCTGGGGGCGTACGAGGTGTTCCGGGCGACCGGCTCGCTGCCCGACCCGGTGTGGCCGGACGTGCCGTTCGCCGACCTGCTGCGGACGGCGTTCAAGGGGCGGCTGATCGACACTCTCGACCACCCCGTGCTGCGGCAGCTCCGCGGGGAGGTGTGAGCGTGACCCTCCTCGACTCGTTTCGAGCGGTGTGGGCGGTGGACTTCGAGTTCACCGCCCCGCCGGGGCACCGACCCACCCCGCTGTGTGTCGTCGCCCGCGAACTTCGGACCGGCCGCGTCGAGCGGCACTGGCTCGACCCCGACCGTCCGGTCCCGTGCCCGTACCCGACCGGGCCGGACGACCTGTTCGTCGCCTACTACGCGAGCGCCGAACTCGGCTGCCACCTGGCCCTCGGCTGGCCGACGCCGGTCCGGGTGCTCGACCTGTACGCCGAATTCCGCAACCACACCAACGGCCTTCCCACCGCCGCCGGGTGGGGACTGCTCGGGGCGCTCGCCCACTTCGGCCTGGACGCGATGGCCGGGCTGGAGAAGGAGGAGATGCGGGCGCTGGCGATGCGGGGCGGGCCGTATTCCACCGACGAGCGGGCCGCCCTACTCGATTACTGCCAGTCGGACGCGGACGCCCTCGCCCGACTACTGCCCGCGATGACCCCCCGCCTCGACCTGCCGCGGGCGCTCCTCCGCGGCAGGTACATGGCAGCCGTCGCCCGGATGGAGTGGACCGGCGTGCCGGTGGACGTACCGTCCCTCGCCCGCCTCCGCGACGGGTGGGACGGGGTGAAGCGGGGGTTGGTCGCCGAGTTGGACCGCGGGTACGGCACCTTCGCTCCCACCGACCCCCGCCTGCCGGACGGCCCGCTGTCCTTCTCCGCGGCGCGGTGGGAGGCGTACCTGATCCGGGAGGGCATCCCGTGGCCGCGGCTGGCGAGCGGGCGGCTGGCCCTGGACGACGACACCTTCCACGAGATGGCGCGGCGGCACCCCGACCGCGTCGGGCCGATGCGGGAGCTGCGGCACGCCCTCGGCCAGTTGCGGCTGAACGACCTGGCGGTCGGTCCGGACGGGCGGAACCGCTGCCTGCTGTCCGTGTTCCGCTCCCGCACCGGGCGGAACCAGCCGAGCAACAGCGGGTTCATCTTCGGCCCGTCAGTCTGGCTACGGTCGCTCATCCGCCCGCAGCCGGGGCGGGCGGTGGTGTACGTGGACTGGAGCCAGCAGGAGTTGGCCATCGCCGCCGCCCTGTCCGAAGACCCGGCGATGATGGAGGCCTACCGCAGCGGCGACTTCTACCTGAGCTTCGCCAAGTTGGCGGGGGCCGCCCCGGCGGACGCCACCAAGCAGTCGCACGCGGCCGTCCGCGAGCAGTTCAAGACGGTCGCCCTCGGGGTGCTGTACGGCCTCGGCCCGGACGGACTGGCGGCCAAGCTGGGGGTGCCGCCGGCCCGCGGGCGGGAACTGCTCGACCTGCACCGCCGCACCTTCCCCCGCTTCTGGCGGTGGTCGGACGGGGTTCAGGACGCGGCGATGCTCGGGGGCGAGCTGCGGACGGCCTTCGGCTGGACCATCCGAGTCGGGGCGGACGCCAACCCGCGGAGCCTCCGCAACTTCCCGATGCAGGCGAACGGGGCGGAGATGATGCGGCTGGCCGCCTGCCTCTCCACCGAGCGGGGCCTCCAGGTGTGCTGCCCGGTCCACGACGCCTTCCTCATCGAGGCGGCGGCGGACGACATCACCACCGCGACCACTGTCATGCAGGACGCCATGCGGGAGGCGTCCGAACTGGTACTGCCGGGGTTCCCGCTCAAGACCGACGCCAAGGTGGTGCGACACCCCGACCGCTACCTCGACCCGCGGGGTGAGCGGATGTGGGGGACGGTCTCCCGCCTGCTCGACCGCCACCCACCGACCGCCACATTGCCACAGGAGATCGCCGCGTGAGTGACCCGTTCGACCCGTCCCGACTGGCCGCCCCGCCGGTCGCACTGCCGCCGCCGGCCCGCCCGCCCCGGCACGCCCCAGGTGAACCGTTCCTGAAAGGGCCGGTGCCGTGGGGGTGGCTGACCTCCGCCGCCGACCTACCTGGGAAGGCGCTGGCGGTCAGCCTGGTGGTGTGGTTCCGGGCGGGATGTGAGAACCGGCGGACGGTGGCCGTCACCCTCGCCCGGCTGACACGGATGGGGATGTCGGAGAGCACCGCCCGCCGCGGGCTGCGGACTCTGGAACGGGCTGGCTTGGTGTCCGTCGAGCGGCGACCGGGCCGGGCCGCTCGGGTGACGTTGCTCGCGGCCCCGCCCCCAGCCGGGAATTGTCCACCTTCCCGTGAGTGACCGCCGACCGAACGTTTTCTGACGCGACCGCTGTGATCGCGCGACCATCCTCCCGGAGGCAACCGAATGACGACCGCGATTGCTCGGAGCATCGAACCGACGATGCTCGACACCCAGTTGGTGGCCGACCTGTTGGGATGCAGCCCCCGCCACGTCACCCGCCTGCGGGACGCCGGCCGCCTGCCGCCGGCGGTGAGACTCGGCCGCTTGTGCCGCTGGCCCCGCTCCGTCATCGAAAGGTGGGTCGCGGCCGGTTGCCCGCCGATCGACGACCAGACCCCGGCGAAGTGACTTCCGTAACCCCCCCGCCGCCGGGTACGATCTCAACTCGTACCCGGCGGCTTTTTCCCGGAGGCCACCATGGCCAGCATCTCGAAGGACCCGAACGGCAACGTCACCCTCCAATTCGTCGCCGGCGACAAGCGGCGGCGGTCGATCCGCCTGGGAAGGATCAACTCGAAGGCAGCGAACGAGATCAAACTGCGGGTGGAGGGCTTGAACGCCCTCCTCATCGCCCGCCTGCCGATGGACGCCGACACGGCGCGGTGGGTGGGCGGTATCGGCGACGAGTTGGCCGCTAAGTTGGCCGCCGTCGGGCTGATCCCGGAGCGGCGGTCGGAGACCCTCGGCGGGTTCCTGGCCGCCTACCTCGACCGCCGTCGGACTGGGGGCAAGCCGAACACCGTGTCGAACGTCGAGCGGGTGGTGACGGAACTGCTCGCCGAGTTCGACCCCAAGATCGGGTTACGAGACTTTTCGGCCGAACACGCCGAGCAGTTCCGTAAACACTACCTGGCCCGCGACCTCGCCCCCGCCACCGTCCACCGCCGTCTGAAGTTCGCCAAGACCATGTTCGCGGACGCCGTGAGACACAAGCTGATTCCCGACAACCCGTTCGCCGACGTGAGGACGCCGAACCGCATCCCCACCGGGCGGCGGGTGTACGTCCCCCCGGCTGACGCCGAGCGGGTGATCGCCGCCGCCAACCCGACCTGGCGGGTCGTCATAGCGCTGTCGCGGTTCGCCGGCTTGCGATGCCCGTCGGAGGTGCTGTCGCTGCGGTGGGCGGACGTGGACTTCGCGGCCGACCGAATGACCGTCACCAGCCCGAAGACGGAACACATCGAGGGGAAGGGGACGCGGGTGGTGCCCATCTTCGCCGCCCTCCGGCCGCACTTAGAGGAGGCGTTCGCGGCGGCCGAGGCGGGCACCGAGTATGTGGTGAGCGGGCCGCAGGCGGACGGCTACCGGGCGTCGGCGGCGAAGGGGTGGAAGGGGACGAATTTGCGGACCACCATGCACAAACTGATCCGACGGGCCGGGCTGACCCCGTGGCCGAAGGCATTCCACAACTTGCGGGCGAGTTGCGAGACCGACCTGATGCAGCACCACCCGATCCACGTCGTCACCGCCTGGGTCGGCAACACACCGAGCGTGGCGATCGGCCACTACCTACAGACGCTCGAATCCGACTTCCACAAGGCGGTGGAGGGCGCTGCAAAATCCGGTGCAGTGGCGGTGCAGAACTCGGTGCAGCCGGAAGCTGGCGGCGTACGTCAGAACGTGACGGGAGATGTCGGCGTGCCTGGAATCGCTGGGGTTCTGTCAGTTCCGCTCAGTTCCGGGGACGGGCTGACTACTTCTGACCAGATGATCAAATACACCCAGAAGGATTCGAACCTTCAACCTTCGGTTCCGTAGACCGATCCCGAGACGGCAATTCGGCCAACAATTCAGGCACTTCCGCGAAATCCGCCAAGTCGGATGCACTGCCGGATGCACTCGACCCCGACCTGCTGACCGTCGCGGCCGTGTGGTCCCGTCTTCCGCCGCCGATCCGGGCGGCCGTGCTGGCGCTTATCCGCACCGCCGTTCCCGCCGCCCCCACCGCCCCGCCGTCCGGCCTGGATGACTCCCTGCCGCCGTGGTTCGAGACGCCCAACCGCCCCCGTGGGTGAACCCGGCCGGGAATGCCCCTGCATCTCCGGCATCTCCCGCGGGTCCTTCAGCCTGGCGTTCGGTTCTGCCCCCACGCGGAACAGTCGAGCAGTTAGAGAGAGTTACTTCTGTCACCCGCCCGGAGTGCCCCCGATGTCCGCCGCCACCCAGCGCCGCTACCGCGACGCCCGCGTGAACGCCTTCCGCAACGTGCTGGTGCGGTGGCTGGCCAAGCTGCCGGCCGACGGCTGGGAGGGCGGGGTTGATGAACTGGGGGAAGCGTTGTGGAAGATCGCCCGCCGCGACTCGGTGCCGACGCACGTGCCGTTCGGCTCGGGCATGGGCCGCGTCATCGCCGCCGAGCAGGGGTTCCTCCGGGCGCAGGGGTTCGCGGTCGAGTTCCGCCGCACCAAACACGCTCGCACCCTGCGGTTCACTCGTTCGGGCGGTGAGTCATGAGCACCAAGAAGCAGGCCAAGGAAGCGCTGGTGTTCGCCCTGGCGACCGGGGCGACGGCCGAGGACGCGGCCCTGCGGTGCGGGATCGACGTGAAGGTGGTGCGTCGGAAGCTGGCCGACGCCAAGTTCCGCAAGCGAATCGTCGCGGCACGGGCAACGCTCACCGAGCGGACGTGCGGGCTGCTCACCGCCGCCGGGCTGGCGGCGGCCGAGGCGCTGGTCGAGTTGGCCCGCGGGGACGGCCCGCCGGCGGTGCGGCTGGCGGCGGCGAAGGCGGTGCTGGACACCGGGCTGAAACTCCGCGAGGTGGTGGACCTGGAGGCGCGGGTGGACGACCTGGAGCGGCAACTGGACGCGCAGGAAGCGGCCGCCCCACCGCCCGGCCGGTGGGCCGATTGACCCGCCGAACTGGGGTGGTACGCGTGGCGGTTGGGGAACCCGGTGTACGCTGCTCGGTGTTGGGTCATCAGCCAGACGTGCGGGACCGACCGGGTGGTCGGGCGGGCGGCGCACGCCTATGCCGACCAGTTGGCCGACGACCTGGGCGTCGGGCGGGCGACGGCGCTGGAGAAGCTGGCCATCACGCGGGTGGTGAGCAACTGGCTGATGGTGGGGGCGCTGGAGGCGAAGGCGTGCGGGTTCGGGGTGGCGAGCCGGGAGCGGGGTCGGGTGGAGCGGTGCCTGACCCAGGCCGAGCGGCGGCTGACTCAGGCGGTGCGGGCGCTCGCCTTCCTCCGCGGGGTGTCGGCGGCCGACCTGGTCGCCCGCCTGCCGCTCGCCACCGCCACCGTGACGCCGGGGTGAGGCGAGCGGCCCACTTTGACACCGCCGGCCCCGCCCGTTACCGTACCACCACCCGCCGAGGTGTTCGGAATGCCGCTGCTCGACCACTTCCACCCGCCGCTCGCCGGCCGCCGTCACTGGGAGTCGTTCCACGCGCGGTGGGCGTCGGCCATCGCCGACGCGCTGAACGAGTCCCTTCCCGCCGACTACTTCGCCGAGCCGCAGGTTCACGCCGGCCCGCGGGTGGAGGTGGACGTGGGCACGTTCGACGACCGCCCGCCGGCCGGCGGCGGGGTGGCCACCCTCCCCCGCACCCAGCCGACGCTCGCCCCGCCGGAGGTGGTGCTGCCGGCCGTGTTCCCGCCCGAGTTCGGGGTGCGGGTGTACGAGACGAGCGGCGGGCCGCGGC